>NZ_JBIVID010000009.1:0-246781 GCF_044749525.1 Pseudomonas sp. NPDC089395
CCAGTACTACCTGGCTCGATTAACTCTTTGAATCTCAAGGAGTTTCTCGTTCCGACTACGCTGGAAGTGGGGCGCATTATAAGGGGATTCGAGAAGCGGTCAAGGGCTAATTTCATATATTTGAAATATTCCCCATCAAAACCGCATAAAGGCCACCAGGTACTTGCCACAACACCTTCTGCGCCCTTGAGATCGAGCGCCGCGCGGGCGGCGCTCGATCTCGAGAACACTACAGAAGCAATGGCGAGCCCTACGAAACCACCCTCCCCCTTCGCCCGATCACCCGAGGCACCCGCCGCGCCACAGCAGGAATGCGCAACACCATCAACAAACCACCCACCGCTGCATAAATCGCCCACTCACGTAGATCCGAACGAACGATCCACAGAAAGTGCAGCAAGCCCAACCCGAGAATCACGTACACCAGCTTGTGCAGCTTCTTCCAACGCGCGCCCAATCGGCGCTGACTGTAGCGATTGGAGGTCACCGCCAATGCCAGCAACCCGAGGAACCCAAGCGAGCCCACTATAATGTAGGGCCGCTTGCGCAACTCCACCGTGAACTGCCCCCAGTCCAACCCTAGGATAAAGAACAGGTAACAAAGGATGTGCAGCACAATATAGGCAAAGCACCACAACCCAAGCTGCCGGCGCACCACGATCCAGCCCGACCACCCCGTCAGCTTCTGCAGAGGCGTCATGCTCAGCGTCACCAGCAAAAAGGTCAGTGCGCCCAACCCCAGGCGATCCATCATGATCTTTCCAGGGTCCGGCCCCAGCAGACTCATCGCTGCCTCGTACAGCCACCACACGGGGAACAGGCACCCCACTATAAAGATGGCCAGGCGCAGCCAGGGATAGCGCATCAATAGTTCTTCCGCAGGTCGAGCCCGGTATACAGCGACGCCACTTCATCGGCATAGCCATTGAACATCTGCGTCTGGCGCACGTTGGGGCTGAACAATCCGCTCGGCAAGCGCCGCTCACGCGCCTGGCTCCAACGCGGGTGATCGACTTCAGGGTTCACGTTGGCGTAGAAGCCATACTCATCCGGCGCCAGCCCTTCCCAGGTAGTCTGAGGCTGTTCGGCCACCAGGCTGATGCGCACGATCGACTTGATGCTCTTGAAGCCATACTTCCAAGGCACTACCAAGCGCAGCGGCGCACCATTCTGGTTGGCAAGCTCTCGGCCATACATGCCAACCGCCAGGATGGCCAAAGGATGCATGGCCTCATCCAGGCGCAACCCTTCTCTATAAGGCCAGTCGATCAGTGCAAAGCCCGAGCGCTGCCCGGGCATGTGCTGAGGATCTTTCAACGTCTCGAAGCGCACGTAACGCGCTTTCGAAGTCGGCTCGACCTGCTTGAGCACCTGCGCCAGCGGAAAGCCCAACCAGGGAATGACCATCGACCAGGCCTCCACGCAGCGTAACCGGTAGATGCGTTCTTCAAGTTGGTAGGGTTTGACGAAGTCCTCCAGGGCATAACGCCCCGGCTTGCCGACCTCACCATCGACCACCACCGACCACGGCTCGGTCTTCAGACTGCCACCGTTGGCCGCCGGGTCTCCCTTGTCGGGGCCGAACTCATAGAAGTTGTTGTAGTGGGTGGCATCCTTGAACGGCGTGATCGCCTCGCCCTTGACCGTCACCGCCTGCCAGCGCGTGCCCGCGAGCTTGTCGCTGAACCAGCCAGGCGCGGCCCCCGCCTCGACGTCCGCGTAGCGCGATGCCTCGACCGCCCGCGCCGCCAACGGCATCGCGCCCAGAGCAAGGCCCGCCAGGGAACCTCCCAGCAGCGTGCGACGGGAAAGATAGAGACTTTCGGAGGTGATCTCCGATGCCTTGCAGTCGGACGACCGGGGAAGCTTGATGAGCATGACGGCTCCACAGCACTGGATGAGGGATATACCAGTAAGACTATGGAGCCGGAGGGTTATTCCAGCATTAAAACTTTTTTCAAACCTTGCGACGACGGCCGCGCAGCAAGTACTGGATTGGCCCCGAAGCCGCATAGGCGAGGAAGATCAGCAAGAGGATGCGCGGTGGGTCGCTGAACACCACGGCAAACACCAACACCACCGCCAGGATCGCCACGAACGGCACACGCCCCTTGAGGTCCAGCTCCTTGAAGCTGTTGTACTTGATGTTGCTGACCATCAGCATGCCGGCCGCGGCGACCAGCAGCGCCACCAGGAACGACAGTTTGGAACCCTGGATGCCATAGTCGCTGAACGCCCACACGGTGCCTGCCACCACACCCGCAGCCGCCGGGCTGGCAAGGCCGATGAAGTAGCGCTTGTCGGCGGTACCGACCTGAGTATTGAAGCGTGCCAGTCGCAACGCGGCGCCGGCCACATAGATGAAGGCGACCATCCAGCCGACCTTGCCCATATCCCCCAGCGCCCAACCGAACGCCAGCAAGGCCGGCGCGACACCAAAGGCGACCATGTCCGACAGCGAGTCGTACTCGGCACCGAAGGCACTCTGGGTATTGGTCATACGTGCAACACGGCCGTCGAGGCCATCGAGCACCATGGCGACAAAAATGGCGATGGCAGCAAAGGCGAAGTATTTGCTCGCCTCGCGTGGATCACCGGCACTCAAGGCGCTCTGCGCGCTCATCGAACTGATGATGGAGTAGAAACCGGCAAACAGGTTGGCGGTGGTAAACAGGTTGGGCAGCAGGTAGATGCCACGATGGCGCACCTTGCGCCCTTCGGCGTCATGCCCTTCTTCAACGTGCTCATCGACAGGTAGCAGGCTTTCGGCGTCGGAGGGCTTGTTCGGCTCTTCGGGACGTTCGCTCATGGAGGGTACCTTGCAACAGGATGGAAAATATTCGACACGGGCCTGCAAAACAGGTTCTGACAGCAAGCCACTGGTCTGCTTTATACCAGAAGCTGACTGGCAGAACGAAAAAACGCGGCCGAAGCCGCGTTTTTTAATCTACCGATAAGACTTAGTTCTTGGTCTTGTCGACGATTTTGTTAGCCGAGATCCACGGCATCATCGAGCGCAGTTGCTCGCCGATGATTTCGATGCCGTGAGCGGCGTTGTTGCGGCGCTTGGCGGTCATCGATGGGTAGTTGGTGGCGCCTTCGGAGATGAACATCTTCGCGTATTCGCCGTCCTGGATGCGCTTCAGAGCGTTGCGCATGGCCTTGCGGGATTCTTCGTTGATGACTTCCGGGCCGGTGACGTACTCACCGTATTCGGCGTTGTTGGAGATCGAGTAGTTCATGTTGGCGATGCCGCCTTCGTACATGAGGTCAACGATCAGCTTCAGTTCGTGCAAGCACTCGAAGTAGGCCATTTCTGGCGCGTAGCCTGCTTCGACCAGGGTTTCGAAACCGGCTTTGACCAGCTCGACGGTACCGCCGCACAGAACGGCCTGCTCACCGAACAGGTCGGTTTCGGTCTCGTCCTTGAAGGTGGTTTCGATGATGCCGGTACGGCCGCCACCAACGCCCGAAGCGTAGGACAGGGCGACGTTCTTGGCATTGCCCGAGGCATCCTGGTAGATAGCGATCAGGTCAGGGATACCACCGCCCTTGACGAACTCGGAGCGCACGGTATGGCCTGGGGCTTTCGGCGCGATCATGATCACGTCGAGGTCGGCGCGCGGAACCACTTGGTTGTAGTGGATCGAGAAGCCGTGGGAGAAGGCCAGGGTAGCGCCCTTCTTGATGTTCGGCTCGATTTCGTTTTTGTACAGCGCGCCTTGGAATTCGTCCGGGGTCAGGATCATGACCAGGTCGGCAGCAGCGACGGCAGAGGCAACGTCAGCCACTTTCAGGCCGTGGGCTTCTGCCTTGGCAACGGTAGCCGAACCTTTACGCAGACCGACGGTAACGTCTACACCGGAGTCCTTCAGGTTGCACGCCTGAGCGTGGCCCTGGGAACCGTAACCGATGATGGCGACTTTCTTACCCTGGATGATGGAAAGGTCGCAGTCTTTATCGTAGAAAACTTTCATGAAAATACCCCTGGTTATATCTCGGCCCCTGCGGAGCCATCGCTAATTTTTGGATTTAGATGCTGAGCACTTTGTCGCCACGGGCAATGCCGGTGACGCCACTGCGCACTGTTTCGAGAATCGATGCGGTGCCGATGGCCTGGATGAAGCTGTCCAGTTTGTCGCTGGTACCGCTCAACTGTACGGTGTACACGCTGGCGGACACATCGACGATCTGGCCACGGAAAATATCCGTGGTGCGCTTGATCTCGGCACGCTGGGCACCGGTGGCCTTGACCTTGACCAGCATCAGTTCACGCTCGATGTGAGCGCTTTCCGACAGGTCGACAAGCTTGACCACTTCGACCAGCTTGTTCAGGTTCTTGGTGATCTGTTCGATCACTTCGTCATGGCCAACGGTGGTCAACGTCAGACGCGACAGGGTCGGGTCTTCGGTCGGCGCCACGGTCAGGCTTTCAATGTTGTAGTTGCGCTGGGAGAACAGGCCGACCACGCGGGACAGAGCACCGGGTTCGTTTTCCAGCAGCAGGGAAATGATATGCCGCATATCAGGTACGCTCCGTCTTGCTCAGCCACATGTCACGCATCGAGCCATCCTTGATCTGCATCGGATAGACGTGCTCGGTACGGTCGACCGCGATGTCGATGAACACCAGGCGGTCCTTCATCGCGAACGCTTCTTCCAGCTTCGGCTTGAGGTCCTTCAGGCTGGTGATGCGGATACCCACATGACCATAGGCCTCGGCCAGCTTGATGAAGTCGGGCAGCGACTCGACATAGGAGTGCGAGTGACGGCCGTTGTAGGCCATGTCCTGCCACTGGCGGACCATGCCCAGCACACCGTTGTTCAGGTTGACGATCTTCACCGGCAGGCCGTACTGCATGCAGGTGGACAGTTCCTGGATGTTCATCTGGATGCTGCCTTCGCCGGTCACGCACGCTACGTCCTGATCCGGGAAGTTCAACTTGATACCCATGGCCGCCGGGAAACCGAAGCCCATGGTGCCCAGGCCACCGGAGTTGATCCAGCGATTGGGCTTGTTGAAGCGGTAGTACTGCGCCGCGAACATCTGGTGCTGGCCCACGTCGGAGGTGACGAAGGCATCGCCCTTGGTCACTTCGCAGAGGGTTTCGATCACTGCCTGTGGCTTGATGACGTTACCGTCGCCCTTGTCGTAAGGGAACATCTCGCCATCGCCGCGCCACTCGTCGATCTGCTTCCACCAGGCATCCAGCGCCGCCTTGTCAGGTTGCTCGCCGATTTCCTTGAGGATACCGATCATTTCGCTGAGCACGCTGTCGACCGGACCGACGATTGGCACATCGGCCTTGATCATCTTCGAGATCGACGCCGGGTCGATATCGATGTGGATGATCTTGGCATTCGGGCAGAACTTGGCCGGGCCGTTGACCACGCGGTCATCGAAGCGCGCACCGACCGCGAAGATCACGTCGGCATGGTGCATGGCCATGTTGGCGGTGTAGCTGCCGTGCATGCCGAGCATGCCGAGGAACTGGCGATCGGTACCCGGGAAGCCGCCAAGACCCATCAGGGTGTTGGTCACAGGCAGGTTCAGCGTCTTGGCGATCTCGGTCAGGGCTTCGGAGCCGCCACCCAGGATCACGCCACCGCCGGAATAGACGATCGGGCGCTTGGCAGCCAGGAGCATTTCGGCAGCCTTGCGGATCTGCCCGGAGTGGCCACGGACCGCTGGGCTGTAGGAGCGCAGCTTGACCTTCTTCGGATAGACGTATTCGAACTTTTCAGCCGGGTTGGTCATATCTTTTGGAATGTCGACCACGACCGGACCTGGACGACCGGATTGCGCCAGGTAGAAGGCTTTTTTCAGAACTTCGGGGATCTCGGAGGCATGTTTGATCATGAAGCTGTGCTTCACGATCGGCCGCGAGATGCCAATCATGTCGGTTTCCTGGAAGGCATCGGTGCCCACCATGGTGCTAGGCACCTGGCCGGACAGGATGACCATCGGAATCGAATCCATGTAGGCCGTGGCAATGCCGGTGATGGCATTGGTCGCGCCTGGGCCGGAGGTTACCAGCACCACGCCGGCCTTGCCGGTGGCACGGGCGTAGCCGTCCGCCATATGGGTAGCCGCCTGCTCGTGACGAACCAGGATGTGCTCGACTTCCGGTTCCTTGAACAGTGCATCGTAAACATGCAGGAGAGCACCACCAGGGTACCCGTAGATGTGCTTAACGCCTTCGTCACGCAAGAAGCGGACGACCATCTCAGCGCCAGATAAAAGCTCCACGTTGTTCACCTCTAAAACGCCAGAATACCGCCCTTCATGGACGGGTCTTAATAGGTTTACTGCCAAGCAGAGCATGAGCGGAACGTCAGCACTGACTGAGCAAGTATTGGGAGCGCCCCAGAGTGTTGCGGGGTTTTCCCACCCAGCGCGAGGTAACGCGTTGCGGGGTGAAACAGGTCGGCGCGGGTGTGCGCCTCATGATCTGCTTAGCGGGTCTGCTTCTGGCAGTCCCTCTACAGCGGAATCTGGATTCTTCTGATTCGGCGCCGCTAAGTCAAGAAAAATTATTGCCAATTTTTCCCCAAGATGAATTCCTGCCACCACTAAAAACCATCACAGCAGCAGAATAAATAAGATTTCCACAAAAAAGGGCCACAATCTGCGGCCCTTGACGGAAAAAGAGAAGAAATCAGGCGGAAGGAGCGATCAATTGATCAAACTCTGCTAGCAGGCGACGTAGCTCACGGCTCTGCTCAGGACGGTCGACAAACACCGTTTCGGCCATGATCAGGATTCCAGAAGCGCTGGGCAGCGGGTGGCCAAGTTCGATGATGATCTTCATGCGTGGCAGGAATATCCACTGCAGCCACTGTTCGAAGCGCAAGGTATCGACCGCGAACGGCACCGTGCTGGCCAGTGCCTCAGCGCTTGGCGCCTCGTCGCCCCACCAGCCTTGAACCTGCAGCTCACGTTCGATCAGCAGCAGGTGGTCGGCGATATCCAGGATACGTTGCTCGATCATCAGGAATTGACCCGTGCCTTTTGCCGGGCCAGTGCGGCGCCAGCGCTGTCACCCTGCTTTTCGCGGGCCTGGGCAATGGTGTTCCACAGTTCGGCCTGCAGGTCGGGACGACCGTTGGCGTAGGTCAGCGCACGGCGCGCCAACTGCTCAGCCTGGGCCGCGTCACCCTGCGACAGGCGCACCTGGGCAAGGCGGTACAGCACTTGCGGCTCGCGCGGGGCAATGCGTTGGGCACGCTCCAGACTCGATGCGGCACCGTTGAAGTCACCACTGCCCTGTTGCGACTGGGCCGTGGTCAGCAGCGCCAGCACCGGGCCATCCAGCTGCTCGTCGGCCGACAGGCCGCCCGAGGTCGCGTTACTGCGCGGAATGCCGGTTGGCGCGCTGGTCGCCGCCGGCGTGCTGTTCATCGAAGCGATGTCGAAGGGCTCATCGGCGATCGGATTGGGGTTGGTGGTCATCGGCGCAGCGCCGACCGGACCTGTGGTCATCGGGGTGGTGCTGATCGGTGCCGCGCCGTTACCCGCCGGGAACGTCTGGATGCTCGTGGCACCGGCCCCTTGCGGAATCATCACGGTTACCCCGGAATCCTCGGGCAGCGACTGCGCCTGCGCGGTGCCGTTGTTCATGCCGGCCGCCGAGCGGTTGGCCGTGGCCCGCTCACTGTTGGACACACGGGTGCTCGAATCGACCACCGGGATATTGCCACGCTGCACACTGGAGCAACCCTGGAGCACAGCCAGCGCCGTCAAGGCAGGAAACAGCCACTTATTCACGTCACACCTCATCAATGCAGCCAGTGCTTAATTCATCCAGCCTTTTACCCAGTCCATGACCGATTCTGCCGGATTCTGCTCACCGCCACAGGCTGCCCCAGCGGGCGGTTCACTGCCGCGAATATACGGCATCTGCACCGCTCCCGGACAACTTCCGTCGGAACCTTGGCCACTGTACGGGTCGATCCACGCCTGCACCACGTTGTCTGGCTGTGGCATGTCCAGCGGCAGTGGGTCGGCCTTTTTCATGAAGCTGGTCCAGACCTGCAATGCACCCGTGGCACCGGTGAACGGTGTCTTGCCATTATCGTCGCGGCCCATCCACACCACCGCCAGCAAGTCCTGGCTGAAGCCGGAGAACCAACTGTCGCGCGAGTCGTTGCTGGTACCGGTCTTGCCCGCCAGGGTCAGCGAACGTGGCAATACGTTGTATACCGAGCGGCCAGTACCTTCACGCATGACCCGTTGCATGGCGTTCTGCACCAGGTAGATCGACGCCGGGTCGAAGGTTTGCTGGATCTGGAACGGGTAACGCTTGAGCGGCTCGCCTTCGGCGGTCAGCACACTGCGAATGCCGCGCATCGGCGTGTTGAATCCACCGTTGGCGATGGTCTGATACATGGTCGCCACCTGCATCGGCGACATGCCACCCGCGCCCAGCAGCATCGACGGGAATGCAGGCCAGTCCACTTTCACACCCAGCCGACCGATGGTCTTGATGACGTTGGGCACGCCCACTTCAAGGCCGAGCTTGGCGGTCGACAGGTTGTAGGAATTAGCCAGCCCCTGGTACAGGTAAATCGTGCCATGCGGGCGACGATCGTAGTTCTGCGGTCGCCATACCTGGCCATCGGCGCCCTTGACCGAGAACGGCTCGTCTTGCACCCAGCTGGTCAGGGTGTACTTGCTCGGCTGCTCCAGCGCGGTCAGGTACACCGCAGGCTTGACCAGCGAGCCGATCGGCCGTACCGCATCGATGGCGCGGTTGAAGCCGGCGAAGCCCGACTGACGGCTGCCGATCAGCGCCTGCACCTCACCGGTTTCCGGATTGGTCACGACCATCGCCGACTCGACCTCGTCGGACCCCTTGCGCCCGGCCAGGCGCTTGAAGGTGTCGTTCATCGAGCTTTCGGCCTTCATCTGCAGGATCGGATCGAAACTGGTGAAGATGCGCAGGCCTTCTTCGGTCAAGTCTTCATCGCGATAATCCTGGCGCAGCTGACGCTTGACCAGGTCGAGGAAGGCCGGGAATGAGCTGTCGGCCAAGCTGCCGCGCTTGGTCACGCCCAGTGGCATCTTCTTCGCCGCGTCGACCACTTCCTGGCTCGCCACGCCCTGCTCGGCCACCAGGTCGAGGACCAGGTTGCGGCGGGCCAGGGCACGCTCGGGGTAGCGGCGCGGGTTGTAGTACGACGGCCCCTTGACCATGCCCACCAGCAAGGCGATCTGGTGCAGCTTGAGCTCCGACAGCGGCTGGCTGAAGAAGAACTGGCTGGCCAGACCGAAGCCATGCACGGCGCGCTGGCCATCCTGGCCGACGAACACTTCGTTGAGGTACGCCTCAAGGATTTCGCGCTTGTCGTAGTGCATTTCCAACAGCACGGCCATCATCGCTTCGGTCAGCTTGCGGCTGAGGCTGCGTTCGCTGGTCAGGTAGAAGTTCTTCACTAACTGCTGGGTCAGGGTACTACCGCCCTGGCGCATGGAGCCTGCCGAGGTGTTGACCCACACTGCTCGAGCAATGGACTTGGGCGACACGCCGAAGTGGCTATAGAAGTCCCGGTCTTCCGTGGCCACCAGGGTTTCGAGCAGGTATGGCGGCACCTGGTCGATCTTGATGAGGATGCGGTCTTCGAGGTTTTTCGGGTAGATACCGCCGATCATCAGCGGTTCCAGGCGAACAACGTCGAGCTTGCCGCCATTGGCGCCCGAGAGCCCCGCCACGTAGTCGCCAGAGAAGCGCACGCGGACGAACTGTGCAGGCTCCATGCCTTCATAGAACTGGAAGCCACGGGTGTTCAGGTCAACGGTATTACCGTTGATCGCCGCGGCGCCCGGGCCATTGGCTGCGCTCTCGCGACGGTAGCCGAGGGCGTCGAGTTCGGTGAGGAAGTCGTTCTTGCTCAGCTTCTGGCCGACGAACAGCTCCAGCGGCCGGGCATATACCTTGGCCGGGATGGTCCAGCGCTTGCCGGAGAACTTCTCCTGCACGACGGCATCGAGGTAAACCGCGAAGCCAGCGACGATCACCAGGCCGACCAGGCTGAGCTTCAAGGCCCAGCCCAGCCAGGCGCGCGAGCGGCCGGTCGGGCGTTTCTGAGGGGTACGAGGATTTCGGGTTCGAGTCATGGCGGCGGATTATACGCACTTTGTAAAGGCTGGGCAGGCGCCCTCTGGCGGTATGCAGGGGCGGCACCATTGACCATAATGGCGCCTTCGAATTCCATGCCCCCGGAAGGATTTCCCGTGAGCCAAGCCTTGATTACCGCGTTGCAGAACCCTGCCCTCTACCCTCACCCCGTGGACGGGTTCCAACTCATCGAGACGCATATCTCCTGGGTCCTGCTGACGGGCGAGTATGCCTACAAGATCAAGAAGCCAATGAACTTCGGCTTCCTCGACTTCACCGCGCTGGATCAGCGCCAGCACTTCTGCAACGAAGAATTGCGCCTGAACCAGCGCCTGACCGAAGGCCTGTACCTCGACGTGCTGCCGATCACCGGCAGCGCCGAAGCGCCGCAGCTCGGCGGTGACGGCGAGGCGATCGAGTACGTCCTGAAGATGCGCCAGTTCCCCCAGGGGCAGATGCTCAACACCCTGCAGGCCAACGGTGAACTGAATGCCGGCCACATCGACCAGATGGCCCGGCAGATCGCCGAATTCCACCTGCAAACACCCAAGGTGGCCGCCGAGCAACCCTACGGTTCGCCTGAAAGCGTGATGGCGCCGGTCGAGCAGAACTTCGAACAGATCCGCCCATTCCTCAGCGACAAGGCCGACTTGCAGCAACTGGACAACCTTCAAGCCTGGGCGCGAAGCAGTTTCGAGCGTCTGCAGGGCCTTTTCGCCGCGCGCAAGGCCAATGGTTTCACCCGTGAATGCCATGGCGACATCCATTTGGGTAACGCCACCCTGATCGATGGCAAAGTGGTGATCTTCGACTGCATCGAGTTCAACGAGCCGTTCCGCATGACCGATGTCTGGGCTGACACCGGTTTCCTCGCCATGGACCTGGAAGACCGCGGCCTCAAGTGCCTCGCTCACCGCTTCATCAGCCAGTACCTGGAGCTGACCGGCGATTACCAAGGCCTGGAAGTGCTCAACTTCTACAAGGCCTACCGCGCCCTGGTACGGGCCAAGGTAGCCCTGTTCAGCATGCCCGCCGATGCCGATGGCGTGCAGCGCGCGACCACCCTGCGCACCTACCGCAACTACGCCAACCTGGCCGAAAGCTACAGCGCCATTCCGTCGCGCCTGCTGGCCATTACCCATGGTGTCTCGGCCGTGGGCAAGAGCCACGTGGCCATGCGCCTGGTCGAAGCCCTGGGTGCCGTGCGCGTGCGTTCGGACGTGGAACGCAAGCGCCTGTTCGGTGAGCAGCAACCTGCCGCCGCTGGGCAGCTGCAAGCCGGCATCTACGACCAGAGCGCCAGTGCCGCCACCTACGAGCACCTGCACCAACTGGCCGGCACCATCCTGCGCGCTGGCTACCCGGTGGTGCTCGATGCCACTTACCTGAAACACGATCAGCGCCAGGCGGCGGCAGAGGTCGCCAACGAAACCGGCGTGCCGTTCCTGATTCTCGACTGCCACGCGCCGGAGGCAGTGATCGCCAGCTGGCTGGAGCAGCGCCAGGCTGAAAATAGCGACCCGTCGGACGCCACCCTGGAAGTGGTCAAGGCCCAGCAGGCCAGCCGTGAGCCGCTCAATGCCGTGGAACTGCAGCACGCCACCCGTGTGGATACCCAGGAAAGCGCCAGCATGGATCAAGTGATCGACCAGATCCGCCAGCGTTTGCCTGGTCTGTAAACGTTACGGCCCTATCGCCGGCAAGCCGGCGATAGGGCCACAACAGGCTGTTCATCTCCCAATCCATCGCCCCAGATGGCAAAAGGCCGCGCATTTCCCAACCCCCGCTACACTCCTCTCTGACCTGCTCGCGATTTATCCCCTAGACCCGTTCAGCCATCGCAAGGAGGCTCGATGAACGATGAATTGCAGCATCTGAAGAATCTTGGCAAGACCTCCGCGCAGTGGTTGCATGCGGCCGGTATCCACAGTGCATCGGACTTGCGTCGCCTAGGCGCGGTCGGTGCGTACCAGGCCGTGAAAACGCGGGGATTCCGGGCATCGAAGGTGCTGTTGTACGCCATTGAAGGCGCACTGCTGGACATGCACTGGAACGATTTGCCGGCCGAGCGCAAGCAAGCGCTCAATCAACAACTGGATGCGAAAAGCACGACGCAAAAAAAATCTGAAATAAACAGCGAGAGGGGATTGACGCCTGAATGAGAATCGTTATGATTATCACAACTGGTCGCGAGACTGGTTGGATAAACTGAAAGCCCCTGGTTCGGACTCTCAGATTATCTCCTCATCAGGCTAATCACGGTTATTGACCCGGCAATTTGCCGGGTCTTTTTTTGCCTGCGGTTTCATGCTGGGCCGGGCAACATCCTATTTGCGCAGCTGCGCGCAGTAATCCTGCTCAGGCGTGGCCGGCGTATACCAAACATAGTCAGCCATCCCCGCCCCTACCTGTTCACCGACCTCGGCCAGCAACAGCACCTTGCTCTCCCCGATCGCGCCCAAATCTGCCAGGTGCAATGGCACGCCGAGATCCTTGCGCGCGTGATAGGCCCCCGTGAACAACAACGCGGGCTGCGGCGCTGCCTGCAAATGCTCGGCGATGCGCCGGTCGCGCCGCTGCTGCACCGCCAGCATGGCCGGCAGCTGGCTTTCCGGCAGCAACCCACAATGCCCCTCGCGCACCTGTTCGAGCAGCGCCGCCCGCACCGCTGGCGCATTGGACTTTACCCCGGCCAAGGGTGTCGGCTGGCGATAGGCAGCGCGCATTTCGCCCGCCGAGAGGTTCGCTGGCAGCAATACGATACGGTCCTGCAAGGCCTCACGGACGATCGGCCCATAGAATTGCCAATCCCAGCCGTCCTGCCAGTCCAGGGCCTTGGGCAAGTCTTCCGGCAACTGGGCTTGCCCCTGCACCGCCTCCAGGCGCGCTTGCTGCTCTGGCTGCAACATCTCCAGCAGCAGGCTGCCCTGGGCTCGCTGGCCCTGCAGCGCTCGCAGCAACCACAGTTGCAAGGCGTGGTGGTCAGGGTTGTCGTGTTTCTCCCCCACCAGCACCCGTGGCGCTCCGGCGAGACGCTCGACCAACTGCTCAGGGCTGATGACCTGGCCGCTGGCCAGGTCGCGAATCTGCCCCAGCGTTGCGCTGTCACGCCCCTCGCTGCTCTGCCAGGCCGGTAATGGCGGCAGGCTGGCCTGACATCCCATCAGCGACAGCATCAACAACAGCAACGAGCCAGACAGCCATGGATGGCGCATGAGCAATGCCTCCTAGCGGGTGATGATCAGCGGATGACCCCGCTCCGGATGGGGCTGTACCAGCACTTCGATGCCGAATACCGCCTTGAGTGCGGTGGGCGTCAGCACGTGCTGCGGCGAAGCCAACGCATGGCAGCGCCCCCCTTCGAGCAGCAGGATGCGATCACAGTAGCGTGCCGCGAGGTTCAGGTCATGCAGGATCACCAGCACGGCAGCACCGCGGTCAGCGAAGCTGCGCACGGCTTGCAAGGTGGTGTGCTGGTGCAAGGGGTCGAGCATCGAGGTGGGCTCGTCGAGCAGCAATGTGCTGCCTTCGGCGCCTGGCCATAACTGGGCCAATACCCTGGCCAGGTGCACGCGCTGGCGTTCGCCGCCGGACAATGCCAGATAGCTGCGGTCGATCAGGTGCCAGGCATCCGCCGCGCGCAGCGCAGCTTCGACGATTTCCCGGTCGCGCTGCTGGCCGCTGCCGTGGGGCAGACGCCCCATGCCCACCACTTCCTCGACGCGAAAGGCAAAGCCCAGGCTGGACACTTGCGGTAGCACCGCCAGGCGTTGCGCACGCGCCTGCCCCGGCCACTCATCCAACGCCCTGCCTTGCAGCATCACCCGCCCCTGACTGGGGGGCAGTTCGCCGCACAAAGCGCCGAGCAGGCTGCTCTTGCCGGCGCCATTGGGCCCTAGTACACCGAGCACCTGGTTGGGTAACAGCTGCAGATCGATGTCGTGCAGCACGTCACTGCCGCCACGGCGGAGGTGCAGGCCTTCGACTTCGAGCATCAGCTGCGCCCTCGAATCAGCAGGAAAAGGAAAAACGGCGCACCGATGAAGGCCGTCACGATGCCAATCGGCAGCTCGGCCGGCGCCAGGGCCAGGCGTGCCACCAGGTCGGCGAATAGCAGCAAGGTACCACCGGCCAGCAGCGACGCCGGCAGCAGCACACGGTGATCAGGCCCGGCCAACAGGCGCACCAGGTGGGGCACCACCAGGCCGACGAAGCCGATCAGGCCTGCCGCTGCTACGGCGGCGCCAACACCCAGTGCAGTGCAGAACACCAGCTCGCGCTTCAAGCGTTCCACTTCGATGCCCAAGTGGCGCGCCTCGGACTCCCCCAGCAACAAGGCGTTGAGCGCCTGGGCCCGGCGCGGCAGCCACAGGGCAACGACTACCACCACGATCAGCAACGGCCACAAGCGCTCGTAGCTGGCGCCATTGAGGCTGCCCAGGTTCCAGAAGGTCAAGGTACGCAGGGTGGCATCATCGGCCAGGTAAGTGAACAACCCCACCGCCGAACCGCCTAGTGCCGTCAGGGCGATACCAGCCAGCAGCATGGTCGCGACATTGGTCTGCCCATCACGGCGGCCCAGCCGGTACACCAGCGCCGTCACCCCCAGGCCGCCGACAAAGGCGCAGACTGACAGCAGGTAAGGGGCGAACCACTCCGGTATGCCCCCCATCCAGCTACCGCCGACGATCGCTACCGCCGCGCCCAGCGCCGCGCCACTGGCGACACCGACCAGGCCAGGATCGGCCAGCGGGTTGCGAAACAGCCCTTGCATGGCCACGCCAGACAGCGCCAGCACCGCGCCTACCGCCAAACCGAGCAGCGTGCGCGGCAAGCGGATCTGGCCGAGGATCATGTCTGCCTGCTCCAGGCCGTCAGCAGCGATGGGCAAGCCCAGCAAACGCAATCCCGCGCGCAAGGTATCGAACAACGGCAGGCTGACCGGCCCCAGGGCCAGCGACAGCCAGACCGCCAGCAGACACAGCAGGCCCAGGGCAATGAACAGCGTACGGGGTTGGATCCGTTGCTTCATCGAGCAATGCTGGCCGGGTAGAACGTGGCCGCCAAGTCCTGCAGGGCTGCCGGCAAACGCGGGCCGAGGCCGCCGACCAGCAATGTCGGGTCAAGGGCAACCAGGCGCTTGTCGCGCACGGCACGCGACGCAGCCAATGCAGGGTTCTCCTTGAGCAGCGCCTGCAAGGCCTGGTCACCGGCCAAGGCGCGATCGGAGAACACCAGCACATCCGGGTCCAACGCCGCCAGCGCTTCATTGGAGAAGTTCTTGTAGCCCTGATGCTCTGCCAGGTTGCGCGCGCCGGCCTGGCGCAATAGCCAGTCCCCTGCGGTGCCCTGCCCGGCGATCAGCGGCTTGGCCCCCGCATGGCCGACCAGCAGCAGGACGCCTGGCGCCTTGTGGCTGGCCTGGGCCTGCTTGACCTGTACCTGCAGGGCTTCGACTTGCTGTTGATAACCCGAGGCGAGCTGCGCGGCCTTCTGCTCGGCGCCGAGCAACTTCCCAAGGTGCTTGAGGTTGGCATCGACGGCCGCGAGGTCGGCCTGGCTGGAGAACAGTTCGACGCGAACGCCGGCGCTGCGGATCTGCGCCAGCACCGGTGGCGGGCCCATCTCCTCAGTACCCACCAACACGTCCGGGCGCAAGCTGAGGATGCCCTCGGCCGACAACTGCCGCTGATACCCGATGCTCGGCAGCGCCTTCAACGACTCCGGGTGCTGGCTGGTGGTATCGACGCCCACCAGGCGTGGTTCACCGCCCAACTGACTGATCCACTCGCTCAACGCGCCGCCCGCACTGACCCAGCGCTGTGGCAAGTCGGCTGCCAGAGCCTGGGTGGAAGCAACGAGGGCTGCGCACAAGGCGAGCATGGCGGCGGGACGGCGCATCATCGGATTCCTTCTGAAGGCGGGCCGCCAGCCTTGTGGCGGGCGACAGAACTGCGCACCATAGACCACCGGGCGCAGCGAATGCGGGCAATTTGATAATTATTCGCATTGAAGCGTCAAGCTATCCCTTGGTTTCACGAGTCGTCCTTGCAATGCACTTTCTTTGTACTTCCGCAGCGCTGGCCGAAGGCCATAGCCGCGCCTTCAGCGTAGACGGCCTCGATCTGTTCGGCGTGCGCCGCCAAGGCCAGGTGCACCTCTACCGCAATCGCTGCCCGCACCGGGGCATCCCGCTGAACTGGGCAGCGGACGCCTTTCTGGATGACAGCGCCAGCTTGATTCACTGCGCCCATCACGGTGCCCTGTTCCTGATCGAGAGTGGCGAATGCGTGGCCGGCCCGTGCGAAGGCGAGGCATTGCAGACCCTGGGCTGCCGGGAAGACAGCCAGGGTATCTGGTTTACGGGTTGAGCAGCACCGGTAGCGGACGGTCGATGATGATGTGCGAGGCATCCAGTCGCGTGCCGTAAGCCAGCACTTCAACGCCATCGGCCACCGCAGCACGCAACGCCGCGGCATAGGCGGCGTCGATTTCTTCGGCGGGGCGCACCGCTTCGATGCCGGTGAGGTTCACGCAGTACAGTTGCACGGCGCGGATCCCCTGGCGGGCCAGCGACGCCAGTTCACGCAGGTGCTTGGCGCCGCGCTGGGTCACCGCGTCCGGGAAGGCCGCCACGGTAGTGTCCGGGTAGCCCAGGGTCACGCTCTTGACCTCGACGTAGGCCGGCCCTTCGGCAAACTCCAGACGAAAATCCACACGGCTGCCCTCCTCGCCATAGGCCACCTCGCGCTTGAGCGCGGTGAAACCCGCCAATTCGGCGATCACACCCGCCCGCAGGGCCTCTTCGACCAACGCGTTGGCACGCCCGGTATTGATGCAGGCCAGGCGGCCCTGAGGGGTTTCGCTGATCTCCCAGGTGCCTGGCAGCTTGCGCTTGGGGTCGTTGGAGCGACTGAACCAGACGTCTCCGCCCTCACGCATGCAATTGAGCATGGAACCGGTGTTGGGGCAGTGAATGGTGAGCTGCTCGCCGTTGGCCAGTTCGATATCGGCCAGAAAACGTTTGTAGCGGCGCAGCAGGCGCCCTTGTTCGAGTGAAGGAAAGAACACCATCAGCCCTGCCAGCTCCGCAGCCCTCGGGCGATGCGCTGTACTGCCTCTTCCAGGCGCGGCAGGCTCTGGGTGTAGGCAAAGCGTACATGGTGGCCGGCCAGGTGGCGCCCGAAGTCCAGGCCCGGGGTGAACGCCAGGTGCTCGGTTTCCAGGAAATGCCGGCAGAAGGCGAAGGCATCACCGCCAAAGGCACTGATATCGGCATAGAGGTAGAAGGCGCCCTGCGGCTCAACCGCAATACGGAAGCCCAGTTCGCGCAGGGCCGGCAGCAGATAGTCGCGGCGGCGGGCGAACTCGGCACGGCGCTCCTCGAAAATCGCCAGGGTTTCAGGCTGGAAACAGGCCAGCGCAGCGTGCTGGGCCATGCTTGGGGCGCTGATGTAGAGGTTCTGCGCGAGCTTTTCCAGGTCAGCCACGGCATTGGGCGGTGCCACCAGCCAGCCCAGCCGCCAACCGGTCATGCCGAAATACTTGGAAAAACTATTAAGGACGAAGGCTGAGTCATCCACCTCCAGCACGCTTGGCGCTTCCATGCCGTAGGTCAGCCCGTGGTAGATCTCATCCACCACCAGGTGCCCGTGGCGCTCACGGGTGGCCTGGGACAGGCTGGCCAGCTCATCGCGGCTCAGTACCGTGCCGGTCGGGTTGGCCGGCGAGGCCACCAGGGCGCCGACGGAGTCCTTGTCCCAATAGCGTTCGACGAGGTCGGCGGTCAGTTGGTAATTGACCTCCGGCCCCACCGGCACCAGCTGCGCACCACCTTCCACCAGGCGCAGGAAGTGTCGGTTGCACGGATAGCCCGGGTCGGCCAGCAGCCAGTGTTTGCCGGGGTCGACCAGCAGGCTGGCGGCGAGCAGCAAGGCACCGGAGCCGCCTGGGGTGATCAGGATGCGCTCGGGGTCGACCGAAACGCCGTAGCGCGTCCCGTAGAAACCGGCGATCGCCTCGCGCAGTGCCGGCAAGCCACGTGCCGCCGTGTATCGGGTATGCCCTGCCGCCAGGGCGGCCTGGCCGGCCTCGACGATGGGGGCGGCGGTGGTGAAGTCTGGCTCGCCGATTTCCAGGTGGATTACATCGTGGCCGGCCGCCTGCAGCTCGTTGGCCCGCGCCAGCAACGCCATGACATGGAAGGGTTCGATGGCGCGGCTGCGCGCACTGTATGGGTGGGCCATGACCTTCTCTCAATTGGGTCTAAACTGGTGATTCTACCTCTGCGCGGCACCGAACGTGCGCCTCACGGCGCTGTCAAAACCTTGGATCGGGCGGGGTAGCGCACCCCCGATCTATCTGGTAAGTTCGGCGGCTCGCAGTCGCAGGGCCGGCGGGTGCCGGAGATGGAGCAGCCTGCGCATTGGATCAGATGAGTGAGAGGCGGTCTATTCATGTCCACCGTAGAAAAGCAAAAAGCCGGTCAGACCATGTACGGTGTCGAACCTTATAAGGAAACCAAAGGCGAAGAGTACATGGGCGAGCCCATGCGCAAGCACTTCACCAAGCTTCTCGGCGCCTGGAAAAAAGAGCTGATGACCAGTGTGGACCGTACCGTGGACCACATGAAGGACGAGGCAGCCAACTTCCCGGACCCGGCCGACCGCGCCAGTCAGGAAGAAGAGTTCGCGCTGGAGCTGCGCAACCGCGATCGCGAGCGCAAGCTGATCAAGAAGATCGACAAGACCCTGCAGAAGATTCAAGACGAAGAGTACGGCTGGTGCGACTCGTGTGGCATCGAGATCGGCCTGCGCCGTCTGGAAGCCCGTCCGACCGCCGACCTGTGCTTCGACTGCAAGGAAATCGCGGAGAAAAAGGAAAAAACCGTCGGCAAAGGCTGACCTTTCTCCCATCCAAACGGGGCGCATCATGCGCCCCGTTTCATTTCTTACCCAGCACGGCCCATGAACGACTCTCCCTACATCGGGCGCTTCGCCCCAACCCCCAGCGGTTTCCTGCACTTCGGTTCGCTGGTCGCCGCCCTCGCCTCCTGGCTGGATGCCCGCGCCGTCAATGGCCGCTGGCTGCTGCGCATGGAAGACACCGACCCGCCACGGGAAATGCCCGGCGCCCGTGACGCAATCCTGCAAACGCTCGACCGCTATGGGCTGGAGTGGGATGGCGAGGTGGTGTACCAGAGCCAGCGTCACGAAGCCTACGCGGCGGTGGTCGACCGCCTGTTCAACATGGGCCTGGCCTATGCCTGCACCTGCTCGCGCAAGCAGTTGGAAGGTCATGACGGCATCTACCCGGGTTTTTGCCGTAACGCCGGGCATGCTCGCGAAGGTGCTGCGATCCGCCTTCGGGTGCCCGAGCTGATCTACCGCTTCAAGGACCGGGTGCAGGGTGACTTCCAGCAGCACCTGGGCCGCGAGGTGGGGGATTTCATCATTCAGCGCCGGGACGGGCTGTATGCCTACCAACTGGCGGTGGTGCTGGACGATGCCTGGCAGGGTGTGACCGATATCGTGCGCGGTGCCGACCTGCTCGACAACACGCCACGCCAGTTGTACCTGCAAGAGCTGCTGGGCTTCACGCAACCGCGTTACCTGCACATTCCGCTGATCGTGCAACCGGATGGCCACAAGCTGGGCAAGTCCTACCGCTCGCCGCCGCTCGAGGCTGGCCAGGCGACGCCGTTGTTGTTGCGGGCGCTGCGCGCTTTGGGGCAGGAAACCGAACCTGAACTGTTGATCGCGACACCGGCCGAAGTGCTTGAGGTGGCGCGGCAACGGTGGCGGCCGGAGGCGATCGTGCAGCGAACTACGGTGCCAGAGGCCGATTTGCGCTGAGGTCTCACTGGCCCTGTCGCCGGCAAGCCGGCTCCCACAGGTAGTGCGCTGGCGGAGTACCTGTGGGAGCCGGCTTGCCGGCGATAGGGCCAGAACACGCAACCTATCCTCAAAAATCAAAAGCTCAATAATTTCAAACCCTTGGCGAACACTACCGATTCCCGCTAGCATCGCCCCAGCCATTTGCGCCAATAATAAGTCCAAGCCCGCAGCGCCCAACCATCGAGGCCAGCATGTACATCTATCGTTTGGTCCTGCTTCTGGTCGTGGGGATCTACCTGTTCTCCCCGGCCATCATGGACTGGTGGATCGAACCGACCGGTGCCTGGTACCGCCCTTACCTGCTCTGGCTGATCCTGATCGTCGTCACCTTCATCCTGCAGAGCCAACGAGATGCCGATGAGCTTTAGCCTGACCCAGATGATCCTGATCAGCGCCGCGTACCTGATGGTACTGTTCGGCGTGGCCTGGATCAGCGAGCGCGGGCTGATTCCCCGTTCGATCATTCGCCACCCGCTGACCTACACCCTGTCGCTCGGCGTATATGCCAGTGCCTGGGCCTTCTATGGCTCGGTGGGCCTGGCCTATCAATATGGCTACGGCTTCCTCGCCTGCTACCTGGGGGTGTCCGGCGCCTTCCTGCTGGCGCCGGTGCTGCTGTATCCGATCCTCAAGATCACCCGCACCTACCAGCTCTCATCCCTGGCCGACCTGCTGGCCTTCCGCTTCCGCAGCACCTGGGCTGGTGCGCTGACCACGGTCATCATGCTGATCGGCGTGCTGCCCTTGCTGGCCCTGCAGATCCAGGCGGTCGCCGACTCGATCAGCATCCTCACCGGCGAGCCGGTCAAGGCGCGGGTGGCGTTCGCCTTCTGTGCCCTGATCATCCTGTTCACCATCTTCTTCGGCTCACGGCACATCGCCACGCGCGAAAAACACGAAGGCCTGGTATTTGCCATCGCCTTCGAATCGGTGATCAAGCTGCTGGCCCTGGGCGGCATCGGCCTGTACGCGCTGTATGGCGTGTTCGGTGGCCCACACGGCCTCGAAGTGTGGCTGCTGCAGAACCAGACCGCCCTGGCGGCACTGCACACCCCGCTGCAGGAAGGCCCGTGGCGCACCCTGCTGCTGGTGTTCTTCGCCTCGGCCATCGTCATGCCGCACATGTACCACATGGCCTTTACCGAGAACCTCAACCCGCGCTCGCTGGTCAGCGCCAGCTGGGGCCTGCCCCTGTTCCTGCTGCTGATGAGCCTGGCCGTGCCGCTGGTGCTGTGGGCCGGCCTGCGCCTGGGCGCCACCACCAACCCCGAGTACTTCACCCTGGGCCTGGGCATTGCCGCGAACAATGAGGCGCTGGCGCTGCTGGCCTACGTCGGCGGGCTTTCCGCCGCCAGCGGGCTGATCATCGTCACCACCCTGGCGTTGTCCGGCATGGCCCTCAACCACCTGGTGCTGCCGCTGTACCAGCCACCGGCGGAAGGCAACATCTACCGTTGGCTGAAATGGACCCGCCGCGCCCTGATCGTCGCGATCATCACTGCCGGCTTCATGTTCTACCTGACCCAGAACAACCATCAGAGCCTGGCCAACCTGGGCATCGTCGCCTTCGTTGCCACCTTGCAGTTCCTGCCTGGGGTCCTGTCGGTGCTGTACTGGCCGACCGCCAACCGCCGCGGCTTCATTGCCGGCCTGCTGGCGGGCACCCTGGTGTGGATGGTGACCATGCTGCTGCCGCTGCTGGGCAACCTGCAGGGCTTCTACATCCCGCTGCTGGACATGATCTATGTGCTCGACGACACCAGCTGGCACATGGCGGCCATCGCCTCGCTGGCGGCCAACGTGCTGCTGTTCACGCTGATCTCGTTGTTCACCAATGCCAGCACCGAAGAAGTGAGCGCCGCCGAAGCCTGTGCCGTGGACAACGTGCGCCGCCCACAGCGTCGCGAGCTGCATGCGGCCTCGCCGCAAGAGTTCGCCACCCAGTTGGCCAAGCCGCTGGGCGCCAAGGCCGCGCAAAAGGAAGTCGAACAAGCCCTGCGTGACCTCTACCTGCCGTTCGACGAACGCCGCCCCTATGCCCTGCGCCGCCTGCGCGACCGCATCGAGGCCAACCTCTCGGGGTTGATGGGGCCGAGCGTGGCCCAGGACATGGTCGAGACGTTCCTGCCGTACAAATCCGGTAACGAGAACTACGTCACCGAAGATATCCACTTCATCGAAAGCCGCCTGGAAGACTATCACTCGCGCCTCACCGGCCTTGCGGCCGAGCTCGACGCCTTGCGCCGCTACCACCGCCAGACCTTGCAGGAACTGCCCATGGGCGTTTGCTCGTTGGCCAAGGACCAGGAAATCCTCATGTGGAACAAGGCCATGGAGGAGCTGACCGGCATCGCCGCCAAGCACGTGGTCGGCTCGCGCCTGGTGACCATCAGTGAACCGTGGCGGGGCCTGCTGCAGGGCTTCATCAATGTGCCCGATGAACACCTGCACAAGCAGCGTCTGGCGCTGGATGGCCAACCGCGTTGGCTGAACCTGCACAAGGCGGCCATCGACGAGCCGCTGGCACCGGGTAACAGCGGGCTGGTACTGCTGGTCGAAGACCTCACCGAAACCCAGGCCCTGGAAGACAAGCTGGTGCACTCCGAGCGCCTGGCCAGTATCGGCCGCCTGGCGGCTGGCGTGGCCCACGAAATCGGCAACCCGATCACCGGCATCGCGTGCCTTGCGCAGAACCTGCGCGAAGAACGGGAAGGCGACGGCGAGCTCATCGAACTGTCCGGGCAGATTCTCGAACAGACCAAACGGGTATCGCGCATCGTCCAGTCGTTGATGAGCTTCGCCCATGCCGGCGGCAGCCATCAGAACAGCGAAGAGCCCGTTTGCCTGGCCGAGGTGGCGCAGGACGCCATCGGTCTGCTGGCGTTGAACCGGCGCAATTTCGAAGTACAGTTCTTCAACCTCTGCGACCCGGAACACTGGGCCGAGGGGGACCCACAGCGCCTGGCCCAGGTACTGATCAACCTGCTCTCCAACGCCCGCGACGCTTCACCGCCCGGCAGCGCCGTGCGCGTGCGCAGCGAAGCGAACGAGCACACCGTCGACTTGATCGTCGAAGACGAAGGCAGCGGGATTCCGAAGAACATCATGGACCGCCTGTTCGAACCGTTCTTCACCACCAAGGACCCGGGCGAAGGCACTGGACTGGGGCTTGCTCTGGTCTATTCCATCGTGGAAGAGCATTATGGGCAAATCACCATCGACAGCCCGGCCGATATCGAACGGCAACGTGGCACCCGGATCCGCGTGACCCTGCCCCGGCATGTCGTAGCGACGTCCCCAGAAATTCGAGACCGTCGAGAGAATTGAATCAATGCCGCACATTCTGATCGTCGAAGACGAAACCATCATCCGCTCGGCCTTGCGTCGTCTGCTTGAACGGAACCAGTACCAGGTCAGCGAAGCCGGCTCGGTTCAGGAAGCCCAGGAACGCTTCAGCATTGCCACCTTCGACCTGATCGTCAGCGACCTGCGCCTGCCTGGCGCCCCGGGCACCGAGCTGATCAAGCTCGGCCAGGGCACGCCGGTACTGATCATGACCAGCTACGCCAGCCTGCGCTCGGCGGTGGACTCGATGAAGATGGGCGCGGTGGACTACATCGCCAAACCCTTCGACCACGACGAAATGCTCCAGGCCGTGGCACGCATCCTGCGCGACCGACAGAACGCTCCCGCGCCCACCCCGGCCGCCGAACCACGCGCCAATGGCAAGGGTGCGCCGGCCGACAAGGCCAGCCCGGCAGCGGCCAATGGCGAGATCGGCATCATCGGTTCGTGCCCGCCGATGCAGGACATGTACAGCAAGATCCGCAAGGTGGCGCCCACCGATTCCAACGTGCTGATCCAGGGTGAGTCCGGCACCGGCAAGGAGCTGGTCGCCCGCGCCCTGCACAACCTGTCGCGGCGGGCCAAGGCACCGATGATCTCGGTGAACTGTGCGGCCATTCCCGAAACCCTGATCGAGTCAGAACTGTTCGGTCACGAGAAAGGTGCGTTCACCGGCGCCAGCGCCGGACGTGCTGGCCTGGTGGAAGCCGCTGATGGCGGTACGCTGTTCCTCGACGAGATCGGCGAATTGCCGCTGGAGGCCCAGGCGCGCTTGCTGCGCGTGCTGCAGGAAGGCGAAATCCGCCGCGTCGGTTCGGTTCAGTCGCAAAAGGTCGATGTGCGCCTGATCGCCGCGACCCACCGCGACTTGAAGAACCTGGCCAAGGCCGGGCAGTTCCGCGAAGACCTTTACTACCGCCTGCATGTGATTGCCCTGAAGCTGCCTGCCTTGCGCGAGCGCGGCAGCGACGTCAACGAAATCGCCAATGCCTTCCTCGCTCGCCAGAGCGCACGCATCGGCCGCGACGACCTGCACTTCTCGGCAGAAGCGGAACAAGCCATACGTCACTACAGCTGGCCCGGCAACGTGCGTGAACTGGAAAACGCTGTCGAGCGCGCGGTGATCCTGAGCGAGAGCGCGGAAATTTCCGCCGAACTGTTGGGTATCGACATCGAGTTGAGCGATCTCGAGGACGACGATCTGCTCGACAATGCCATGGTCGCAACCGGCGCCAGCGCCAACAACGCCAGCCATGAGCCGACCGAGGACCTGTCACTGGAAGATTACTTCCAGCATTTCGTACTCGAACATCAGGACCACATGACCGAGACCGAGCTGGCCCGAAAGCTCGGGGTCAGCCGCAAGTGCCTGTGGGAGCGTCGCCAGCGCCTGGGCATTCCGCGCCGCAAGAGCAACGCCACCAGCGAGTGATCTCGCTGTGGCCTCTCAGGCCTCATCGCCGGCAAGCCGGCTCCCACAGTTAGACCACCCTCTTCCTGTGGGAGCCGGCTTGCCGGCGATGAGGCCGGTGGCCACACCCCACCCCCTCAGTAACACATCAGTTCCCGCAAAAATCTGTTACCCACCCTTCTCGGCGTAACAGTCCCCGAGGCATACGGTAACGAAATTTCGACATTTCTGGCCCGCCCCGCCTCCCTCATTCCGCGCAAACCCCTGATTTCATTGAGTTTCAAAAAGTTGGCACGGCACCTGCTATATGTCTGGTACAAGAACAATAACAAGCACAGCAACTCAGAATAAGAACAAGACGAAACGGCTCACGCACAATAAAAACAAGACGGCGGAGGCGCAGCTAACTGATTCTTTTGGAGAGGATGCGTGTTTGGGGCTTGCCCCACGACCAGGCAGAGAACAACAAAAACTGCACTAAAAAGCAGCGCCTGAACTGGTTGGATCGAAAGGTCAACGTGACATCAGCGGCCAAAGCAATCCGTTTGCTCTTTACCCCCGTATTGGGGGTCGTCCACAAGCTTTGCGTTTTGTGGACAGGGCACTCAACAAAAACAAGAAGCCCAGTAAAAAAACAATAAGAGCACGCAACGACTTCTTGGGGAGCTTAGGCTCCCCTTGTCGTTTCTCCCTTCCGGCAGGCCAACCTGCGACCGCCTACACCATTCCCCGAGTAAATGCTAGAATCCCCGCCCATCATGCGGCCATTCTCCTATTCTTGGCCGAACATTCCTTCACACAGTGCATCCCATGCTGAAGAAGCTGTTCCAGTCTTTCCGCCCTCCCGTACCGGGCCAGCACCACAAGCGCACCACGCCTGAGGTGATCAACAAGAGCCAACATTCGCTGCAGCGCCACCAGTTCAGCCGCCACGCGGTGAACATCGTCGAGCGCCTGCAGAGTGCGGGCTACCAGGCTTACCTGGTCGGTGGCTGTGTCCGCGACCTGATGCTGGGCATCACGCCCAAGGACTTCGACGTCGCCACCAGCGCCACCCCCGAACAGGTTCGCGCCGAATTCCGTAATGCGCGCATCATTGGCCGGCGTTTCAAGTTGGTCCACGTGCATTTCGGCCGTGAGATCATCGAAGTCGCCACCTTCCGCGCCCATCACTCGGAAGACGACCAGGGCGACAGCCACCGTTCGTCGCACAATGCCAGCGGCCGCATCCTGCGGGACAACGTCTACGGCAGCCTGGAAGAAGACGCGCAGCGCCGCGACTTCACCATCAACGCCCTGTACTACGACCCGGTCAGCGAGCGCGTGCTCGATTACGCCAACGGCGTACACGATATCCGCAACCGTTTGTTGCGCCTGATCGGCGACCCGACCCACCGTTACCAGGAAGACCCGGTGCGCATGCTGCGCGCGGTGCGTTTCGCGGCCAAGCTCGACTTCGGTATCGAGAAGCACACCTTCAAGCCGATCCGCGAACTGGCCCCGATGCTGCGCGAGATCCCGCCTGCGCGGTTGTTCGAGGAATGCCTCAAGCTGTTCCTCTCCGGCCAAGGCGCGATCGCCTTCGAAATGCTGGTCGACCTGGAGTTGTTCGAGCCGTTGTTCCCGGCCAGTGCCCATGCCCTGGAAGAACGCCCGACCTACACCCACACCCTGATCAGCCAGGCGCTGAACAACACCGACCTGCGCGTCAAGCAAGGCAAGCCGGTAACACCGGCCTTCCTCTTCGCCGCCTTGCTCTGGCCAGCCCTGCCAAGCCGCGTGCTGCACCTGCAGAACCAAGGCGTGCCTCCGATTCCGGCCATGAACGGTGCTGCCCACGACCTGATCGCCGAACAGTGCGCGCGCATCGCCATTCCCAAGCGTTTCACGTTGCCGATTCGCGAAATCTGGGACATGCAGGAGCGCCTTCCACGCCGCAGCGGCAAGCGTGCCGACGCGCTGCTGGACAACCCACGTTTCCGCGCCGGTTATGACTTCCTGCTGCTGCGTGAAAGCGCTGGCGAGGAAACCGATGAGCTCGGCCAGTGGTGGACCGACTACCAGGACGCCAACGACAGCCAGCGCCGCGACATGATCCGCGAGCTGGGCAGCCGTGATGAAGGCTCCGCAGCCGGCCCGCGCAAACGCAAGCGCAGCGGTAGCAAGCGCAAACGCGGCGGTGACGAGGCGTTCGAGTGAACACGCGGGCCTATGTCGGCTTGGGCAGTAACCTGGATGCCCCGGCCGAACAACTGCGCAATGCCCTGCAGGCGCTGGACCAGCTGGACGACACCCGCCTGGCGGCGGCTTCGGCCTTGTACACCAGCGAATCGCTACTGCCCGGCCAGCCGCGCTATACCAACGCTGTCGCCGCGCTGGATACTTCGCTCGATCCGCTGGCCCTGCTCGACGCCCTGCAGGCCATCGAGCATGGCCAGGGCCGCGTGCGCAAAGAGCGCTGGGGACCGCGCACACTGGACCTGGATATCCTGCTGTACGGCGACCAGGTCATCGACGTGCCGCGCCTGCAAGTGCCGCACTACCACATGCACGCCCGCCCCTTCGTGCTGTACCCGCTGGCCGAACTGGTACCGGAAGACTTCCAGCTGGCCGATGGCCGCGCCCTCGCCCAATTGCTCTCAGCCTGCCCGTACGTCGGCCTGGAGCGCCTGTAATACGGGCGCTTGGGCTTGAAGTAACGCCAGTAACACCCTGATAGTAACAATGCGGTAACAGGGTCATTGACTTCCCCCACCTCGCTCACGACTATAGGCGTCCCGTGTGACGCCAAAGTGCCGCACACCCGTATTTAGGCCCGGACGGACCTGTACCCGAACATCACGCGCGATGATGTGCCGCTCCGGAAGATGACTACACGCGTTGTTTGCAGTCGTTATTCACAGCGCCTGAACGAGGATTTTCCTACATGCCTGAAGTAACCCTGACCACCCTGCACGGCCTCAAGGCCAAGGGTGAAAAGATCACCATGCTGACCTGCTACGACGCGACCTTCGCCAAGGCCGCCAGCCAGGCTGGCGTCGAAGTGTTGCTGGTGGGCGACTCCCTGGGAATGGTCCTGCAAGGCCATGACAGCACACTGCCCGTCACCACCGCCGAGATGGCCTACCACACTGCCTGCGTGAAACGTGGCAACGACGGTGCGCTGATCCTCGCCGACCTGCCCTTCATGGCCCATGCCACGCCTGAGCAGGCCTTCGCCAATTGCGCCACCTTGATGCAGGCCGGCGCCCACATGATCAAGCTCGAAGGCGCCGCCTGGCTGGCCGAAACCATTCGCCTGCTGGCCGAACGCGGTGTGCCGGTGTGCGCGCACATGGGCCTGACCCCACAGACGGTCAACGTCCTTGGCGGCTACAAGGTGCAGGGACGCCATGAAGCGCAAGCGCGGCAGATGCGTGCCGATGCCATCGCCCTGGAGCAGGCGGGCGCGGCCATGCTGCTGCTCGAATGCGTGCCCAGCGAACTGGCCGCGGAAATCACCCAGGCGGTGAGCATCCCGGTCATCGGCATCGGCGCCGGCAGCGCCACCGATGGCCAGGTGCTGGTCCTGCACGACATGCTCGGTTTGTCGCTAAGCGGACGGGTGCCGAAATTCGTCAAGAACTTCATGGTCGGCCAGCCCGATATCCAGAGCGCCCTCACCGCCTACGTCACGGCGGTAAAAGAGGTCAGCTTCCCAGGCAGTGAACACGGGTTCAGCGCATGAATACAGTCAAGACCGTCCGCGAACTGCGCGCCGCCGTCGCCCGCGCCCGCGGCGAAGGCAAGCGGATCGGCTTCGTGCCGACGATGGGTAACCTGCACAGCGGTCATGCCGCCCTGGTGACCAAGGCCGCCCAGCGTGCCGACTTCGTCGTGGCGAGCATCTTCGTCAACCCGCTGCAATTTGGCGCCAACGAAGACCTGGACAAGTACCCACGCACGCTCGCCGCGGACCAGCAGCGCCTGCTCGATGCCGGCTGCCACTTGCTGTTCGCACCCACTGTCGAGGAGATGTATCCCGATGGCATGAGCGTGCAGACGCGTGTCAGCGTGCCGAACCTGTCCGAAGGCCTGTGTGGCGCCAGCCGCCCAGGGCATTTCGAGGGTGTGGCCACGGTGGTCAGCAAGCTGTTCAACATGGTGCAGCCCGACCTAGCCGTGTTCGGCGAGAAAGATTTCCAGCAGCTGGCCGTGATCCGCGCCATGGTGCGTGACCTGAACATGCCCATCCAGATCATCGGCGAGCCCACCGTGCGCGCCGAGGACGGTTTGGCACTGTCGTCGCGCAATGGTTACCTCACGCCTGAGCAGCGGGCCACGGCCCCGGTGGTGTACCGCACCTTGAAACAGCTCGGCGAGGCCATCGCCCGTGGCCAGGTCGATTTCCCGGCGCTGGTCGAGGAGAGCAAGGCACAGCTGATCGCTGCAGGCCTGCGTCCGGATTATCTGGAAGTACGCCATGCCGTGACCTTGCGCCCGGCCACGTTTGGCGACCGCGACCTGGTGATCCTGGCCGCTGCCTACCTGGGTAACACTCGGTTGATCGACAACCTGTACCTGCATCTGGAAGAGAAGACCGCTTAACGGCTTGGGGCTGCTTTGCAGCCCAATCGCCGGCAAGCCGGCTCCCACACAGGTTTGCGCCGTTCTCGAGAACAGTGGTGTACCTGTGGGAGCCGGCTTGCCGGCGATGGGGGCGCCGTGGCGCCCCCCCTCTCAAATCCCCCGCGCCCCCATTCCCTGTGCGTGACCTTTGCCTATAATGATGGCCAGCCTGAACCCGGCATCGACTGCCCTGTCCAAGCCCCACCACGCATCAAGGAATTCTGCTCAATGGCGTATTACCGTACACCCCACGATGTTACGGCCCTGCCTGCCTGGCAGGCACTCCAGCAACACCGCGACGCCATGCAAGACTTCAGCATGCGTGAAGCGTTCGCCGCCGACGAAAAACGCTTCGAACAGTTCTCCCTGAGCTGTTGCGGCCTGTTCCTCGACTATTCAAAAAACCTGATCACCGATGAAAGCCGTGAGCTGCTGGTCAAGCTGGCCGAACAAGTCGGCCTGCAGGATGCGATCAAGTCGATGTTCAGCGGCGAGATCATCAACGCCTCAGAAGGCCGCCCGGTCCTGCACACGGCCCTGCGCCGCCCGGTGGGCGACAAGCTCAGTGTCAACGGCGTGAACGTGATGCCGGACGTGCACAAGGTGCTCAACCAGATCACCGAGCTAGTGGGTCGTATTCATGACGGCCTGTGGCGCGGCTACAGCGAAAAGCCGATCACCGACGTGGTCAACATCGGCATCGGCGGCTCGTTCCTCGGCCCCGAGCTGGTTTCCGAAGCCCTGCTGCCCTATGCCCAGCGTGGCGTACGCTGCCATTACCTGGCGAACATCGACGGCAGCGAATTCCATGAGCTGTCGGCCAACCTGCGCGCCGAAACCACCCTGTTCATCGTCTCGTCGAAATCATTCAACACCCTCGAGACCCTGAAGAACGCCATGGCCGCACGCCACTGGTACCTGGCCCAGGGCGGCTCGGAAGCCGAGCTGTATCGCCACTTCATCGCGGTATCGAGCAACAAGGCCGCCGCTATGGCCTTCGGCATCCGCGAAGAAAACATCTTCCCGATGTGGGACTGGGTGGGTGGGCGCTACTCGCTGTGGTCGGCGATCGGCCTGCCGATCGCACTGGCCATCGGCACCGCCAACTTCAAGGAACTGCTGTCGGGTGCCTACACCATGGACCAGCACTTCCAGACCGCGCCATTCGACAAGAACATGCCGGTGCTGCTGGCCCTGCTGGGCGTCTGGTACGGCAACTTCTGGGGCGCCCGGAGCCACGCGATCCTGCCCTACGACCATTACCTGCGCAACATTACCAAGCACTTGCAACAGCTGGACATGGAGTCCAACGGCAAGAGCGTGCTGCAGGATGGCTCACCCGTGAAGACCGACACCGGCCCTGTGATCTGGGGTGGCGTCGGCTGCAACGGCCAACATGCCTACCACCAGTTGCTGCACCAAGGCACCCAACTGATTCCGGCGGACTTCATCGTTCCGGTGGTCAGCTTCAACCCGGTCTCCGACCACCATCAGTGGCTGTACGCCAACTGCCTGTCGCAAAGCCAGGCGCTGATGCTCGGCAAGACCCGCGAGGAAGCTGAGACCGAGCTGCGCCAGAAGGGCCTGAACGAAGCCGATATCGAAAAGCTTGCGCCGCACAAGGTGATTCCGGGTAACCGCCCGAGCAACACCCTGGTGGTCGAACGCATCAGTCCGCGGCGTCTGGGCGCACTGGTGGCGATGTATGAGCACAAGGTGTTCGTGCAGAGCGTGATCTGGGGTATCAACGCCTTCGACCAGTGGGGCGTGGAGCTGGGCAAGGAGCTGGGCAAGGGTGTCTACCAACGCTTGGTGGGTAGCCTTGAAGACAGCGCCGAAGATGGCTCGACCCAAGGCCTGATCAACTACTTCCGCGGCCGTCACCGCGGTTGACCGGTTCCGGCCTCATCGCGGCTAAAGCCGCTCCTACAGGGTTTCGCTGAACCTGTAGGAGCGGCTTTAGCCGCGATGAGGCCGGCACTGGCTTGCACACATCCTCGGAACACCCCCAAGCGCTACACTGTCCAATCGAATAGCCGTTGCAGTCCATCGCCCCCGACAAGCGCAAGGACCACCCGCCATGTTCGATATCCGCAACTACCCCGAGGCCCTGGCCGTCAGCCAGTCCTCCACCCTCTCCTCCGACGATTACCGCCGCCTCTACCGCGAGTCGATCGAAGATCCCGACAAATTCTGGGCCGCGCAAGCCAAGCGCCTGGACTGGATCAAGCCCTGGTCCCGCGTGCAGCAATGCGACCTGAAGACCGGCAAAGCCCGCTGGTTCGACGGCGGCCAACTGAATGTCAGCTATAACTGCATCGACCGCCACCTGGCCCAGCGCAGCGAACAGACCGCCCTGCTGTGGGAAGGCGACGACCCCAAGGACGCCAAGGCCATCACCTACCGCGAACTGCACCGCCAGGTGTGCCGCCTGGCCAATGCCCTCAAGGCACGCGGGGTAAAAAAAGGTGACCGGGTGTGCATCTACATGCCGATGGTCCCCGAGGCCGCCTATGCCATGCTCGCCTGCACACGCATCGGCGCGATCCACTCGGTGGTGTTCGGCGGTTTCTCCCCGGACGCCCTGCGCGACCGCATTCTCGATGCCGACTGCCGCACCGTGATCACCGCCGATGAGGGCGTGCGTGGCGGCAAGCGCATCCCGCTCAAGCAGAACGTCGACAAGGCCCTGGCCAATTGCCCTGCGGTCAGCAGCGTGCTGGTGGTGCGCCGTACCGGTGGCGAGGTCGCCTGGCGCGAGGGCCGCGACCTCTGGTATCACCTGGCTACCGAGAACGCCGGTGACGAGTGCCCAGTGGAACCGATGGACGCCGAAGACCCGCTGTTCATCCTCTATACCTCTGGCAGCACCGGCAAGCCCAAGGGCGTACTGCACACCACCGGTGGCTACCTGCTGCAAGCGACGATGACCTTCAAGGTGGTATTCGACTACCGCGACGGCGAGGTGTTCTGGTGCACCGCCGACGTCGGCTGGGTCACGGGCCACAGCTACATCGTCTACGGCCCGCTGGCCAACGGTGCGATCTCGCTGATGTTCGAAGGCGTGCCCAACTACCCCGACACGTCGCGCTTCTGGCAGGTGGTGGACAAGCACCAGGTGAACATCTTCTACACCGCGCCCACCGCCCTGCGCGCGTTGATGCGCGAAGGCTCCAAGCCGCTGCAGAGCACCTCGCGCAAGAGCCTGCGCCTGCTCGGCAGCGTCGGCGAACCGATCAACCCTGAGGCCTGGGAGTGGTACTTCGAAGAGGTCGGGCAAAAACGCTGCCCCATCGTCGACACCTGGTGGCAGACCGAGACCGGCGGCATCATGCTCACGCCACTGCCCGGCACACAGAACCTCAAGCCCGGCTGTGCCACCCAGCCCATGTTCGGCGTGCAACCGGTGCTGCTGGACGACCAAGGCAAGTTGATCGAAGGCCCAGGGGTCGGCCTGCTCGCGATCAAGGCCAGCTGGCCAGGGCAGATCCGCAGTGTCTATGGTGACCACCAGCGCATGGTCGACACCTATTTCAAACCTCTGCCCGGCTACTACTTCACCGGCGACGGCGCCCGCCGCGACGCCGATGGCGACTACTGGATAACCGGCCGTATCGATGACGTGATCAATGTCTCCGGCCACCGCATCGGCACCGCCGAAGTGGAAAGCGCACTGGTGCTGCATGACAGTGTCGCCGAGGCGGCCGTGGTCGGTTATCCCCATGATCTCAAAGGCCAGGGCGTGTATGCCTTCGTTACCCCGATGAACGGTGTTACCCCGGACGATGCGCTCAAGGCCGAGCTGCTGGCACTGGTCAGCAAGGAAATCGGCAGCTTCGCCAAGCCTGAGCTGATCCAGTGGGCCCCGGCCTTGCCCAAGACACGCTCGGGCAAGATCATGCGGCGTATACTGCGCAAAATCGCCTGCAACGAACTGGACAACCTGGGCGATACCTCGACCCTGGCCGATCCGAGCGTGGTCCAGGGGTTGATCGACACACGCCTCAATCAATAGCTGGCGGCCACCGTCCATGGCCGCCCTGAACCACAGGTCGCCATGGAAGCCTTACGTCGCCGCATCGAAACCCAGGTCATGAGCCTTACCGGGCTGGCCCTCGGCCAGCTCGACCTGGAGTCGCCCAAAGGCGATCCGGGCCTGTTCGGCCCGCACAGCCTCAGCTGGCGAGTGCATGGCGATTTTCCGAGCATGCTGGTCGGGGGCATCAGCGCTTTGCTGCTGCAGTTGCTGCACCCACTCGCCCTGGCCGGTGTATGGGACCACTCCAATTTCCGCGAAGACTTGTTGGGCCGCCTGCGCCGCACCAGCCAGTTCATCTCCGGCACCACCTTCGGCTCGACCCGCGATGCCAACTGGCTGATCGACAAGGTGCGCACCATTCACCTGCAGGTCACCGGTACCGCGCCCGATGGGCGGCCCTATGCCGCCAGCGACCCGGACTTGCTGACCTGGGTGCATGTGGCCGAAGTCAGCAGCTTCCTCGCCGCCCACGTGCGTTATCGCGACCCTCTGCTGTCACGCGCCGATCAGGACGCTTACTACGCTGAGATCGCGCTGATCGCCGAGCGCCTTGGCGCGCGTGACGTACCGCGCTCATGCCAGCAGGTCGATGACTACCTGCGACACATGCGTGCACACCTGCACTGCGATCACCGGAGCCTGGAAGTGCTCGACATCCTGCTCCAGGCCCCGGCCCCTAGCCGCCTCGCCCAACCTGTGGGCAAGCTCATGCTGCACGCCGGCATCGATCTGTTGCCGGATTGGGCCCAAGCCATGCTCGGCCTGCAGCACGGGCCGTTGCAGCGGCGCATGATTCGCCTGGGCTTGAAGCGCACGGCGCCCGTGCTGCGCTGGGCGATGCGCGATGGCTCGGCGCATCGGGCCAGGCGGCGCATGGGCATCGAGTGAGGGAATTGGTCGCATCAGCGGAACCGATTTAACGTGCCATACTCCAAGCATTCCTGCTTTGACAGACGATGCACACATGTACAAAGGATTGACTCGCGCCCTCGGCGCCGTGCTGGCTCTCGTGGCCCTCTACAGCTTGCTTGGTTTCCTGATTCTCCCCGGTGTCGGCCTGCGCATCGCCAACGAGCAGTTGGCGCAATATGCCACCGTGCCTTCCAAGCTGGAACGTATCGAATTCAACCCGTTCAGCCTTGAGCTGACCGTGTGGGGCCTGCAGATCGGCGAGCCCGGCAAGGAGCAGGTCGGCTTCGAACGGCTGTATGCCAACCTTGCGCTCGACAGCCTGTGGAAAGGCGCCCTGCACCTGCAGGCCGTGGAGCTCGACAAGCCGCGCAATGAGGTGCTGTTCGCCAAGGACGGCACGCTCAACCTGACCCAGTTGTTCAAGCTGCCGGCCAGCGAACCGCAAGCCGAGCAGCCACCCAGTGATCCGTTCCCGCTGCGTATCGGCAGCATCAAGCTGAGCGGCGGCTACCTGCACTTCGCCGACCAGCGCCCGAGCGAGCCAATCGAGTTCGTCTACGACGACATGAACCTGGAGCTGAAGAACCTCAGCACCCTGCCCGACGACAACGCCGACATGACCCTGGTGGCGCGCGGGCCGAACGGCGGGCGCGTGGACTGGAGCGGCACCTTGAGCCTGGCGCCGATCGCCTCGGAAGGCACCCTGAAGGTCACCGATGGCAAGATGAAACTGTTCTGGCCCTATGTGCGCGACGCCGTGCCGCTGGTGCTGGAAGACGGTGTGTTCAACCTCGACACGCATTACAAGCTCAATCTGTCCAAGACCACCGAGCTGCTGCTCGACAAGACCTCGATGCGAATCGCACCCTTCTCCATCAAGGCACCGGATGGCCGCCCACTGGCGCGCCTGGCCAGTCTGGAGGTGAGCGAAACCTCCATCGACCTGGCCAAGCAGTTGGTCACCGTGGGCAAGGTCCGCAGCGAAAAACTTGAAACCTGGGCTGCCCTGGAGCAGGACGGTCAGCTCGACTGGCAGAAGCTGTTCGCCAGCCAGCCAGCCAAGGCCACAGCAAAGGAAAAGACCGAACCGGCCGCCGCCGAGCCTGCCCCTGAAGAGCAGGCCGCCAAGGAACCGAGCAAACCGTGGCAGGTGCTGCTGCAGGATGTGCAGTTGCGCAATTATCAGGTGCACCTGGCCGACCGCAGCCAGAAGGAGCCCGTAGCGCTGGACGTCGGGCCGTTGAACGTCGACCTGCAGGGCTTCGACAGCCTCAACCAGTCGCCTTTCACCCTCAAGCTCGACACCGGTATTGGCAAGCAGGGCAAACTGCAAGCCGCAGGCCAGGTGAACCTGGCACCGGTGACGGCCAAGCTCGATGTCAGCACCCGCGATATCGACTTGCGCATCGCCCAGGCTTACCTCAGCCCGTTCATTCGCCTGGAGCTGCGCAGCGGCATGCTCGCCAGTGATCTCAAGGTCGACCTCAAGAGCACCGAACCCCTGGCCTTCACGGTGACCGGCAAGGCACAGGTCAACCAATTGCACACCCTGGACACCATCAAGGACCGCGACTTCGTCAAATGGCAGCAGCTGAATGTGGACGGCCTGTCCTACGTGCACGGCGATGCCGTTTCGATCGACAAGGTGACCCTGCTACAGCCTTATGCCCGCTTCATCATCAACGAAGACCGCACCACCAATGTCGATGACTTGCTGATTCCGCAGCCCGCCGGCGCTACCTCCGGCCAGGCCAAAGCCACCAGCGCGCCGGCGAGCAAGCCGTTGGGCGTGCGTATTGGCCAGATCAACATCAACGATGGCTCTGCCAATTTTGCCGACCTCACCCTGACGCCCAACTTCGCCACCGCCGTCCAGCAGCTCAATGGCCAGATCGGCACCATCGACAACCGCAAGCCGGCGCCGGCCAAGGTGGACGTCAAGGGCAAGGTCGACCGTTACGCACCGGTCACCATCAAGGGCGCTTTGAACCCGTTCAACCCGCTGGCCAGCCTGGACATCGCCACCAGCTTCAAGCGCGTCGAACTGACCACGTTGACGCCCTACTCCGGCAAGTTCGCGGGCTTCCGTATCCGCAAGGGCCGTCTGAACCTCGATCTCCACTACAAGATCACCAACGGCCAGCTCCAGGCCGAGAACAAGGTGGTGGTGGAGCAATTGCAGCTGGGCGAGAAGGTCGACAGCCCGGATGCAGTGGACCTGCCCATCCGCCTGGCAGTCGCCCTGCTCAAGGACACCGAAGGCAAGATCTCGATCGAGCTGCCGGTATCCGGTGACCTCAACAACCCGCAGTTCAGCGTCATGCCGATTGTCTGGCAGACCCTGCGCAACCTGGTGCTTCGCGCGGCCCAGGCGCCGTTCAAGTTCATCGGTGGGCTGATTGCCGGCGGCGGTTCGCAAGACCTTGGCAATGTCTCCTTCGCGCCGGGTTCCAGTGAACTCAGCGGCGATGCACAGTCGGCCCTGGACAAGCTGGCCTCGGCCCTCAAGGAACGCCCTGAACTGCGCCTGGAGATCGAAGGCACCAGCGCCCAGAGCAGCGATGGCCCGCTGATCGCGCAGCAGCGCCTGGAGCGCGAGTACCAGGCGACCTGGTACAAGATCCTGCAACGCCGTGGCGACAAAGTGCCAGCCAACGCCTCGATGCTGGTGGTCGACGACAGTGACAAGCCGGCGATGCTCGAAGGTATCTATCGTAATCGCCTGAAGCAGCAGCCGCCTGCTGAATGGCAACAGCTCAGCCGTGACGAGCGCACCACCAAGCTGCGCGAGGCGGTGATCAAGTCATGGGCGGAAAGTGCGGCCCTGCTGCGTACCTTGGGTCAGGAGCGGGCCAGCAGCATCAAGGATTACCTGGTCGACAAGGGCAAGCTGGAGGATGACCGGGTGTACTTCATTGACACCAGCCTGGGGCAGGCTGAAACGGATGGTCGGGTGATTACCCCGATGCATCTGGATGCCGAGTGAATCATTACCGGCCCCTTCGCGGGACAAGCCCGCGAAGAGGCCGGCACAGGCAATACACCGCGTTAGTCAGACCAAGCGCTGCCCCGACACCGCCGGATGATACAAGGGCTGTACCTTGTTCCCCGCAGGGTCCAGCAAGTGGAAGCTGCGCGCCCCATCACCATGGTTGAAGGGCCGATCGAGCAGCGTCACCCCATGCGCCTTGAAGTACTGATACCAAGCCTCCAGCTCCTCGACGCTGTCGACGATGAACCCATAGTGGTCGAGGGTCTGCAGCCCATTGGCCGCCCCTGCACCCCGCCCCAGCGACAGGTTGTCGTTGCCGCAGGTCAGGTACACCAGATCCTCGTTGGCCCGGTTCAGCACCTCCATGCCCAGCACATCGACATAGAAGCGCTCGCACTCCTCCAGGTTGGGCACCAGCAAGGCGATATGACGCAGGCCGTTAAGGCGACCCGGGCGTGCAGGTAATTCAGACATTGGCGCGGCTCCATTTTTGTATACAATTCAAAACTGAATTTAAAACAAAAGGAGCCTCTTGTGTACAGCCTGTTCATCAAGACTCGCGTGAAACCCGGCTGCGCCGAAGCCTTTCTTGCTGCAATCAACATCAATGCCGCAGCCTCGGTGGCCACCGAGCCGGGTTGCCTGGTGTTCGATGTTTGCCAGGACCGGGTCGACCCCGATGTGATCTACCTGTATGAGATCTACCGGGACGATGAGGCCTATGAAGCGCATACCCGCACCGCGCACTTTCGCGACAGCCGCCCGCTGGTCGAACCCCTGGTGCTCGAGCAGGAATGCTTTGAAAGCGATGTGATCGCACGCAATCCGGTGAACTGAGCAGCAATGAAAAGCCCCGGCCGAGACCGGGGCTTTTTGCAGAGATGGCCAAATCCTTTTAGCCGACGGGACATTCCTTATTCGGCCTTCAGGCCGTCAGCCGACACAGCCTTAACACCTTTGATGTTCTTGGTGATCGTTACTGCTCTCTCTTTCTGAGACTCGGTAACGGCAGTGTCCGAAGAGAGCGAAACCACACCTTTGTTGGTCTCGACCTTGATGTCAGTACCTGGAATACCCTTTTCAGTCATCAGGTCCGATTTCACTTTGGTGGTGATCCAGGTGTCGGAGGTCGCTTCCTGGGCTTTGTCCATCTCACCAGCCGCCAGCGTCATCGGGGCCTGGGTCGACTGCTGGGCAAAAGCCGCGTTAGCCATGGTCAGGGTCAGAGCGGTAGCAGTAGCGGCAGCAATGGCGAACTTCTTCATGTGGGTCACTCCTGTTATTCGAAAGGTCTGCGCCGTGTCTCGTGGCGGCAGGTAAGAGTGTAGTTGCACGCCGTGTGCCAGCTTTGCCGCTTCGCTTGTTTCTTTATAAATCAATAACTTAGGCCATTCAGCCAAAGTGCTTGGTCGTGCATTTTGCAATCCGCGTGGTAAACCTGCATGCAAGATGCAAGTGCGCAAAAGGTTCCGCAGGGCCAATAAAAAAGGGCCCCGGAGGGCCCTTTTTTCACTGCGTGTCAGTCGCTTAGACGCCCGAAGCCTTGGCCGCGGCAACGTCCTTGATCGACAGCTTGATACGGCCGCGGTTGTCCACGTCCAGTACCAGTACTTCGACTTCCTGACCTTCTTTCAGCACGTCGGTGACTTTCTCTACGCGAGCGTCGCTCAGCATCGAGATGTGCACCAGGCCGTCCTTGCCAGGCAGGATGTTGACGAAGGCGCCGAAGTCGACGATACGCTCGACCTTGCCCACGTAGATCTTGCCGATTTCGGCCTCGGCGGTGATGCCCAGGACGCGCTGGCGAGCCGCCTCGGCCGCTTCCTTGGTTTCGCCGAAGATCTTGATCGAGCCATCGTCTTCGATGTCGATCGAGGCCTTGGTTTCTTCGCAGATGCCGCGGATGGTGGCGCCGCCTTTACCGATGACGTCACGGATCTTGTCGGTGTCGATCTTCATCGCGATCATGGTCGGGGCGTTGGCCGACAGCTCGGTACGCGACTGACCAATGATCTGGTTCATCTGGCCGAGGATGTTCAGGCGCGCTTCCAGGGCCTGGCCCAGGGCGATTTCCATGATCTCTTCGGTAATGCCGTTGATCTTGATGTCCATCTGCAGCGCGGTGACGCCCTTGGCGGTACCGGCTACCTTGAAGTCCATGTCGCCCAGGTGGTCTTCGTCACCCAGGATGTCGGTCAGGACTGCGAACTTCTCGCCTTCCTTGACCAGACCCATGGCGATACCGGCAACCGGTGCCTTCATCGGTACACCGGCGTCCATCAGGGCCAGGGATGCACCGCAAACCGAAGCCATGGAGCTGGAACCGTTGGACTCGGTGATTTCCGACACTACACGGATGGTGTACGGGAACACGTCGGCAGCCGGCAGCATGGCCTGAACCGAACGGCGGGCCAGACGGCCGTGACCGATTTCACGACGGCCAGCACCGCCCATGCGACCACACTCGCCTACCGAGAACGGCGGGAAGTTGTAGTGCAGCATGAAGGGGTCTTTCTTCTCGCCTTCGAGGGTGTCCAGCAGTTGGGCGTCACGTGCAGTACCCAGGGTCGCGACGACCAGGGCCTGGGTTTCGCCACGGGTGAACAGTGCCGAACCGTGAGTCTTCGGCAGAACACCAACTTCGATGTTCAGCGGACGAACGGTCTTGGTGTCACGACCATCGATACGCGGCTTGCCGTTGACGATGTTTTCGCGAACGGTGCGGTATTCGATTTCGCCGAAGATTTCTTTGACTTCGGCAGCCGAAGGCTGACCTTCTTCACCGGAGAACTTGGCGATCGCCTGATCGCGCAGTTCGCCCAGGCGCGCGTAGCGGTCGGCCTTGACGGTGATGGTGTAGCCCTGGGAAACGCCCTCGCCGAATTCGGCGCGGATGGCGTTGAACAGTTCGGTGTTGGCAACGGCCGGTTTCCAGTCCCAGGTCGGCTTGCCCGCTTCGGCAGCCAGCTCTTTGACAGCCTGGATGACCGACTGGAATTCGTCGTGGGCGAACAGTACGGCGCCCAGCATCTGGTCTTCGGTCAGCTCTTGGGCTTCCGATTCAACCATCAGTACAGCGGATTCGGTACCGGCTACGACCATGTCCAGGCTCGAAGCCTGCAGCTGCTCGTAAGTCGGGTTCAGCAGGTAGCCGGTGCTTTCGTGGAAAGCAACACGGGCAGCGCCGATCGGGCCTTCGAACGGAATGCCGGAAATAGCCAGGGCAGCCGAGGTACCGATCATCGCAGCGATGTCAGGATCGGTCTTCTTGCTGGTGGAAACCACGGTGCAGACGACCTGGACTTCATTCATGAAGCCTTCAGGGAACAGCGGGCGGATCGGACGGTCGATCAGGCGCGAGGTCAGGGTCTCTTTCTCGGAAGGACGGCCTTCACGCTTGAAGAAGCCACCAGGGATCTTGCCAGCGGCGTAGGTCTTTTCCTGGTAGTGGACCGACAGCGGGAAGAAGCCCTTGCCCGGGTCTGCCTGCTTGGCGCCGACCACGGTCACCAGCACGGTGACGTCGTTGTCGACGGTCACCAGCACGGCGCCGGTCGCCTGACGGGCGATGCGGCCCGTTTCGAGAGTAACGGTCGATTGACCGAACTGGAATTTCTTGATTACCGGGTTCACGGTTTCCTACCTTTTTCAGTGGCTCTGGGGGAACTGGTTTCTTGCGAATTCTTGGGCAGAACGGGGAATCGGCCCCATTGACCGTCCAGATACAACACGAGGCTGGGAGCCTGGCGCCGAGCGGAAAATCCGCTCAGCACTGCCAGGCTGCCAACCTCGGAGATACGCGTGACGTGTCCAACGAAAACCCTGCCAGGCAGCATTCCCGAAGCATGCGACACGCCATGCACACCACTGACCAGGCCGCTATTAGCGACGCAGGCCCAGGCGACCGATCAGGGCGCTGTAACGAGTGGTGTCTTTGCCCTTCAGGTAGTCCAGCAGCTTACGACGCTGGTTAACCATACGGATCAGGCCACGACGGGAGTGGTGGTCTTTGCCGTTGGCCTTGAAGTGGCCTTGCAGCTTGTTGATGTTCGCGGTCAGCAGAGCAACCTGAACTTCCGGGCTACCAGTGTCGCCAGCAGCTTGCTGGAAGTCGGTAACGATTTGAGCTTTTTCTTCAACGCTGAGGGCCATGAGGCTACTCCTGATTAAACGGATCCCGTTACCGGGGTCCAATAGGCCAGGGACAAAACCCTGTATTAATAAAAAAGGTGTGACCGTGCCTACTGACAGCCACCCTTGTACCCGCCGGTTTCAGCCGAAGCCTCGACCTACGGTTCCGGTCATTCCGACCGAATCAGTCGACGCGGCGCAATACGCCCGTCTTCGCTCACTTCACCGATACCGATGAAGCGACCATTGTGATCCTGTACCCGGACCATACCGAATTGCGGCGCGTCCGGTGCACGTACCGCCTGGCCATGCAGCCAATAGAACGAACTGTGCTCGGACAGGCAGACCAGCGGCCAGTCCAGCAACCCACTGTCGGACGGCATCAGGAAGCGATCGAGCGCTTCGTTGCCGCCTTCGGCGTGGGCCTGCTCGAGTTCCTCGAGGGTGACCGTCTGTGCCAGCACGAAGGGCCCAGCCTGGGTCCTGCGCAGCTCGGCGACATAGGCGCCACAGCCCAAGGCTTCACCGATATCCTCCACCAGGGTGCGGATATAGGTGCCTTTGCTGCAACCGACCGACAGTCGAGCACGGGTGCCTTCGCACTCGAGCAACTCCAAGCGACCAATAGTAACAGAACGCGCCTCGCGCTCCACTACCTCTCCTGCACGCGCCAGTTTGTACAGCGGCTGACCATCGCGCTTGAGCGCCGAGTACATCGGCGGTACTTGAAGGATTTCACCCCGAAAACGCGGGATAACCGCTTCCAGGTCGGCGCGACCAACGGTCACTTCGCGGGTCTGCAGGACTTCGCCTTCAGCGTCCGCGGTGCTGGTAGTCTGCCCCAGCTGCATGACCGTTTCGTAACCCTTGTCGGAATCGAGCAGGTACTGCGAGAACTTGGTCGCTTCACCGAAGCACAGTGGCAGCACGCCAGTGGCCAGCGGGTCGAGGCTGCCGGTATGCCCGGCTTTCTCGGCATTGAGCAACCAGCGAACTTTCTGCAGCGCAGCGTTGGAGGTGAACCCCAGCGGCTTGTCGAGCAGGATGATGCCGCTGACGTTGCGGCGGATACGTTTGACCTGGGCCACCGCTTACTCCTTGGTGTCCAGCTCGTCGGTATCCTTGTGCAGGCGGTCTTCGGCCACTGCACGCTCGATCAGTGCCGACAGGTGTACACCACGGCTGACACTTTCATCGAAGTGGAAATGCAATTGCGGCACGCTGCGCAGCTGCATCGAGCGGCCCAAGTGCAGGCGCAGGAAGCTGGCGGCGCTGTTCAGTGCCTTGAGCGACTGCTGCACGGCGTCAGGGGTTTCTTCGCCCATGACGGTGATGAAGACCTTGGCATGGCCGAGGTCGCGGCTGACGTCCACGGCGGTGATGGTCACCAGACCGACGCGTGGGTCCTTGACTTCACGGCGGATCAGCTCTGCCAGCTCGCGCTGCATCTGATCACCGATACGTTGGGTACGGCTGTATTCTTTGGCCATTCTTGCTACCTGTAACTTAAAGCGGCAAACGCCCGGTCAAGCTGAAGCCTGACCGGGCGCTACCTTCTGAGGCGCCGCCCACCGCCCTGCGGCGGGGGTTGGCGCCATGCCCGCCCTTAAAGGGTACGAGCAACCTGGACTTTCTCGAAGACTTCGATCTTGTCGCCGACCTTGACGTCGTTGTAGCTCTTGACGCCAATACCGCACTCCATGCCCGAACGCACTTCGGAGGCGTCGTCCTTGAAGCGACGCAGCGATTCCAGCTCGCCTTCGAAGATCACCACGTCGTCGCGCAGTACGCGGATCGGACGGTTGCGGTACACGGTACCCTCGATGACCATACAGCCAGCGATGGCGCCGAACTTCGGCGAACGGAACACGTCACGCACTTCGGCGACACCCAGGATGTTCTCGCGAACATCGCTGCCGAGCATGCCGGTCAGGGCTTTCTTGACGTCTTCGATGATGTCGTAGATCACGTTGTAGTAACGCATATCCAGACCTTCCTGCTCGACGATCTTGCGCGCGCCGGCATCGGCACGCACGTTGAAGCCGAACAGTACTGCATTCGAAGCCAGCGCCAGGTTGGCGTCGCTTTCGGTGATACCACCGACGCCGCCACCGATCACGCGAACCTGAACTTCGTCGTTGCCCAGGCCGCCGAGCGAACCCTGCAGTGCTTCCAGGGAACCGCGCACGTCGGTCTTGAGGACGATGTTGAGGGTCTTCTTCTCTTCCTGACCCATGGTCTCGAAGATGTTTTCCAGCTTGCCGGCGTGAGCACGGGCCAGCTTGACCTCGCGGTACTTGCCTTGACGGAACAGGGCAACTTCGCGGGCTTTCTTCTCGTCGGCAACCACGGACAGCTCGTCACCGGCTTCAGGCGTACCGTCCAGGCCGAGGATCTCGACCGGGATCGACGGGCCGGCTTCCTTCACAGGCTTGCCGTTCTCATCGAGCATGGCACGCACGCGGCCATAGTTGGAGCCGCACAGGACCATGTCGCCCTGACGCAGGGTACCGTCCTGAACCAGGATGGTAGCCACTGGGCCGCGGCCCTTGTCCAGGCGCGATTCGACGACGACACCACGACCTGGAGCGGTCGGAGTAGCGGTCAGTTCGAGGATCTCGGCCTGCAGCAGAACGGCTTCGAGCAGCTCGTCGACACCGGTACCCATCTTCGCCGAAACCTTGACGAACGGAGTGTCGCCACCCCAGTCCTCGGAGGTCACGCCTTCGACGGCCAGTTCGTTACGAATGCGATCGAGGTCGGCACCCGGCTTGTCGATCTTGTTCACCGCGACCACCAGCGGAACGCCAGCTGCCTTGGCATGCTGAACGGCTTCGCGGGTCTGCGGCATCACGCCGTCGTCCGCCGCCACCACCAGGATGACGATGTCGGTCGCCTTGGCACCACGTGCACGCATCTGAGTGAAAGCTGCGTGGCCCGGGGTGTCGAGGAAGGTGACCATGCCGCGGTCGGTTTCCACGTGGTAGGCACCGATGTGCTGGGTGATACCACCGGCTTCGCCAGCGGCAACCTTGGCACGACGGATGTAGTCGAGCAGCGAGGTCTTACCATGGTCAACGTGACCCATGACGGTAACCACCGGCGCACGCGACTCGGTCTGGCCTTCGAATTTCAGCGATTCGGCCAGGGAGTCTTCCAGGGCGGTATCGCTGACCAGGGTGACCTTGTGGCCCAGCTCTTCTGCGATCAGCTGAGCGGTTTCCTGGTCGAGCACCTGGTTGATGGTAACCGGGGTGCCCATCTTGAACATGAACTTGACCACTTCAGCGCCCTTGACGGACATCTGGTTGGCCAGTTCGGAGACCGTGATGGTCTCGCCGATGGTCACGTCACGGATGACGGGGCCGGTCGGGTTCTGGAAGCCATGCTGATTGCGTTTCTTCAGCTTGCCCTTGCCACCACGACCACGACGAGCGCCATCGCTCTCTTCATCGGTAGTGCGCGGAGCGGCACGTGGAGTCGGAGCCTTTTCCTTCTCCTTGACCTTGACCTTGATCGACACACGCGGCGCCTCGCCACGACGACGGTCGTCATCGCGAGTGCGGTTTTCGTTGCGACGGGTCTCGTCCTTCTTGCGCTCGGCAGCACGGGCAGCGGCGTCTTCCGACGCTGGTGCCTCGGCGACTACCGGTGCCGGAGCAGCGGCAGGAGCCGGCTCAGCCTTGGCAGCCGGCGCAGGAGCAGCCGCAGGGGCATCGGTCGCCTGACGGCGAGCCTGCTCTTCGTTGCGCTGGCGAACATCAGCTTCGACCTTCTCACGCGCGGCGTTTTCGGCCGCACGGCGCTCTTCCTGCTCACGCTTCTGCTCAGCCTGGATTTCTTCAGGGCTGCGCTGCACGAATACTTTCTTCTTGCGTACTTCTACGCTGATGCTTTTGCTACCGGCGACACGCAGGGTGCTGGTGGTCTTGCGCTGCAAGGTAATCTTGCGCGGCTCTTCCGCCTTGCTCTTGTGGCTGCTCTTCAAATGAGTCAGCAGAGTCTGCTTCTCATTGTCGGTCACTACCTGACCGGCGTCGGTGTGCGGCAGACCTGCCTCACGCATCTGCTGCAGCAGGCGCTCTACCGGTGCCTCGACCTCTTGGGCCAGTTCTTTCACCGTGACTTGCGTCATGCACTTCTCTCCTCAGGCCGCGCCTAATTACTCGAACCAGTGGGCTCGGGCGGCCATGATCAACTTGCCGGCACGCTCTTCGTCGATGCCGTCGATGTCGAGCAGGTCGTCAATCGACTGCTCGGCCAGGTCTTCGCGGTTAACCACGCCGCGCACCGCCAGTTCCGCCGCCAGGTCCTTGTCCATGCCCTCAAGGGAGAGCAGGTCTTCGGCCGGATGGGCGTCTGCCAGTTTTTCTTCGGTAGCGATGGCCTTGGTCAACAAACGGTCCTTGGCTCGAGCGCGGAGCTCATTGACGATTTCCTCGTCAAAGCCATCGATGTTGAGCATTTCTTCCAACGGTACGTAGGCAATTTCTTCGAGGCTGGTAAAGCCTTCGTCGACCAGCACTTGGGCCAGCTCCTCGTCGACTTCCAGTTCTTCGATGAAATTGCGCAGGATGTCACCGGTTTCGGCCTGCTGCTTGGCCTGGATATCCTTCTCGGTCATCACGTTCAGGGTCCAGCCGGTCAACTGACTGGCCAGGCGAACGTTCTGACCGCCACGGCCAATGGCCTGGGCCAGGTTATCCTCGGCAACGGCGATGTCCATGGCATGGGCATCTTCATCAACGATGATCGCCGCGACTTCGGCCGGCGACATGGCGTTGATGACAAATTGCGCCGGGTTCTCGTCCCACAGGACGATATCCACACGCTCACCACCCAGCTCGCCGGATACGGCTTGGACGCGCGAACCGCGCATGCCGATACAGGCACCTTGCGGATCGATGCGCTTGTCCTTGGAGCGGACGGCGATCTTGGCACGCGATCCCGGATCACGGGATGCGGCCATGACTTCGATGAGGCCTTCAGCAATTTCCGGCACTTCGATGCGGAACAGTTCGATCAGCATCTGCGGCGCGGTGCGCGACAGGATCAGCTGCGGACCGCGGTTCTCGGTGCGGATTTCCTTGAGCAGCGCACGCAAGCGCACGCCAACCCGGAAGGTCTCACGTGGAATGATGTCTTCGCGGGCCAGCAGCGCCTCGGCGTTGTTGCCCAGGTCGACGATGACGTTGTCGCGGGTGACCTTCTTGACGGTGCCCGAGATGATCTCGTTCACACGCTCGCGGTAGGCGTCGACCACCTGGGCGCGCTCGGCCTCACGGACCTTCTGCACGATCACCTGTTTGGCGGTCTGGGCGGCGATACGACCGAATTCGATGGACTCGATCTTCTCTTCGATCACGTCACCAACCTTGGCTTCAGGGTGGGTCTCGTGAATCTTCGCCAACCAGGTCTCGATGGCCGGATCGTCCAGATCGGCTTCGTCGACCACAGTCCAGCGACGGAAGGTTTCGTAGCTACCGGTGTGGCGGTTGATTTCCACACGCAGGTCGACTTCGTCCTCAAAACGTTTTTTGGTTGCAGTGGCCAGAGCCACTTCCAGCGCTTCGAAAATGACGCCGGGCGGTACACCCTTTTCGTTGGATACCGATTCAACAACCAGCAGTACTTCTTTGCTCATCGTACGCCTCGCCTTGCGCAAGCCATTGGGCCCGGAAAGTCCGCCGGGCCCGGCACGTCTCAGTCAAAACTGGGAATAATATTGGCCTTGTCGATCGAGTCGATCGGCAACAGGAATTCGTGATTGTCCACCTGGACCACAACGTCCTGTTCCTCCACACCGCGGAGAAGGCCCTGGAAATTACGACGACCTTCGAAGGGCGTACGCAGCTTGATCTTCACTTGTTCGCCGGCATGCGAGGCAAACTGTTCCAGAGTGAACAGCGGGCGATCCATGCCTGGTGAGGACACCTCAAGGGTATATTCACTGCTGATCGGATCTTCGACATCGAGGATGGCACTGGCCTGACGACTGACCGCTTCGCAGTCGTCCACCAGGATGCCGCCTTCCTTGTCAATATAGATGCGCAATACCGAATGCTTACCCTGGGATACGAACTCGATCCCCCAGCACTGATAGCCCAGACCCTCGACCACCGGGGCCAACAAGGCCTGCAACTGTTCTAGCTTGCTCGACACCTGAACCCCCTCGTGCATGCTGTGCAAATAAAAAATGGGCGAAGCGCCCATCCCTGAAAGCGCCGTAGGACAACGGCGCCGAAAACTGTTCGGCTAGCAAAAAGCCCCTGAAAAGGGGCTCCGCTAAAGCTGGTTGCGGGGGCTGGATTTGAACCAACGACCTTCGGGTTATGAGCCCGACGAGCTACCAAGCTGCTCCACCCCGCGACAAAGCTGGGGCGAAAGTATAAGACCGAACCCATTGCTGGGTCAATCTAACCTCCACCTACAAGAAAGCCCGCTAAAGCGGGCTCTCAAGCTTTAATTGGTACCGAGAAGGGGACTCGAACCCCTACACCCTATGGGCACAACCACCTCAAGGTTGCGTGTCTACCAATTCCACCACCTCGGCAATACTACTTCTTGAAACCCGTTACTTCTGCTCTTCGGTCGAAGGAGGTACATCACCAGCGTGGGTGGTTTCGCTCTTCTGCTCCTGGAGCACCGGTACATCATCATTTACTGCCGGCTTTGGCTGCTTCACTTCCAAGACCGCCGGATCTGGGAGACCCGCTTGGCTCAGCTGGTGAGCTTGTTGCTTCGCGAAGTATCCTAACCCAAGTGCTGTCAAAAAGAAAGTGGCAGCAAGTATAGCAGTGAATTTACTTAGGAAGGTGGCAGAACCCTGGCTTCCGAACACAGTATTAGAAGCACCTGCGCCGAAAGATGCACCTGCTTCCGCACCCTTACCCTGTTGCAGCAGAACCAGCACTACAAGCGACAGCGCTGCCAACAGATGAAAAACAACGATGACTGTTTCCAGCATTTGTTCAGTTTCCTGCGGCGCGACAAATTGCACCGAATTCGTCTGCGTTCAGGGACGCTCCACCAATGAGCCCCCCATCGATATCCGGCATGCCGAACAGTTCGGCCGCATTGGCCGCCTTCACGCTGCCGCCGTATAGAAGCTGCACATTCGCGGCAACTTCGGCGTCCTCGGCCGCCAACTGCGCCCGGATGGCTGCATGCACATCCTGGGCTTGCTGAGGCGAGGCTGTCAAACCTGTACCAATGGCCCAAACAGGCTCATAGGCAATTACAGCATTGGCAAAAGCCTTAACACCGAATGCATCGATGATACTGCTTAGTTGGCGCCCGACAACTTCGAGCGTCTTGCCTGCTTCGCGCTCCTCGAGGGTTTCCCCTACGCAGAGCACCGGCATTAAACCACTAAGTTGAGCCGCTGCAAACTTGCGATTGAGCACTTCGTCACTTTCGCCAACGATCTGGCGGCGTTCGGAATGGCCAATCAGCACCAACTTGCAACCTGCTTCAACCAACTGACTGGGTGCAACTTCACCGGTCAGCGCGCCCTGCTCGGGCTGTATTGCAGAATTCTGTGCTCCGACGATGATTCCCTTGCCTTGCAGGCCATCAACTACTTGATTGATGAACAAGACAGGCGGAAACACCGCGACTTCTACACCGTTCGGCACGGGCATATTGCCCAAGCCCTGGATCAGCTCAGCGACGCTGGCGCGGGTACCGTGCATCTTCCAGTTACCAGCTACCATAGGGCGACGCATGCTTTACCTCGTCGGTCAAAGTGGGCGCAGATCTTACCCAACCCGATCTGCGCTGGCAAGCCTCTTTCAGATACAAACTTCTGCGACCAGTTTGGCCAGGGCCTCGGCGTGCGTGCGCACCTGACTTTCGTCGTCGCCTTCGACCATCACCCGCACCAGCGGCTCGGTACCGGACTTGCGCAGAAGCACCCGCCCACGACCCGCCATGTCTTCGGTGACCTTGGCACTGGCCTCCTTCACCGCAGGGTGCTCCAGGGGGTCGACCTTGCTCGCGCCGAAACGCACATTGATCAGCACCTGCGGGCACTTGCGCAGGGCCTGACGGGCCTGAGCAAGGGTCTCGCCACGGCGCTTGAGGGCCATCAGCACCTGCAGCGCGGCGATGATCGCGTCGCCGGTGGTTGTGTGGTTGCAGCACACCACATGGCCGGAGTTCTCCCCACCCAACAGCCAGTCACGCTCGAGCAACTCGGCCATCACGTAGCGGTCGCCAACCTTGGCGCGCACGAACGGGATACCCAGATCCTTGAGTGCCAGCTCCAGGCCCAGGTTGCTCATCAGCGTACCTACCACGCCACCCTGCAGCTTGTTGCGGTCATGCAGGTCGCGGGCGATGATGAACAGCAGCTCGTCGCCATCGACGATGGCCCCGGTGTGGTCGACCATCAGTACCCGGTCGCCATCGCCGTCGAAGGCGATGCCCAGGTCGGCATGCCCCACAAGCACCGCAGCCTGCAACGACTCGATGTGGGTCGAGCCGCAGCCTTCGTTGATGTTGAGGCCATCGGGCTGCGCGTGCAGTACCGTGACGTCGGCGCCCAGCTCACGGAATACGCTTGGCGCAACCTTGTAGGTGGCGCCATGGGCACAGTCGACCACCAGCTTGAGCCCCTCGAAACTGGTGCTGCTCGGCACACTGCTCTTGCAGAATTCGATGTAGCGGCCAGCGGCGTCGTTGATGCGGGAAACCTTGCCCAGCTTGCTGGACTCGACCACGGTCATCGGCTGGTCGAGCAACTCTTCGATCATCAGCTCGACCTCGTCCGGCAGCTTGGTGCCCTGGCCCGAGAAGAACTTGATCCCGTTGTCATCGTGCGGGTTGTGCGAAGCACTGATGACGATGCCTGCTTCGGCATGGAAAGTGCGAGTGAGGTAGGCGATTGCCGGGGTCGGCATCGGGCCGAGCAGCAGTACGTCAGCGCCTGCCGCGGACAGGCCGGCCTCGAGTGCCGATTCGAACATGTATCCGGAAATACGGGTGTCCTTGCCCACCAGCACACGGCAATTGCCCTGCTTGCGGAAGGCCATGCCCGCAGCCCAACCCAGCTTCAGCATGAAGTCGGGAGTGATCGGGTATTCGCCGACGCGGCCACGGATGCCGTCGGTACCAAAGTATTTTCTGCTCATAGGTACTCCAATGTTCTTATTCGGCGTTCTGTACTGCAGCGATCATACGTACGACATCGACGGTTTCGGCCACATCATGGACGCGCAGGATACTGGCCCCCTTGGTCATGGCCAATGCCGCCAGCGCCAGGCTGCCATACAACCGCTCTGCGACCGGACGATCCAGCGTCAGGCCGATCATGCTCTTGCGTGAAACGCCCACCAGCAGCGGGCGCCCGAGGCGAAAAAGCGCCTCCATATGTTTGAACAGGCTCAGGTTATGCGCCAGCGTCTTGGCAAAGCCGAAGCCCGGATCGAGAATGATGCGCTCCGCACCAATGCCCGCCGCCGCGCATGCCGCCATGCGCTGTTCAAGATAACGTGTTACATCCGCGGTGACATCCTCGTAATGAGGGTCATCCTGCATGTTGCCCGGCTCGCCTCGCATGTGCATCAAGCACACCGGCAAGCCTGTATCCGCAGCGGCATCCAGGGCACCATCGCGCTCCAGCGCACGCACGTCATTGATAAGCCCGGCACCCAGCCGGGCCGACTCGCGAATGACGGCAGGCGTGGAGGTATCGACCGAGATGACTACATCGAGGCGACTGTTGATTGCCTCGACCATCGGCGCTACCCGTTCGAGCTCCTCGGTCACGGACACCGCGCGCGCACCAGGGCGAGTCGACTCGCCACCGATGTCGATCAGCGTCGCACCGGCTGCGACCATGGCTTCGGCATGGCGCAACGCTTCGTCTCGCTGACTGAAGCGCCCGCCATCGGAGAAGGAGTCGGGGGTGATATTGAGAATACCCATGACATGGGTACGGGACAAATCAAGAACCCGATTGCCGCAAGGCAACCGGGTCGGGTACAGCTTCGAACTCATAGATGCCCTTAGTGTTGAGCCGCTGGGCCGCCAATCGGCGACTCCGGACGATCATTCTGGGCAGCAGGCGTGCCCGAAGTCTTGTCGTCGTCCCAGTCACGCGGTTCGCGTGGAGTGCGACCGGACATGATGTCGTCGATCTGCTCGGCGTCGATGGTCTCGTACTTCATCAGCGCTTCGGCCATGGCATCGAGCTTGTCGCGGTTCTCGGTCAGCAGCTGCTTGGCAGTGGCATAGCACTGGTCGATGATGCTGCGCACTTCGGAGTCGATCAGCTTGGCGGTTTCACCGGAAACGCTGGCGTGCTGGCTGCCGGCACTGCGGCCGAGGAACACCTCGCCCTCTTCCTCCGCGTACATCAGCGGGCCGAGCTTCTCGGAAAGACCCCACTTGGTGACCATGTTACGGGCGATCTGGCTGGCCCGCATGATGTCGTTGGAGGCACCGGTGGTGACGCCGTCGAAGCCCAGGGTCATCTCTTCGGCAATACGGCCGCCGTACAGCGAGCAGATCTGGCTGATCAGGGCACGCTTGGACAGGCTGTAACGGTCTTCCTCGGGCAGGAACATGGTCACACCCAGCGCACGACCGCGCGGGATGATCGAGACCTTGTAGACCGGGTCGTGCTCAGGCACCAGGCGACCGACGATGGCGTGGCCAGCCTCGTGGTAAGCGGTGTTCTGTTTTTCCTTCTCGGACATGACCATGGTCTTGCGCTCGGCGCCCATCATGATCTTGTCTTTGGCCAGCTCGAACTCTTTCATTTCGACCAGGCGCTTGTTGGAGCGAGCGGCGAACAGCGATGCCTCGTTGACCAGGTTGGCCAGATCGGCACCGGAGAAGCCTGGGGTACCACGGGCAATGACCGCCGGATTGACGTTCTCGCCGATCGGCACCTTGCGCATGTGCACCTTGAGGATCTGCTCACGACCACGGATGTCCGGCAGGCCAACCACCACCTGACGGTCGAAACGACCAGGACGCAGCAGCGCCGGGTCGAGGACGTCCGGACGGTTGGTGGCGGCAATGACGATGATGCCATCGTTCATTTCGAAGCCATCCATCTCTACCAGCAGCTGGTTGAGGGTCTGCTCACGCTCGTCGTGACCGCCGCCCATGCCGGCGCCACGGTGGCGACCAACGGCGTCGATTTCGTCGATGAAGATGATGCACGGCGCATGCTTCTTGGCCTGCTCGAACATGTCACGCACACGGCTGGCACCCACACCGACGAACATCTCGACGAAGTCCGAACCGGAAATGGTGAAGAACGGCACCTTGGCTTCACCCGCAATGGCCTTGGCCAGCAAGGTCTTACCGGTACCGGGCGGGCCTACCATCAGCACGCCGCGCGGGATGCGGCCACCCAGGCGCTGGAACTTGCCCGGATCGCGCAGGAACTCGACCAGCTCGCCAACCTCTTCCTTGGCCTCGTCGCAACCCGCAACGTCAGCCAGCGTGGTCTTGACCTGGTCTTCGGACAACAGGCGCGCCTTGCTCTTGCCGAAACTCATCGGGCCGCCCTTGCCACCCGCGCCACCTTGCATCTGGCGCATGAAGAACATGAATACGGCAATGATCACCAGAATCGGGAAGCTCGCCACCAGCAGCTGAGTCCAGATGCTCTGCTGCTCAGGCTGTTTGCCCTCGACGACCACGTGGTTGTCGACCAGGTCGCCAATCAGGCCATTGTCGGTAATGGCCGGGCGAACGGTCTTGAAGTTGTCGCCATCGGCGCGCTTGCCGGTAATGATGTAGCCGTCGACGGTCACACGCTCGACCTTGCCATCCTTGACCTGCTGGATGAAGTCGGAGTAGTTGAGGGTCTGCGGCTCGTTAGGGCTGGAGAAGTTGTTCATCACTGTCACCAGGACAGCTGCGATGATCAACCACAGGATCAGATTCTTTGCCATGTCGTTCAATTCGCTACCCTCTGAGGCCGGCGCACGACGCAGCCGTGCCTCGCATGATATTCATCGCCCTAACTTACTACATTACCTACGCAGCCGCAGGCACCGTCTGTAACCCTTTGTGAAGCTAGACTACACGAAGTTCGGACGATCCAGACGGGAGGGCCGATTGGAAATAACTATCGACCACCCGCAGCACGCTTTTCAAACGCCTTTGAAACCTTTGCCCAACAGGTACTGCTCACGGGAACGGTCCCGCGAAGAGGACGGCTTGCGCATTTGCACCTTGTCGAACTTGGTGCGCACATCCTTCAGGTACATATCGAAGCCTTCGCCCTGGAAAATCTTGATCAGAAAATCACCGCCGGGCTTCAACACGCGGGTTGCCAGATCCAGTGCCAGCTCGCAGAGGAACATGGCGCGCGGCATGTCCACTTCGGGCGTACCACTCATATTGGGGGCCATGTCGGAAATCACAAGGTCTACATGCGAATCACCGACCGCCTCCAGAATCTGCTGGAGCACTGCATCATCGGTGAAGTCACCCTGGATGAAGGTCACGTCAGGGATCGAGTCCATTTCCAGGATGTCGGACGCGATCAACCGGCCCTGGCCACCAATCAGACGACTGGTCACCTGCGACCAGCCACCGGGCGCCGCGCCGAGGTCGATTACACTCATGCCTGGGCGAATAAGGCGGTCTTTCTCCTGGATCTCCAGCAGTTTGTAGCTCGCACGCGAGCGGTAGCCATCCTTCTGCGCCTGCTTCACAAAAGGGTCGTTAAAATGCTCTCGCAGCCAGTTTGCGCTGCTTTTGGAACGTTGTACCACGGGGCACCTCGATGATATGCGTCGTGATTGACTGGGCGGAGCCGGTGGCCCTCGGGTAAAATGCCGGTCAATTTTACAGAATCAGACGGAAAGGGTCAGATTATGCCGCTCAATAACGAGCAGAAGAAGCAATACAAGTCCATTGGTCATGACCTGAAGCCGGTCCTGATCGTTGCTGGCAACGGTTTGAATGAAGGCGTCGTCGCCGAACTGGATCGCGCCCTGGCCGACCATGAGCTGATCAAGGTCGAAATTCGTTCGGAAGATCGCGAAGAACGTGCCGCCACCATTGCCGAACTGTGCAAGGCCGGCCGCGCCGAGCTGGTGCAGACCATCGGCAAGAAAGCGCTGATCTACCGCAAGAACCCACAGCCGAACAAGCAGCTGTCCAACATCCACCGTTACAAGTAACGGCACAGGGGCTGCTGCCCAACCCAGTGTGGGAGCCAGCTCCCACAAGGGCCGCAGCATAGCCTTGTCAGTGGCGCGCCTTGCGCGCCCTGACCGGGACTGGCTGAGCTACCAGCACGATGCCGGAGAAGCCCAGCACCAGGAAACAGAACATCTGCCAGCGCTCGCCGACCGAGATGCCATAGCGCAGGAAGTAGTACCCCACGCAGGCCGCAAAGCCGAGCAACAGCATCTGCCCGCGGAACTGCCGCCACCAGGCTGACAGCCCGTCGACCCTTGCCAGTACCGCCAGCTGCGTCAGCAGACCGAGCAACGCCACGCCAATCAACCAGCGGTCAATCTGCCCGGCGATGTCCTGTACCAGCAAGGGTGCCAGGCCACTGACCTTGAGCGCCGGCACCAACCCTACATGGAAAACCCACAGGCCACCGACCCAGAATACCTGGGCCAGTTGCCAGAGGATCCCCTCAAGGGATGGCGCCCGCAGGCGCCGGTCAGATGTGCTTGACTTCGACAATCTCGTACTCGACCGTGCCACTCGGCGTCTTGACGACGACAGTATCACCTTCTTCCTTGCCGATGATGGCACGAGCAATGGGCGCACCGCTCGAGAGCTTGCCCTGCTTCACGTCGGCTTCATCCTCGCCGACGATCTGGTAGGTCACCTCGTCATCGGTTTCGGTATTGGCCAGCACCACGGTGGTGCCGAAAATGACCTTGCCGGTGTGAGGGATAGTGGTCACATCGATCACTACCGAGTTCTGCAGACGGCCTTCGATATCGCGGATACGCGCCTCGACCATGCCCTGCTCCTCACGGGCGGCATGATACTCGGCGTTTTCCTTGAGGTCGCCCAGCTCACGCGCTTCACCGATCGCCTGGCTCAGGCGCGGGCGCTCGGTCTTGCTCAGGAACAGGTGCTCCTCTTCCAGGGCGCGAGCGCCCTGGACGGTCATCGGGTATTTGGTAATGCTCATGCTTCAAGTCCTGCATGCAGATCCTGCAAGCGACGAACGGTCTTTTCAGGGCCGAATTTCAGCGCTTCGCAGATGGCTTCACCTGCCGCAATGGTCGTGGTGCAGTAGATCTTGTGCTGCAACGCATTGCGACGAATCGAGTAGGAATCGGCGATCGACTGGCGGCCTTCGGTGGTGTTGATGATCAGCGACACTTCGTCGTTCTTGATCATGTCGACCACGTGCGGTCGGCCCTCGGTCACTTTGTTCACACGGCGCACTTTCAGGCCGGCCGCTTCGATGACCTTGGCGGTACCGACAGTGGCGACCACTTCGAAGCCCAGGGCGATCAGGTCGCGGGCAACGCCAGCCACTTGTGGCTTGTCGTCGTCACGCACGCTGATGAACGCGGTACCGCCGGTTGGCAGCACTTCGCTGGCACCCATCTGGGCTTTGGCGAAGGCTTCACCGAAGCTGTCGCCGACGCCCATGACTTCACCGGTGGATTTCATCTCAGGGCCGAGGATCGGGTCAACCCCTGGGAACTTGGCGAACGGGAAGACGGCTTCCTTGACGCTGTAGAAGTTCGGGATGATTTCCTGGGTGAAGCCCAGTTCTTTCAGGGTTTTGCCTGCCATGACGCGCGCCGCGATCATCGCCAGGGAGGTGCCGATGCACTTGGAGACGAACGGCACGGTACGCGAGGCGCGCGGGTTGACTTCGATCACGTAGATCTTGTCGCCCTGCAGGGCCAGCTGCACGTTCATCAGGCCGACAACGCCCAGCTCCAGGGCCATTTTCTTGACCTGTACGCGGACTTCGTCCTGCACTTCCTTGCTCAGCGAGTAAGGTGGCAGCGAGCACGCCGAGTCACCGGAGTGAACGCCGGCCTGTTCGATGTGCTGCATGATCGCGCCGATCACCACGTCGGTGCCGTCGCAGACCGCATCCACGTCCATCTCGATGGCGCAGTTGAGGAAGTGGTCGAGCAGCACCGGGCTGTCGTTGGAAACCTGTACCGCTTCACGCAGGTAGCGCTTGAGCTCGTCCAGCTCGTAGACGATCTCCATGGCACGGCCACCCAGTACGTAGGACGGACGCACGACCAACGGGTAACCGATACCACCCGCGGCGCGGATGGCTTCGTCTTCGCTGCGCACGGTGGCGTTTGGCGGCTGCAGCAGGTTCAGGCGCTGAACCATCTGCTGGAAGCGCTCGCGGTCTTCGGCGCGGTCGATGGCATCCGGGCTGGTACCGATGATCGGTACGCCGGCCTCTTCCAGGGCGCGAGCGAGTTTCAGCGGCGTCTGGCCACCGTAGTGGACGATGACGCCCTTCGGCTTCTCGACGCGGCAGACTTCCAGCACGTCTTCCAGGGTCAGCGGCTCGAAGTACAGGCGGTCGGAGGTGTCGTAGTCGGTGGAGACGGTTTCCGGGTTGCAGTTGACCATGATGGTCTCGTAACCGTCTTCACGCAGCGCCAGGGCCGCGTGCACGCAGCAGTAGTCGAACTCGATGCCTTGGCCGATACGGTTCGGGCCGCCACCCAGGATCATGATCTTGTCGCGGGTCGACGGGTTGGCCTCGCACTCTTCCTCATAGGTCGAGTACAGGTAGGCGGTGTCGGTGGCGAACTCGGCAGCGCAGGTGTCGACGCGCTTGTACACCGGGAACACTTCCAGCTTGTGGCGGTGACGACGCAGGTTCTTGTCGGTGATGCCGAGCAGCTTGGCCAGACGCTGGTCCGAGAAGCCCTTGCGCTTGAGGCGCAGCATGTAGTCTTTGTCGATGGCCGACAGGGCCAGGGTCTTGACCTTCTCTTCTTCCTTGATCAGATCTTCCATCTGAACCAGGAACCACATGTCGATGCCGGTCAGGGCGAAGATTTCTTCGCAGGTCATGCCCGAGCGCATGGCGTCAGCCACGTACCAGATGCGTTCGGCACCCGGCACGGTCAGCTCGCGCTTGAGGATGGCGGCAGCTTCAGGGCTGGCCAGGTCGACTTTCGGATCGAGACCGCAAGCACCGACTTCCAGGCCGCGCAGGGCTTTCTGCAGGGATTCCTGGAAGGTACGGCCGATGGCCATGACTTCACCCACGGATTTCATCTGGGTGGTCAGGCGGGCGTCGGCTTTCGGGAATTTCTCGAAGGCAAAGCGCGGCAGCTTGGTGACGACGTAGTCGATCGATGGCTCGAAGGAAGCCGGGGTGCGGCCGCCAGTGATGTCGTTCTGCAGCTCATCGAGGGTGTAACCAATGGCCAGCTTGGCGGCGATCTTGGCGATCGGGAAGCCGGTGGCCTTGGAAGCCAGAGCGGACGAACGCGATACGCGCGGGTTCATCTCGATCACGACCATGCGGCCAGTGTTCGGGCAGATACCGAACTGCACGTTGGAACCACCGGTTTCGACACCGATTTCACGCAGCACCGCCAGCGAGGCGTTGCGCATGATCTGGTATTCCTTGTCGGTCAGGGTCTGCGCTGGAGCAACGGTGATCGAGTCACCGGTGTGCACGCCCATCGGGTCGAAGTTCTCGATCGAGCAGACGATGATGCAGTTGTCCTTTTTGTCGCGGACCACTTCCATCTCGTACTCTTTCCAGCCGATCAGCGATTCGTCGATCAGCAGCTCTTTGGTCGGCGACAGGTCCAGACCACGAGTGCAGATTTCTTCGAACTCTTCACGGTTGTAAGCAATACCACCACCGGTGCCGCCCATGGTGAACGACGGGCGAATGATGCACGGGAAGCCGAGCTTTTCGAGGACCGCATTGGCCTCTTCCATGCTATGGGCGATACCGGAGCGCGGGCACTCCAGGCCGATGTCCTTCATCGCCTTGTCGAAGCGCGAACGGTCTTCAGCCTTGTCGATGGTGTCGGCGTTGGCGCCGATCATCTCTACGCCGAACTTCTCCAGAACGCCATGGCGCTCCAGGTCCAGGGCGCAGTTCAGTGCGGTCTGGCCACCCATGGTCGGCAGTACCGCGTCTGGGCGTTCTTTTTCGATGATCTTGGCCACCGATTGCCACTTGATCGGCTCGATGTAGGTAGCGTCGGCCATCGACGGGTCGGTCATGATGGTGGCTGGGTTGGAGTTCACCAGGATGACGCGGAAACCTTCCTCGCGCAGGGCTTTACAGGCCTGGGCGCCGGAGTAGTCGAATTCGCAGGCCTGGCCGATCACGATCGGGCCAGCGCCGAGAATCAGGATGCTTTTGATGTCTGTACGTTTTGGCATGGTTGTCACTCAAATCCGCGGGTCAGTCGGCAAGCCGTCTTGAACAATCTGGGTCAGGCGCTTCCGGGCGCGGCGCGAGCCGCCCCGGGGCCTTGATGCAGGATGCTCAGCGGCGCTTGGCCATGGCATCGGTGAAACGATCGAACAGTGGCGCGACGTCGGTCGGGCCTGGGCTCGCTTCAGGGTGGCCCTGGAAGCTGAACGCGCACTTGTCGGTGCGCTCGATGCCCTGCAGGGTACCGTCGAACAGCGACTTGTGGATGGCGCGGACATTGCCCGGCAGGGTAGCTTCGTCGACGGCGAAGCCGTGGTTCTGGCTGGTGATCATGACCACGCCGGTGTCCAGGTCCTGGACCGGGTGGTTGGCACCATGGTGGCCATGGCCCATCTTGACGGTCTTGGCGCCGGAGGCCAGGGCCAGCAGCTGGTGGCCGAGGCAGATGCCGAATACCGGGATCTCGGTTTCAAGGATTTCCTTGATCGCCTGGATCGCGTAGTCGCATGGCTCGGGATCGCCCGGGCCGTTGGACAGGAACACGCCATCAGGGTTGAGGGCGAGCACTTCGCTGGCCGGCGTCTGGGCAGGCACCACGGTCACGCGGCAGCCACGGGCGACCAACATGCGCAGGATGTTCAGCTTGACGCCGTAGTCGAAGGCGACCACGTGGTACGGCAGGTCGGCGGCTTCGAGGGTCGGGTGGCTGTCGGTTTTCAGCTCCCACACGCTGGAGCGCCACTCGTAGCGTTCCTTGGTGGAAACGACCTTGGCCAGGTCCATGCCCTTCAGGCCTGGGAAGGCGCGGGCAGCGGCGATGGCGGCTTCTTCGCTGATGTTGTCACCGGCGAGGATGCAACCGTTCTGGGCGCCCTTTTCACGCAGGATACGGGTCAGGCGACGGGTGTCGATGCCAGCGATGGCGACGACATTGTTGGCCTTGAGGTATTCAGGCAGCGACTGGGTGTTACGCCAGTTGCTGGCCAGCAGCGGTAGGTCACGAATGACCAGGCCAGCGGACCAGACGCGGTTCGACTCGGCGTCTTCCGGCGTGGTGCCGGTGTTGCCGATGTGCGGGTAGGTCAGGGTAACGATTTGCTGCGCGTAGGAAGGGTCTGTAAGGATTTCCTGGTAGCCGGTCATAGCGGTGTTGAATACCACCTCACCAACGGTCTGACCGTCGGCACCAATGGCTTCACCGCGAAAAATACTGCCGTCGGCAAGGGCGAGTATGGCTGGCTTTGTCAAGAAGACCTCCCGTAAATCAAGCATGAAAGGGCGATCGCAGGTTGCAAAAAAGCGGAGTGACGTATGGACACGTCACCCCGCTTTTATGTGCTGAATTCAATTCGCTGCGCGCTTTTAGTGGACACACTAAAGCTGTAGCTTACAGAAAAGTGCGTTTTGGGTCTACCGTATATGTGTCTCTAAAACACATGATTGCGACAGACTGACCTCGCCGTCAGCGAAAAACCTGTAGGAGCGGCCTTGCGTCGCGAAAGGACTGCCTAGCAGTCCAGGGGTTTTGCAGGGTCGCTAACGTCCTGGGGCCGCTTTGCGGCCCTTTCGCGACACAAGGCCGCTCCTACACAGATCATCGCAGCTCGAGTACATCCTGCATGTCATACAGGCCCGGCTCGCGCCCTTCCAGCCACAGCGCCGCACGCACCGCACCCTTGGCAAAGGTCATGCGGCTGGACGCCTTGTGGGTGATCTCCACACGCTCGCCTTCGGCAGCGAACAGCACGGTATGGTCACCGACCACATCACCAGCACGCACCGTGGCAAAACCGATGGTCTGACGCTCGCGCGCACCGGTCTGCCCTTCGCGACCGTAAACGGCCACTTCCTGCAGGTTACGGCCCAGGGCCTGGGCAACCACTTCACCCATGCGCAGCGCGGTACCCGACGGCGCATCGACCTTGTGCCGGTGGTGCGCCTCAAGGATCTCGATGTCCACGTCATCACCCAGCACCCGTGCTGCGGTATCCAGCAACTTTAGGCACAGGTTGACGCCAACGCTGAAGTTGGCCGCGAACACGATCGGGATCTCCTTGCCCGCTTCGACCAGCAACTGCTTCTCCTCGGGCGTGAAGCCCGTGGTGCCGATCACCATGGCCTTGCCAGCCTTGCGGCAGAACGCCAGGTTCTTCAGGGTTACCGAAGGATGGGTGAAGTCGATCAGCACATCGAACTCTTCGGCCACCTTGGTCAGGTCGTCGGAGATCGGCACACCGATACGGCCCAGGGCCGCCAGCTCGCCTGCATCGGCACCGACCAGCGAGCTGTCAGGGCGATCGACCGCGGCGGTCAAACCGGCCAGCGGTGCCTGTTGCTGCACGGCCTCGACGAGGGTCTTGCCCATCCGCCCAGCCGCGCCCATCACTGCAATACGTCGCATAGCCATTTCCTTATCAGAGATCGCCGAAGAAGCGCTTCACGCCATCGAACCAGCCACTGGCCTTTGGCGAGTGAGAGCTGTCGCCCTCGAGCGAATCACGCAGCTCTTCGAGCAACTCGCGCTGACGACGGCTGAGGTTGACCGGGGTCTCGACCGCGACGCGGCACAGCAGGTCACCCGCACCACCGCCACGCACCGGCGCCACACCCTTGCCGCGCAGACGGAACTGCTTGCCGGTCTGGGTGCCTTCCGGGATTTTCAGCTTCACCCGACCATCCAGCGTCGGCACTTCCAGCTCACCACCCAGGGCGGCATCGGTATAGCTGATCGGTACTTCGCAATACAGGTGCTTGCCGTCACGCTGGAAGATCTCGTGCTCACGCACATTGATCACTACATACAGGTCGCCGGTCGGGCCACCGTGGGTGCCCGCCTCGCCTTCGCCAGACAGACGAATGCGATCGCCGGTATCGACGCCAGCCGGCACCTTGACCGACAGGGTCTTGTATTCCTCGACGCGGCCTTCGCCGTGGCACGAGCCGCACGGGTCGGTGATGATCTTGCCCTGGCCATGGCAGCGCGGGCAGGTCTGCTGCACCGAGAAGAAGCCTTGCTGCATGCGCACCTGGCCGATACCGCCACAGGTCGGACAAGTGGACGGGGTCGAGCCCTTCTTGGCGCCGGAGCCATCGCAGGGCTTGCAGTTGACCAGCGTGGGAACGCGGATATTGACCGTGGTGCCACGCACCGCTTCTTCCAGGTTCAACTCCAGGGTGTAGCGCAGGTCGCTGCCGCGCTGGGCGCCGCCACGCGAGCCGCCGCGGCCGCCACCGAAGAAATCACTGAAGACATCACCGAAGATGTCGGAGAAGTTGGCGCCGCCGAAGCCGGCACCACCGCCACCCATGCTCGGGTCGACGCCGGCATGACCGTACTGGTCGTATGCCGCGCGCTTGCTGGCGTCGGACAGCACTTCGTAGGCCTCGTTGGCCTCCTTGAACTGCTCTTCCGACTCTTTGTCACCCGGGTTGCGGTCAGGGTGGTACTTCATCGCCAGGCGGCGATAGGCCTTTTTGAGATCACCTTCGCTGGCGCCACGCTCGACGCCGAGGACCTCATAATAATCACGCTTTGCCATAGGTCATTTGCACTCTTGAGGGCGTTCGGCATACCTCTGCGCTATGCGCTGTGCCGCAGCACCTGCCGCCCCGTGGGCTTTGACAGATGCTGTAAAAATTCTCGTATTCCAGACACACCAACGCGGGAGCAAGCCCCCGCGCGGCGACATCCTACCAGCTCACCGCCAAACGGCGGTGAGCTGGCCGACAACATGCAGGGATTACTGCTTGTTGTTGTCTTTTACTTCTTCGAACTCGGCGTCAACCACGTCGTCGTGCTTGGCTTCCGGCTCGGCCTGCTGGGCGCCGCCCTGAGGCTGTTCAGCCTGTTGCTCGGCGTACATCTTCTGAGCAACCGGAGCCGAGACTTTCGACAGCTCTTCGACCTTGGCGTCGATGGCAGCCTTGTCGTCGCCTTTGACAGCGGCTTCCAGGGCAACCACAGCCGCTTCGATGGCAGTCTTCTCTTCGGCAGTGACCTTGTCACCGGCGTCAACGACCATCTTGCGGGTCGAGTGAACCAGCGCGTCACCCTGGTTACGGGCAGCGGCCAGCTCTTCGAACTTGCGGTCTTCCTCGGCGTTGGCCTCGGCGTCACGCACCATGCGCTCGATCTCTTCGTCCGACAGACCGGAGTTGGCCTTGATCACGATCGACTGAGTCTTGCCAGTAGCCTTGTCTTTCGCACCCACGTGCAGGATGCCGTTGGCGTCGATGTCGAAGGTCACTTCGATCTGCGGAACGCCACGTGGTGCTGGCGGAATGTCAGCCAGGTCGAACTTGCCCAGCGACTTGTTCTGCGCAGCCTGCTTACGCTCACCTTGCAGCACGTGAATGGTCACGGCGCCCTGGTTGTCGTCGGCAGTCGAGAACACCTGCGACTTCTTGGTCGGGATGGTGGTGTTCTTCTCGATCAGCGCGGTCATCACGCCGCCCATGGTTTCGATACCCAGGGTCAGCGGGCTGACGTCCAGCAGCAGTACGTCTTTCACGTCACCGGCCAGCACCGCGCCCTGGATGGCAGCACCCATGGCAACCGCTTCGTCCGGGTTGACGTCTTTACGTGCTTCCTTGCCGAAGAAGTCGGCAACGGCCTTCTGCACCATCGGCATACGGGTCTGACCGCCGACCAGGATCACGTCGTCGATCTTGCTCGCGTCGATGCCGGCATCTTTCAGGGCGATGCGGCAAGGCTCGATGGTACGGTTGACCAGGTCTTCGACCAGCGACTCCAGCTTGGCGCGGGAGATCTTCACGTTCAGGTGCTTAGGACCGGTGGCATCTGCAGTGATGTACGGCAGGTTGACGTCGGTCGACTGCGTGGACGACAGCTCGATCTTGGCCTTTTCAGCGGCTTCTTTCAGACGCTGCAGGGCCAGCGGGTCGTTCTTCAGGTCCATGCCGGACTCTTTCTTGAACTCGTCGACGAGGTAGTCGATCAGGCGCATGTCGAAGTCTTCGCCACCCAGGAAGGTGTCGCCGTTGGTGGCCAGTACTTCGAACTGGTGCTCACCGTCGACTTCGGCGATTTCGATGACCGATACGTCGAAGGTACCACCACCCAGGTCATAAACGATGACGGTGTGGTCGCCCTTGGCCTTGTCCATGCCGTAAGCCAGCGCAGCGGCGGTCGGCTCGTTGATGATACGTTTTACGTCCAGGCCCGCGATGCGGCCGGCGTCTTTGGTGGCCTGACGCTGGCTGTCGTTGAAGTAGGCCGGAACGGTGATGACCGCTTCGGTAACTGGCTCGCCGAGGTAGTCTTCGGCGGTCTTCTTCATTTTCTTCAGGACTTCGGCGCTGATCTGCGGCGGAGCCATTTCCTTGCCAGCAGCCTCGACCCAGGCGTCACCGTTGTTCGCCTTGACGATCTTGTAGGGCACCAGCTTGATGTCTTTCTGCACGACATCTTCTTCGAAGCGGCGGCCAATCAGGCGCTTCACTGCGAACAGGGTGTTGTGCGGGTTGGTCACAGCCTGGCGCTTGGCCGACTGACCGACCAGGATTTCGCCGTCGTTGGCGTAGGCCACGATCGAAGGGGTGGTACGCGCACCTTCGGCGTTTTCGATGACCTTGACGTTACCGTTTTCCAGAATGGAGACGCACGAGTTGGTGGTCCCCAGGTCGATACCGATGATTTTGCCCATGTTTACTCTCCCGAAACTTGAATTTGGTAGCAGCGACTACGTTGGCCAACTGCGGAAATACTTGAAGGCTTGACACTTAGATGGGGATGCCCCAGCGGATTTCAAGCCTTCTCATCGATCGAAGGTTGCGGCGCGGCCGGCGCCTTGCTGACCACCACCATGGCAGGGCGCAGCAGGCGGCCGTTGAGCAGGTAGCCCTTCTGGAACACGTTCAGCACGCTGTTCGGCTCCAGCTCGGCGCTTTCCTGCATGGCCATCGCCTGGTGATGCTCGGCGTTGAACGGCTGGCCGTGCGGGTCGATGGCTTCGAGGTTGTAACGCTTGAGGGTGTCCTGGAACATCTTCAGGGTCAGTTCGACGCCTTCACGGATCTTCTTGACCTGCTCGTCTTCGGCACTGGAGTGGGCCAGGGCCAGTTCCAGGCTGTCGATCACCGGCAGCAGGTCGCCAGCGAACTTCTCCAAGGCGAACTTGTGCGCCTTTTCCACGTCCTGTTCGGCGCGGCGGCGGATGTTCTGCACCTCGGCAGCGGTACGCAGGGACTGATCCTTGGCGGCGGCCAGCTGCTCCTCGAGCACCTGCACGCGGGTACCGAGATCCTCTGCACCTGCCGCTTCGGCGTTAAGGTTTTCTTGATCCAGCTGTTCGTCAGCCATGGGGTCTCTCCTCCGTAATTTCTGTTGTACGAGCAAAGCTCGCCGTGTCTGCCGGCTATATGGGGCCGGAAAAAGCAGCTTCAAGGGGCAAGTGGCTTTTCCGGGCACACACAAAATCTGCCGGAGGGCATTGGCAGGGTCAAAAAAAGTACTGTATAAATAACCAGACTTGATCCTCGGGAGCCGCCCCCATGCTGGTGCACCTGTCCATTCACAACTACGCCATCGTCGAACACCTCGACCTCGAACTTGCCCGTGGCATGTCGGTCATCACTGGCGAAACCGGCGCCGGCAAATCGATCATGCTCGACGCCCTCGGCCTGGCCCTGGGCGATCGCGCCGACAGCGGCGTGGTGCGTCCGGGCGCCGACAAGGCGGACATCCTCGCCACCTTCGACCTGGCGGACATTCCCGAAGCACGCACCTGGCTGGCCGAGCGCGACCTGGACAACGACGGGCCGTGCATCCTGCGCCGCGTCATCACGGCCGAGGGTCGTAGCCGTGGCTACATCAACGGCACGCCCTGCCCCCTTGGCGACCTGAAGGCACTCGGCGAACTGCTGATCGATATCCACAGCCAGCACGAGCACCAGTCGCTGCTCAAGACCGACACCCACCGCCGCCTGCTGGACGAATACGCAGGCGCCATCGACCTGGCTCGCCAGGTGCAGCTGGCGGCCAAGCGCTGGAACCAGACCCGCCTGGAACTGGAGCGTCTGTCCAACTCCGGTGACGAACAGCGCGCCCGCCATCAACTGCTGAGCTACCAGCTGGAAGAGCTGGACAACCTGGGCCTTGGCGAAAACGAGCTGGAGCAGCTGGAGCAGGAGCACAAGAACCTGACCAACGCCGAAGCGCTGTTCGGCATCTGCCGTCAGGTCATCGACCAATGCAGCGAGAGCGACTCGGGCAACGTGCTCAGCGCCCTCACCTCCAGCCTCAACCGCCTGGGCGCCGCGACCAATTCGCCAAAGGCACTGGGCGAGGCGTCAAACCTGATCGCCAGCGCACAGATCCAGATAGAAGAAGCGATGGGTGAACTCAATCGCTTCCTCGACAATTTCGATGCCGACCCGATGCGCCTGCAAGCGCTCGAGGAGCGCCTCGACACCATCTACACCCTGGCGCGCAAACACCGGGTGCACCCCACCGAGCTGCCGCACCTGCAGCAGCGGCTGATGGAAGAACTGGAAGGCCTGAATGCCAGCGATGAGTCGATCGAGCGGCTAGGTGAAGAATTGGCGGCCTTCGCGCAGCATTACCAACAAAGGGCCATCGAGCTGAGTGCTTTGCGCCAACAGGCCGCACAGCAATTGGCGATTGCCGTGGAACAGGAAGTCCAGCGCCTGGGCATGCCGGGCGGGCGCTTCTGCATCGAGCTCACGCCTAACGAAGGCAGCGACCTTTCTCCCCACGGCCTGGAGCAGATCGAGCTGCTGGTCAGCGCCAACCCCGGGCAACCGCTCAAGGGCCTGGCGAAGGTGGCTTCGGGCGGTGAACTGTCACGTATCAGCCTGGCGATCCAGGTCATCACCGCGCAGACCTCGCGTATTCCGACACTGGTGTTCGACGAAGTTGATGTGGGCATCGGCGGGCCGACTGCCGAGATCGTCGGGCAGCTGCTGCGCCGACTGGGCGAGCGCGGCCAGGTGCTGACCGTGACCCACCTGCCGCAGGTGGCCGCGCAAGGGCATCATCATTTATTCGTGCACAAGGTGCGCAAGAGCGACACCACCCATACCGCAGTGGCCAGCCTGGGCAAGCGCGAGCGGGTCGAGGAAGTGGCGCGCATGCTGGGTGGCATCGATTTGACCAAGGAATCGTTGGCCCATGCGCGCAAGATGGTGGTGTCTGGTAAGGCTTGATGTCGCTCACCGCGGTAATTGTAGGAGCGGCCTTGTGTCGCGAAAGGGCCGCAAAGCGGCCCCCGAAATCCAGTGGCGCAGCGTAAATTGCTGGGGCTGCTTTGCAGCCCTTTCGCGACGCAAGGCCGCTCCTACAGGAATCATCACCCGACAATGCATTCTCCAGAAAGCACAAAGGCGACCCTAGGGTCGCCTTCGCTCTTCATAACGATCTAAATCGTTACTTTTTCTTACGCACATACAGGACCAAATTATGGTCCACCAGCTCGTAGCCATGCTCGGCCACGATCTCCTTCTGACGCCGCTCGATTTCGGCATCCATGAATTCGATCACTTCGCTGGTCTCCACGTTGACCATATGGTCGTGGTGACCGCCGTCCGCCAGCTCGAACACCGCGTGACCGCCATCGAAGTTGTGACGCACTACCAAACCCGCCGCTTCGAACTGGGTCAGTACGCGATAGACGGTTGCCAGACCGACATCCTCGCCAGCCTCCATCAGCGCCTTGTAGACATCCTCGGCGCTCATGTGACGTTGCTCGGTCGAATCGAGCATCTGTAGGATCTTGACTCGAGGCAGGGTCACCTTGAGACCGGCTTTGCGCAATTCGCTATTTTCAACCATGGTCAGCTTTCTCGCCGATGCTGCTTCGCAGCTTCTCTTAATACGGGTATGATCGGGGTTTACGTTGTCCAGCCAAGATAGTGGAAGTCGCCCACCGATGCAAAACACCAAGCTCTTGCTAACCAGCCTCACCCTAGTGGGACTGCTCGCACTCGCCGGTTGCTCGTTTCCCGGGGTTTACAAAATCGACATCCAGCAGGGCAATGTCGTTACGCAAGACATGATAGACCAATTACGCCCCGGAATGACCCGCCGGCAAGTAAGGTTTATCATGGGCAACCCGCTGATTCAGGATACGTTCAACACCAACCGTTGGGACTACCTGTACAGTTTGCAGCCAGGTGGCGGACAACGCCAGCAAGAACGCATGAGTATCTTCTTCAACGACAGCGACCAACTGGTCAGCCTGTCCGGAGACTTCATGCCAGGCGTGAGCCGCGACCAGGAAATCCTGGGTGGCAGCAGCGATACCACGGTCAGCCCGGCGAGCCAGTCCGAGCAGCCCGCGCCGCCGCCTGAACAACCAGAGAAGCCCGCCAAACCAGGCTCGGTGGAAGAATCCATCCAGCGCGAAATCGACACCATCGAGACCACTCCGGTGCCGACCCCCGCCCCGCTGGAAACCTCGCCGCAGTAAATGCAGGCGACATGAAAAAGCCCGGACCAGTCCGGGCTTTTTTGTGCGCGCCTGTATTAGTGGCGATCAGGCATGGAGCTGCTTGGCCCGCTGGCAGAACGCATCTACCAGGGTATTGGCCGCCTGGTTGAACAGTGGCCCCAAGGTAGCCCGCACGATGGGCCCGGCATAATCGAAGGAGAGGTCCAGGCTGATCTTGCAGGCCTTTTCACCCAGCGGCTTGAACACCCACACGCCATGCAGCTGAGTGAACGGCCCCTCTTCCAGGTTCATCTCGATGGACTGCCCCGGGACCAGCACATTACGCGTGACGAAATGCTGGCTCATACCGCCCTTGGCCACCTCCAGCTTGGCGCGCATGTGCGTATCGCTGGCTTCGATCACCGTCGAAGCCGAACACCACGGCAAGAATTTCGGGTAGCTGGCCACATCGTTGACCAGATCGTAAAGCGCCTGGGCAGGGTACGGCAGCAGGGCGGAGCGTTGAATATGGGTAGTCATCCAGGCGTCACTTCCAAGGCTGGGTGGCGGCGCTTCGCAGCGTGCCGAAAACAGGTTCTGTGCGTATGACAGGGTCTGTATTGTCCGGTATTCAATGCAGTGGCTCAAGCACACCGAAATCCCATAGCCGACGACGCTGTGACTTGCCTATAATGCCGCCCCTATGGCTAAGCAAAAGAAACATCCGACCGGGACCATCGCGCAAAACAAGAAAGCGCGACACGATTACTTCATCGAACACAAGTTCGAGGCCGGACTGGTCCTGTCCGGTTGGGAAGTAAAAAGCCTGCGGGCCGGCAAGGCGCACCTGACCGACAGCTACGTGCTGCTCAAGGATGGCGAAGCCTGGCTGTTCGGCAGCCACATCACCCCGCTGACCACCGCCAGCACCCACGTCATCGCCGACCCGATCCGTAGTCGCAAGCTGCTGCTGAACAAGCGCGAGCTCGAGCGCGTGGAAGCGGCGGTGGCGCAAAAGGGCTACACCTGCGTGGCCCTGGCGCTGTACTGGAGCAAGCACCTGATCAAGTGCGAGATCGCGCTGGGCAAGGGCAAGAAGGAATTCGACAAGCGCGACACCGTGCGCGAACGCGATTCCAACCGCGAGCTGCAGCGTGCGGTGCGCAACAAGGGCAAGGAAGAGTAAGACTTCTTTTAGCCTGTGCGGGCCTCTTCGCGGGGCAAGCCCGCTCCCACAGGAATAGCGTTGAACACAGGTTCGGCGCTATTCCTGTGGGAGCGGGCTTGTCCCGCGAAAGGGCCAGTCCATACACAACACCACATTAGCGCCCGCTGCGCCGCTCCGCCCGCGCCACCCGTTGCGCCTCGTCCTGCGCCTCTTCCAGCACCTCCTGCACATACAGAATGTGCCGGCTGGACACCTCCCGCGCATCCTCCGCCCTGCCCTCGACAATCGCCAGGTACAACTCGCGGTGCTGACTGATCAGCATGTCGCGCGTCTCGGTACGCTGCTGGTACATGCCACCAATGTTGGTCACCACGTTGCGCTTGAGCAGGTCGAACAACCCGCGAATGGTATGCAGCAAAACGGCATTGTGGCTGGCCTCGGCAATCGCCAGGTGAAACCGCGCATCTGCCGCCCCCTCCTCCGCACGCGTCACCTCATCCGCCCGCGAATAGCAGTCCTGCAAGGTATCGAACGCTGCTTTCAGCCGAACACGATCGGGCTCGGTGGCGCGCTGGGCCGCGTAATACGCGCAGGACGCTTCGAGGGTATGACGAAACTCCAGCAGATCACGCTGCGCCTCCGGGCTGTGCTCAAGCAACTGCAACAGCGGATCACTGAACGTCGAGCCCAGCGACTCGGCCACATAGTTGCCGCCACCCTGGCGACTGACCAGCAAGCCCTTGGCCACCAGCTTCTGAATCGCCTCGCGCAGTGACGGGCGCGACACCCCGAACTGTTCGGCAAGGGCGCGCTCGGCCGGCAGCCGCTGCCCGGAGGTCAGCGTGCCTTCGAGAATCATCCCTTCCAACCGATCGACGATGTCGTCGGACAGGCGCCGTTGGCGGACCTGATCAAAAACCATCACATGCTCTCCACAAACCCCCCGGCAGATTTCAGGGGGGCGCCTATTCTCGCCGATCCGGCCCACGCCAGCACCCATCAGCCACGGATTTTCCCGGGCGATCAGCCAGCCATTCATCGGCACGCGACCAAAGTTTTGCGCGGGACAAATTGACACACCGACAACGGCGCTTTTAACCTAGCGACCAGACATTGTAAATTGGTCTTACCAATTATCCAATGCCAGTGCGAACACCAACAACAATTAGGGGCCACCCCATATGCAAACCTGGCAACAACTCTATTCCCCGCTTGGTAGTCTTGGTCTGTCCGCACTGGCGGCGGTCATCCCTATCGTGTTCTTCTTCCTCGCCCTCGCCGTGTTCCGCCTCAAAGGCCACGTCGCCGGCAGCATCACCCTGGCCCTGTCGATCCTGGTGGCGATCTTCGCCTTCCAGATGCCTGTCGACATGGCCCTCGCCGCCGCGGGCTACGGCTTCCTCTACGGCCTCTGGCCGATTGCCTGGATCATCGTTGCCGCGGTGTTCCTGTACAAACTCACGGTCAAGAGCGGCCAGTTCGAAGTGATCCGCAGCTCTGTACTGTCGATCACCGACGACCAGCGCCTGCAGGTACTGCTGATCGGCTTCTGCTTCGGTGCCTTCCTCGAAGGCGCGGCCGGCTTCGGCGCCCCGGTGGCCATCACCGCCGCACTGCTGGTGGGCCTGGGCTTCAACCCGCTGTACGCCGCCGGCCTGTGCCTGATCGCCAACACCGCACCAGTGGCCTTCGGCGCCCTGGGCATCCCGATCATCGTGGCCGGCCAAGTCACCGGCATCGACGCCTTCCACATCGGCGCCATGACCGGCCGCCAGCTGCCACTGCTGTCGCTGTTCGTGCCGTTCTGGCTGGTGTTCATGATGGACGGCCTGCGCGGCGTGAAAGAAACCTGGCCTGCGGCGCTGGTCGCCGGCCTGAGCTTCGCCGTGACTCAGTACTTCACGTCCAACTTCATCGGCCCTGAGCTGCCGGACATCACCTCGGCCCTGGCCAGCCTGATCTGCCTCACCCTGTTCCTCAAGGTCTGGCAGCCGAAGCGCTCGTTCGCCGAAGCCAAAGGCAGCGTCGGCGCCGCCGTGGTGCAACCGAGCGGCAGCCAGCCGACCCCGTACAGCTTCGGCGAGATCTTCAAGGCCTGGTCGCCGTTCCTGATCCTCACCGTGCTGGTCACCATCTGGACCCTGAAACCGTTCAAGGCGGCCTTCGCCCCAGGCGGCGCGATGTACAACTTCGTGTTCAACTTCGCCATCCCGCACCTTGACCAACTGGTGATCAAGACCGCCCCGATCGTCACCGCGCCGACCGCCATGCCAGCGGTGTTCAAGCTCGACCCGATCTCCGCCACCGGCACCGCGATCTTCCTCTCCGCGCTGATCTCCATGGCCGTGCTGAAGATCAACTTCAAAACTGGTCTGACCACTTTCAAGGAAACCTTCTGGGAGCTGCGCTGGCCGATCCTGTCGATCGGCATGGTGCTGGCGTTCGCCTTCGTCACCAACTACTCGGGCATGTCCTCGACCATGGCCCTGGTACTGGCCGGCACCGGCGCCGCGTTCCCGTTCTTCTCGCCGTTCCTCGGCTGGCTGGGCGTGTTCCTGACGGGCTCGGACACCTCGTCCAACGCCCTGTTCAGCTCGCTGCAGGCCACCACCGCGCACCAGATCGGGGTCAACGACACCCTGCTGGTGGCCGCCAACACCAGCGGCGGCGTGACCGGCAAGATGATCTCGCCGCAGTCCATCGCCGTGGCCTGCGCCGCCACCGGCCTGGTCGGCAAGGAATCGGACCTGTTCCGCTTCACCGTCAAGCACAGCCTGTTCTTCGCCACCATCGTGGGCCTGATTACCCTGATCCAGGCTTACTGGCTGACCGGCATGCTGGTTCATCACTAAAGTGAAAGGGGCCGGGCGCCCGAGCGCGCCCGGCATCTCCTTCAACCCACGCTGCGAGAATCCATGATCATTTCCGCCTCCACCGACTATCGCGCCGCGGCCCAACGCAAGCTGCCCCCGTTCCTCTTCCACTACGCCGACGGCGGCGCCTACGCCGAGCACACCCTGCGCCACAACGTCTCGGACCTGGCCAGCATCGCCCTGCGCCAGCGCGTGCTGAAGAACATGTCCGAGCTCAGCCTGGAAACCAAGCTGTTCGACGAAACCCTGAGCATGCCCGTGGCCCTGGCCCCGGTCGGACTCACCGGCATGTACGCCCGCCGTGGCGAAGTGCAGGCGGCGCGTGCAGCGGCGGCCCATGGCATTCCGTTCACCATGTCGACCGTCTCGGTCTGCCCGATCGAAGAAGTCGCGCCCGCCATCAACCGGCCGATGTGGTTCCAGCTGTACGTGCTCAAAGACCGCGGCTTCATGCGCAACGCCCTGGAGCGAGCCAAGGCCGCCGGCGTGAAAACCCTGGTGTTCACCGTCGACATGCCGGTGCCCGGCGCCCGCTACCGCGACGCCCACTCCGGCATGAGCGGTGCCAACGGGCCGATGCGCCGCGTGCTGCAGGCCATGACCCACCCCGAATGGGCCTGGGACGTTGGCGTGATGGGCCGCCCGCATGACCTGGGCAACATCTCCAAATACCGTGGCAACCCCACGGGCCTGGCCGACTACATCGGCTGGCTGGGGAACAACTTCGACCCGTCGATTTCCTGGAAGGACCTGGAGTGGATCCGCGAATTCTGGGACGGCCCGATGATCATCAAGGGCATCCTCGACGCCGACGACGCCCGTGACGCAGTCAAGTTCGGCGCCGACGGCATCGTCGTGTCCAACCACGGCGGCCGCCAGCTCGACGGCGTGCTGTCCAGCGCCCGCGCCCTGCCGGCGATTGCCGACGCAGTGAAAGGCGACCTGAAGATCCTCGCCGACTCCGGCATCCGCAGCGGCCTCGACGTGGTGCGCATGATCGCCCTGGGCGCCGACACCGTGCTGATCGGCCGCGCCTTCCTCTGGGCCCTGGCCGTGCATGGCCAGGCCGGGGTGAAGAACCTTCTCGAACTGTTCGAGAAGGAAATGCGCGTGGCCATGGTGCTGACCGGCGCCAAGTCGATCAGCGAGATCAGCCGCGACTCGCTGGTCCGCGAACTGGGCGCCTGAGCGCCCGCCACACCACCGCCTGAATGACCGGGGCACACGGCGCGCCAGACGCCGTGGCCCCGCGAGGAGATTGCATGAGCCTGCCCGCCGCGTTCCTGCGTGATGTCGAGCACTTGATTCCCGCCGAACGCCGCTTCGACGACCCGACCTCGACATTGGCCTTCGGCACCGATGCCAGCTTCTACCGGCTGATCCCCAAGCTGGTGGTGCGCGTCGAGTCCGAAGACGAAGTGGTCGGCCTGATCCAGCTGGCCCAGCGCGAGCGCGTGCCGGTCACCTTCCGCGCGGCCGGCACCAGCCTCTCCGGCCAGGCCATCAGCGACTCGGTGCTGATCGTGCTCGGCGACAACTGGGGCGGTAAGGAAATTCGTGGCCAGGGCGAGCAGATCCGCCTGCAGCCCGGCGTGATCGGCGCCCAGGCCAACGCCTGGCTGGCCCCCTACGGGCGCAAGATCGGCCCGGACCCGGCGTCGATCAACGCCTGCAAGATCGGCGGCATCGTCGCCAACAATGCCAGCGGCATGTGCTGCGGCACCGCACAGAACACCTACCACACCCTCGCCGGCCTGCGCTTGGTGCTGGCCGACGGCACCCGCCTCGACAGCGAAGACCCAGCCAGCGTCGCCGCCTTCGAGAAGAGCCACGCCGCCCTGCTGGAATCGCTGGCCCGTCTGGGTCGTGAAACCCGCGCCAACACCGAACTGGCCGACCGCATCCGGCACAAATACCGGCTGAAGAACACCACAGGTCTGTCACTCAACGCGCTGGTGGACTACGACCAGCCGCTGGATATCCTGCAGCACCTGCTGGTCGGTTCCGAAGGCACCCTAGGCTTCATCAGTGCCGTCACCTACGACACCGTGCCCGATCACCCGCACAAGGCCAGCGCACTGCTGGTATTCCCCAGCGTGGAAAGCTGCTGCCGCGCCGTCACCGTGCTCAAGCGCCAGCCCGTGTCGGCGGTAGAGCTGCTGGACCGCCGCAGCCTGCGCTCGGTGCAGAACATGCCGGGCATGCCGCTATGGGTGAAGGGCCTGTCGGACAACGCCTGCGCCCTGCTGATCGAGTCCCGCGCCGCCAGCCAGAGCTTGCTGCACGAGCAGCTGCAACAAGTCATGGCGTCCATCGCCGAATACCCGCTGGAACAGAAAGTCGACTTCAGCGAAGACCCGGTGGTGTACAACCAGCTGTGGAAAATCCGCAAGGACACCTTCCCCGCCGTCGGCGCCGTGCGCCAGACCGGCACCACGGTGATCATCGAAGACGTGACCTTCCCCATCGAGCAACTGGCCGAGGGCGTCAACCGCCTGATCCAGCTGTTCGACAAGCACCACTATGACGAAGCGATCATCTTCGGCCATGCCCTGGAGGGCAACCTGCACTTCGTCTTCACCCAGGGCTTCAACAGCGCCGAGGAAGTCGCGCGCTACCAGGCCTTCATGGACGACGTGGCGCAGCTGGTGGCCGTGGAGTTCGGCGGCTCGCTCAAGGCCGAGCACGGCACCGGGCGCAACATGGCGCCGTTCGTGGAGCTGGAGTGGGGGCACGATGCCTACCAACTGATGTGGGCGCTCAAGCGCCTGCTCGACCCCAACGGCATCCTCAACCCCGACGCAGTGCTGAGCGAAGACCCGGACATCCACCTGAAAAACCTCAAGCCGCTGCCCGCTGCCGACGAGATCGTCGACAAATGCATCGAATGCGGCTTCTGCGAACCAGTCTGCCCATCCAAGGGCCTGACCCTCAGCCCGCGCCAGCGCATCGTCATGTGGCGCGACATCCAGGCCAAGAAACGCGCCGGCATCGATACCCGCGAGCTGCTGCAGACCTACCAGTACCAGGGCATCGACACCTGCGCCGCCACCGGCCTGTGCGCCCAGCGCTGCCCGGTGGGCATCAACACCGGCGAGCTGGTGAAGAAGCTGCGCAGCCAGGCGGCCGAGCACGGCAAGGCCGCCGACTGGCTGGCCGAGCACTTCCACACCGCACTGAGCGGCGCACGCCTGACCCTCACCGCTGCCAACACCGCCCGCAAATTGCTGGGCGCGCCGCGCCTGGGCCGCCTGAGCGCGACTTTGAGCAAGGTCAGCAAAGGTCGCCTGCCGCAATGGACCCCCGCCATGCCGCAGCCGCTGCGCAGCATCGACTTCGGCCCGGCCAGCAACGACGCCCGGCCACGGGTGGTGTACCTGGCCGCCTGCGTATCGCGGGTGATGGGCCCCGCCTACGCCGACCGCGAGCAAAGCTCACTGCTCGACAAGACCCGCGCCCTGCTGGACAAGGCCGGGTATCAGGTGGTGTTCCCCGACAACGCCGACAGTCTGTGCTGCGGGCAGCCGTTCGCGTCCAAGGGCTACCCCGAGCAGGCCGAGCACAAGCGCCAGGAGCTGATCAACGCGCTGCTGCACGCCAGCCGCGGCGGGCTTGATCCGATCTATTGCGACACCAGTCCTTGTACCCTGCGATTGGTGCAGGATCTGGGCGACACTCGCTTGGACCTCTACGACCCGGTGCGCTTCATCCGTACTCATCTGGTGGACAAGCTGGAGTTCACCCCGCAGGACGAACCGGTCGCCGTGCATGTGACCTGCAGTACCCAGCACCTTGGCGAGAGCCAAGCGCTGATTGACCTGGCGCGGCGGTGCAGCAAGCAGGTGGTGATTCCGGAAGGGATTCACTGCTGTGGCTTTGCGGGGGATAAGGGGTTCACCACGCCGGAGCTGAATGCGCATTCGCTGCGGAGTCTGAAGGATGCGGTGCAGTATTGCAGTGAAGGGATTTCTACCAGCCGGACGTGTGAGATTGGGTTGTCCAGCCATAGTGGGATCGACTATCACGGGTTGGTTTACCTGGTTGATCGCGTGACCCGGGCGCGCAGTATTTGAATTTGGGAAGTGGCTTGGAGGCGCCTGGCGATAGTTTTTCGGCGCTCTCGAGATCGAGCGCCGCCCGCGCGGCGCATCGCGGATGAATCCGCTCCTACATTTGTTGCAACGTACCTATACCTGATAGGCCATGGTTGTCAGCCTTGTTGGCACGGCGCGATTTTTCGGCTGGCGCTGCTGGCGCCCCTGCAGTCTCAAGACATGCGCCAAGGCTAACAACCATGGCCTGACAGGAGTGGCACGTTGCAACAAATGTAGGAGCGGATTTATCCGCGATGCGCCGCGCGGGCGGCGCTCGATTTACGCACCACCAAAAAACTCAAGACATGCACCTGCCAGCCCCAACCTCCCCCTCCAGCCGTAAGACTTTTCCCAACCTGCAACCAAATGCTTCTGTATGGGACACTTTGGGAATTATCCTACGATCGCTTCAGACGTTTCGCTGTTGTTGCTCACAACCATCAGGGCTAATTTCCCAGAGTCGTTTTCGAACGATGTGGGTGTGAGAACCCTGTAAACATGACAGCAGCCTCGTTATGGCAGCCTTGCGCGGGCAGACCTCGGTCTGGCCGGCTTTCCCATGTTTACCGGTTTCTCACCCCGCGCATGGCTGCCACCCCAATCCCGTGAGAAGGATCGAAATGGCAGCTCCCGTTGAGTAAACAAACTGGGAACTCCACCATGAAGAAGATCGTCCCCGACCCACCCCGCCTCACCCCCTACTTCTCCATCCACAGCGACATGCCCCCACCAGACGCCCTGGCCCACGCCAGCGAACTCCTGCGCGGCGTCGCCGAAACCATCGACGAACACTGCCGCATCCATTTCGGCGAATCAGGCTTGAGCATGCTCGGCAACGCCGCCCATGCCTCCGAGACCTCAAGAGCCCTGATCGAGCACGCCTTGACCGGCCTGCACAAATCGAAGGCCCAGGAGTAAAGCCATGAATGACCCACTCAAGCACGCGACCACCGCCGGCCACGAGACATTCGACCTCTTCCGCCTGCAACCCGGCGTCCCCTTCGACCACGCCTTCAGCCAGCTCTCGGTCCTCCTCGGCTGCATCCGCCACCTGACCACCGAAGCCGAAATGGAAAACGACCGCAAAGCCGGCAGCGCAGCCAGAATCCTCAGCGAAATGGCCAAGGCCCTGATCGACGACCTGGAACTCGGCATGCACAAACACCCCTGACTCCACCGCAATCGGCCCCCACCCCGCGACCGGTGTGGGAGCCGGCTTGCCGGCGATGAGGCCAGCACAGACACCCCTCATGTCGCCAAGCCACCACCCCAATGGAACCGTCTTCAAACCCCAGCAGTCCACCCTTACAGGCCCACCCTCCAGAGGCCTTGCAAAGGAGACACCCATGAAAGGTACTGCGCTTTCCGCCCTATTCGCGGCCGCCACCCTCCTGGCGTCCCCGGTGTTCGCCGCCGACGACCTCTGCGCCGCCAACCTGCAGAAGATCAACGACAGCATGACCACCGCCGGCGCCACCTCCGAAGGCCTGGACAAGGCCCTGACCGAGCACGTCGACAAAGCCAAGGCCGCCCAAGCCGCGGGCGACGACAAGCAATGCATCGCCATCACCAGCAAAGTGCTGGAGCGCCTGGAGAAAACCGAAAAAGGCGGCGGCTCGTCCGGCGGTGCTTGAGCCTGAGCGGGCGGCGACGGAACCTGCTGTCGACGCCGCCCGCACAAAGGCGTATACTTCGCTCAGCGTGCCGAAAGGTACGTGAGCTTAGACAGCTGTAAGCGTGGGGCCGATTAGGATTCGACGCCGGTAGCGAAACTCTAGGTGCATGCCGAGTTGGTAACAGAACTCGTAAATCCACTGTTGCAACTTTCTATAGTTGCCAATGACGAAAACTACGAGGGTTACGCTCTCGCTGCGTAAGCAGCTGAGCCCGCTCTCCTGGTAGCTTCGGCTCCAGCAATCATCAGGGGATGCCTGTAAACCCGAAATGATTGTCATACAGAACAGGATCGTCGTGTAGCACGTTGGGGGCAAAGCGACTAAAACTTACCCAACTCGTCCAAAGCACCCTGCCCGTCGGGCGGCTGCGGATTAACTCAGTAGACACGGCTAAGCATGTAGTACCGACAGCGGAGTACTGGCGGACGGGGGTTCAAATCCCCCCGGCTCCACCAAATGATCAAAAAAAGACGTCCATGGACGTCTTTTTTTGTGCCTGAAGCCCAGTAAATACAAGGCCTCCAGCGCTTTTACGGTCTTTTGAGAGTTTTTGAGTTCCAGCCATTCGGGTATTCCAGACGGTATTCCAGTCCGTCCGGTGCTAATCTTTGGAATACCGAATCAGTGCCTGAGGACAATCTCATGCCTGCTTAAAACCTCCGCCTCTCCGATCGACAGCTCAAGGGAGTCAAACCCGCGTCCAAGGATTTCGTCCTCACCGACGGTGACGGTTTGCAACTCCGCGTACGCAGCAACGGCTCGTTGCTGTGGAATTTCAATTACCGTGAACCTGTAACCAAGAACCGCATCAACATGGGCTTGGGTACCTATCCAGAGCTCTCACTGGCGAACGCCCGAAAGAAGGCAGTGCAAGCCCGCGAACTGCTCGCCCAAGGCATCGATCCAAAGGTGCAGCGCGATACACTGAATGAGGCCAAGCGCGCCGAAACGGAGCACACCTTCGAGGCCGTCGCCACCGCCTGGTTCGAGCTCAAGAAAGACTCGGTCACGCCGGCCTACGCCGAGGACATCTGGCGGTCACTCACGCTGCATGTGTTTCCCGACTTGAAGACGTCGCCACTCGCGAAAATCACCGCACCGATGGTGATCGAGCTGCTTCGTCCAATCGAAGCGAAAGGCAGCCTGGAGACGGTCAAGCGCCTTAGTCAGCGGCTTAACGAAATCATGACCTACGGCGTAAATTCCGGCCTGATCTTCGCCAACCCGCTCAGCGGCATCAGGGCTGTATTCAAGAAGCCCAAGAAAGAGAACATGGCTGCGCTGCCACCCGAAGAACTCCCCGAGCTCATGCTGGAGATCGCGAACGCCAGTATCAAACGCACGACCCGCTGTCTGATCGAATGGCAGTTGCACACGATGACTCGCCCCGCCGAGGCGGCAACTACTCGCTGGGCAGACATCGACTTTGAAAGGCGTGTCTGGACTATCCCCGCGGAGCGGATGAAGAAGCGCCGCCCACATAGCATCCCGTTGAGTGATCACGCTGTCGCACTGTTGGAGTCACTCAAGTCTCACAGCGGCCATCGCGAATACGTCTTTCCGGCAGACAGAAATCCGCGCACACACGCCAATAGCCAGACCGCCAACATGGCGTTGAAACGTATGGGCTTCCAGGACCGGTTGGTCAGCCACGGCATGCGTTCAATGGCCAGCACTATCTTGAATGAGCATGGGTGGGACCCGGAGCTCATTGAGGTCGCACTGGCGCATGTCGACAAGGATGAAGTGCGCAGCGCCTACAACCGAGCTGACTACATTGAGCGCCGGCGCCCGATGATGGCCTGGTGGAGTGAGTACATCCAGAAAGCCGCCACCGGCAGCCTGCTCGCCTCTGCATACGGCCAAGTCAGAGACAAGAACGTGGTGCCGATCCGCTAGGGCTGTACAGGCGCAATAACGGCGGCGACAGCAACTGAGCGCTCAAGATTCAGGGAAAGCAGCCTCGTTCATCCGCTTGTTAGCACGGGTCCATCCAAACAGGGCTGCAAAGCCGCCCTGTTTGGATGGACCTCACTTTGAAGAGCTAAAAGCCACGACGTTGTCCAGGATTTACCACGGAACTCCACCGATGGATAACCGCTTTTCACGTCCCCAAGAGCTCTGAGCTTCGGCCCTTGACCGGGTTTATCCACAGGCGTAGAACTGGCCCTGCAAGCGCTGTCGATGACAGCACCCCAGGTGACCCGAACCTTAAAGGTCACGCCGCTCCCGCGGTGGTTCTCCCCCCTAATGGCGATTCGCGTCCGGCAGCTCGCCCGGTCACCTCCCCCGGTGATGGATGCCTACTTCAAATCATGGCCCTCATGCGCCAGACAACACTTCTTACGTCGCTGCCCTGCAGCAACCTATCCGCTTGGCCGAATCTTGCGCCAACCTGTGCCCGTCTCTTTCTTCTGGAAAGAGACGGGCACTTCTACCACTGCTGCAGCCCTGATCGCACATGGCTTTGCGGCATTCCCCCTCGTGACAATCGGCGTGACAAACGCCGATGTCACCAGCAACAGCCATGGAGATGATGGTGCCGCAGACCAAGGAATGGACTGCACCTGACTGACAATCAGGCATGTCCCGGTCATCGCATTGCTGCTTGCACCTGGCTCAGGATCTCGCGGCACTGGTCTCGTCAGCCAATGCAGCCTCCACCCGCCCACCGGTAACGGTGCTCAGGAGGCCAGATCATGAGATGCCCTTGCTCCCGGTCGTAAGGAGCCGCCAGTCCCGCGTAAGAGGACATCCCCACAGGTCGCAGGGGCCTTGATCCCTGATAACACTCAGCATTCTTGGCGGGATGACGTGGGGCACGGATCGGAAAAATGGCGATGAGGTGATCGACATGGGATTGGTAGGTAGGCGCGATGGCCGCAATTTCGGCTACGGCAGGCAATTGAGTTACGCAGGGCCGCAGGCGCTGAAAGACATGTTTGGCGGTGGCCACTACAGCACAGTCAAAGCGCACTGTGATCGGTGGCAGGCATTCGTGATGTGGTGCCGCTCCGAACAGGGGCCCGGTATCAACGATGCGCGGCAGATTGATCGGAAGGTATTGGCGGACTATGCGTCGTATCTGCGCGACATTGTTAGGCGCGGTGACCTCGCCGTCAGTACCGCACAAAACCGGCTATCCAGCGTTAACAGGACCATGGCAGCGCTTCGCGGTGATCAGTACGTGAAGTTACCAAGCCCGAGCAAGGCGTTGGGTATGCAGCGCACCAGGGTTCGCCAGTCGGTGCCGCAAGGGCAGGATCGCGCGCAGGTGCAGCAGATTGTCGATGTGCTTTGTAATCGTGAACAGCTACGCGCGGGGGCGATGATTCAGATGGCACGTGCCACTGGGATGCGGTTGCGCGAAACAATATTGGCTGATTTGCCCAGATTGATCCGTGAGGCTGACAGGCTCGGCAAGATCAATATCCAGGAGGGCACGAAAGGCGGCCGAGGTGGTGCATCTGCGCCACGATGGATTGCAGTGGATCAACATATTCGGGATGCACTGAGGTTTGCGGCAAAGGTGTCGCCGAAAGGTAGCCGTAACATGATCGCGCCAAGCGAGAGCTATGCGAACGTGTTGCAACGAGTAGCCGGGGCATCGCGGGACGTCCTGCATAAAAACGCCCTGAAAGGATTTCATGAGTTGCGCGCGGCGTATGCCTGTGAGCGCTACGAGCAGATTACCCAGCATCCTGCACCGATTAATGGTGGTCATTGCTATGCCATCGATCCGCGCCTCGACCGTGAGGCTCGCATACAGATCAGCTATGAGCTAGGGCATGGCCGGATTGAGGTAGTCGCTGCCTACATCGGGGGACGGGTATGACCAAGGCGTTTGATATGGAGGTGTTCTTGGCTGCCGCGCTGACTGGGTCTCACGCGACGCGGCAGCGACACTTGCGCCAAGCGAAGATTATCCAGGCTGCAATCGTACAGCGATGGCAGCGCGAGTCGCCTTGGGGATGGAAACGGAAGCATCTAGCTTGGTTTCTCAAACATAGCCTGAAACATCGCGGTGAGGGCACACGATATTACTATCTGCTCACTGTTCGACTGATCACCCGACGTCTAGAAACGTCATGGGTTTTCAATCTTTGAAAAGAAATAGGGCCTCCGCTGCGAGCGGCGGCCAGAATCGGCCAGGAGCCGTCACCGAGATGCGTGGATGAAGCGATTTAAGTTCTGCTCCGAAGGTCAAACTAGCTTTAACTTCGCTAGGAAGGCCAAGCCAATACTGACTGAATGGATACTCGACAAGGAATTGAACAGTCGCGACGTAGATTGGACAGCTTGATGGCCTATTGCTACGCTAAATTGGTTCTCTGACATTGGCTGACACACAAGGAATAGTGCTTTGCCTAACGTGGAAAAAGTCAGGACGTTATCAATTCGGCTCCTACGCGAGGAGTTTGATATTGCGGAGGCGTTCAAGGACGAGTATTCGCCCGGTACTGGAAGAGTCCAGCTCAGGCGTAGCGACTGGCCGTTAGTGGAAGGTGGCGAGCTGTTTGTGGGCCAACTATTCACGAGCCGTCCAAGCTGGCTCGGGTTCTTGGAAGAGCAAGCAGGGCCTCAGCCTGAGAACCTGATTGCTAGCGGTGCCGGAGGCGTCCTGTTTTTGCCTACAGATGACCGCATTTTCGCCATCTGCTTCGGGCATATTCATTTTGCTCTTAATGACGAAGCATTCGAACGCCAGTTTGGCCTTAAGGTCACGCTTAACTCAGTGCCGCGTGATGGACTGCGGACGCTGGACCTGGCGACACCAGATGCCGTCACATTCCAGAAGCGAGTGCAGGCTAGCAAAGACAGTGATTTGCAGGACTTTGGAGTAGATGTTCTAAGAGACCTCGCGCGTGTAGCGGGTGGTACTCCCAGTGATGTGTCCTTCGCAAGATTTGCAGCCGGCCGTGACACTCTTTCGATTACGTGCAAACTAACGTCAGAGACTCTGGCGGATAAGTGCGAGCAGGTACTGGCTGTCTATCGAAGCGATACGTACAAACAGCGATTCCCGTGGATCGACAACATGCAGGTTGTGCGGATAAAGGAGACTCTCGCTACCCTCGACGGCCACTTGTTCGAGGCAATTAACTCATTGCGAGCAGGGGATGAGAGTGAGCTCCATATGGCCCCCCCAGAGATTGTTGACTATGAGGAAGGCTGTCTCCTTCATTACAACGGCTTTGGCAGCAGTGGTACAGATTTTCACAGCCTGTCGATCGAAGACTATGTGGCGGAACTAAATCGCTGTGAGTTCGATGGTACGATTGATGACATCCGCGAGCGCCACTACATCAAAGCCAAGGCCCCAGATGCTGAGGTGTTCAAGGAGCAGTGGCGGGTATACCACTGCTTTACCTTCGAAACCAACCTCAGAGCGGATGATGAGGATCGCAGCTATGTGCTTTTCGCTGGGCACTGGTACAGCGTAGACCGCAATTTCAAACGACAGGTCGAAGCTCGTTTCCAGGCTATCCCTCGGGTAGATATCATAGGGCCGACCGAGTGTCGGAATGAGCGAGAGCTCATTGCAAATCTCGTTGAGCATCGTGAAGACCTACTATGCCTGGATCAGGTAAAAATCAATCCGCTGGGGGTACGCTATGCCAACATCGAACCGTGCGATTTTCTGTCCAGCGATAAACAGTTTATCCATCTGAAGGACGGCCACTCTTCGGGGCCAATAAGCCACCTTTGGTCACAAGGTGTGGTGAGCGCGGAGGCGCTTGTGAGCGATGCAGATTTTCGCAAGAAGCTTCGCAGCGTAGTGCGAGGGCTTCGTAACGAGGCTGTACGCCTCTTGCCTGCAATCAATGGTCGTGTCGTCCGAGCCGACTACACCGTCGTCTATGGCGTAATGCGCAAACCCTACAAGAATGGTGAACTCGATCTGCCTTTTTTCAGCAAGGTGAGTCTTCAGGCGGCCGTGGACCGCATTGATCAGCTCGATATTCCCGTCGCGCTGGAGATCATAGCCAAACCTGCCAACGAGCAAGACGAAGGAGAAGAGTAGAGATAGGGTAGAGCAGCAGGTCTGCAGGGCAAGCACACCGCGACAGATCCGCAATTACTCTCTCCAGATTATTACCTGAAATCAAAGTTTCAAGTTGCTTGCTATAAATTGCCACTTCAAACCCACGGCAAACGTCGGGTCAGTAAAATTCTCCTCGGCTCAACCACCGCGCTGCAAGCCAGAAACCCACGATTTAAACTAATCAATATTGTCCCGACTCAACAGCAATCTCATCTCTTGCTGCAATACGCTTAGTTCGAACTGCAATTTTTCTTGTCGCTCCAATAGTGTAGCCATAGACTCCACTCCCTCTACAGCAGGAGGGGCAACATATCTAGAAACCGTCAGATTCCAGTCATTCTCTTCCAAATCCTTAATAGGAACGCAACAAGCAAGACCATTAATATTTTTTCGCTCTGCATACAATCTTGAAACTTTTTCTATCGCATCTTTCCCCAGACGATTCAGGCGTTGACTTCTCGAAAAAAAACTTGATCCATCAATAAATAGCACATCACTGAAGACTGAAGACTTCCTCATTATCAAAATATTCGCCGGTATGGCAGTACCATAAAATGACATTGCAGGAATTGAAATAACGGCATCCACATTATTCTCTAACAGCATCCTCCTTCTGATTTCCCTCTCTACTCCCCCTCTGAATAGAACCCCCATAGGCACAACCATTGCTGCTCGACCATTCTTATTCAAACTGAAAAGGACATTCTGGATAAATGCAAAATCCGCATTAGCTTGAGGAGGCAACCCATAGCGCAGAAAGTCAACGGATCTTTCGCCATCCCAATGACGAAGTGAAAAAGGCGGATTTGCAAGAGCTAAGTCAAACCTTCCGTAAATTTTCTCTTCATAATCCATACGGGCTAGCGCATCACAAACTTCTATACTATCCACACTAACTCCGTGGACATAAGCATTTGCCATTGCTATAAAAGCTGTCTCAGCAGACCTTTCCCTCCCTAAAACATACAGCCAATTCCTTTCCGATGACTCCTTAACTTTATTGATAGCCCCTATCAAAAACTCTCCGGAGCCACATACCGGGTCATATAGCTTTTCTCCACTTTTAGGATCGAGAAGCTGGACCATCAAACTTACTATTCCGTCAGGAGTAAAGAAATACCCTCCCTTATTAGAATTTCGCTCAGCCAACTCTACCAAGAACCACTCAAAAAATGCGGCCAACCCATCTTCGTGATTACACTCATCAAAAGAAAAACACCTAAACTCATCCCAGAGCCTAACCAACTCACTCCTCTCCGACATATCAGAGCTGAGGACAGGATGTATTTCACCCCAAATACTTAGAATGGAATCTGAGAAAAACGAATTTGATTTACTCTCAACTATCCGCGCAATAACCGATGCCAACGACTCCACATCGCTCAACTCATCAATATCTGAGTCTTTAACCAAGCCCTCTCTCGCTTGAATACTCCGCTCCTCATCAAGTGCTTTTTTGCAGACCATAAAGAGCAACAAAACCTTTACTGCATCCAGATCCGTTCCGCTCAAGCGCATACGCTCAATACTTTCCAGCACAAACGCTTTCAAACCAGCAAACGAAATGCCCATACCTATCAGTCTCCACCCAATATTTCGTGCGCAGCACTTGCCACCATATTCTCTCCATTAAAAATCAACTTACGCAACGTATCCCTCTGCGCACACCAATTATGATAAATATCAACGATTTGCTTTTGCCTTTTCGGGCTTGGAACTGGCACCGATATTTCAAGTAAATTCTTAACACTTATATTAGGTATGCTTGCGGAGGTTCGTATGGACTCAAGTAAAACACTACCCTTAGCTGAATTAAAAAACCAATGGAGGTACTCCAAACTCACCCCTCCATCCTGCCTCGGGCGAATTATGGCGACTTGGTTTGTTGTGGTGACATTACCGCTCTCCCCTCTAAACACCATGGCTTCAGTTCGCATACCTCTCAGCGGCAATAGCAAATCTCCGACCAGGAGCTTAACCTTCAATTTAGAGGGCTCGATATCAGCATAAGGGAGGGAATTTATATCATTCAGCTCCCCCTCCCGGACGTCCTTTATCTGAATCAACCTAACGCCGCTTTCGGGGCTGTCTGTCTCCGCCCGCTCCCGAAAAGTCTGACCTAATGAGACATCAGCGATGTGAGAGAGTATTTTTTTCGCCACCATTGATTAACTTCCCATGTTCAAATTTTTTTATATCTACTTGCAGGTTTCTAGTTTCACTGCCATCAGCATGTACCTGCCACGAACGATTGAAGCCGACCTCGATATTGGGGCTGAGAGCAAGGTAGACCACAAGGGAAAGATACGTCGGGGGTGCTAATTTCAATCGTTTTCGTTTCATTCTATCTCCTTGCGTGTCTGCCAATAGTCAATTCGATCCGTTGCAATCGCAGAATGCAATCATACTGCAGTCGACTTGGAAGCCATGCTAAGGGAATGCCAGTGAGCCGTCAATGCAGTATTGATGCATTCTGCATTTTTGTACGCGAAAAGGTCAGCTTGAAGAGACAAGCCTTACGAGATGAAATGCACCCTACCTAATCCAGAGGGGCGCCCAGCGATTCGACAGCAAATCGCTTTCAAAGCCGCTTGCCCCTCAAGGTTGAGGACTAGCCGATCTCTACTTACTCGGCCTCGCTAGGTCAAAGAGCTCTGCCCCAGGATCTTTCTTTAACAGCTCGTACACCACCGTCAGGAACACCTCGCGTGTCGATTCATCGCTGAGCAGCTTGGTCGCCATACTAGTGTGGCTGCTCATGGCGGCAGCGATGGCAGAGATGGCTTTTGAAGGCAGGTCCGCCTTCATGGTCTGTTCCATCGTGTTGTTCTGCACTTGGGCCATCACCACGCGGTCAGCGCGCAGCTTCTCGGAAACGTGCACCGCGAAGGCCACCTGGTCAGTGTCGGTAATGTCCTTGCCGAAGGAGTTGTTGAGCTTCTCAATCAGCTCGGCAAGGTATTTTTTCTCGCGGTCGCGGGCGTCGCGCAGGCCGTTATCGGTCATACCATAGAGGCCAGGTGTTTCACCCAGCACGGCGACGCCACTGAGGTTGCTGCCCTTCTTGATCTTGTAGTGGCTGAGCTTGAGGTCACCCAGATCCACCTGTTCGGCAGTGATGCCTTTGAGCCGTTTACGCAGCAGGCGTGCATAGCTGGCAAAGGCCTCCAGGCTGGGGTCGCCGAAGTCGATCAACTGGGCGATGTACTCATAGCTGCGCACGAACTTGGTCAGGCTCTCACTGAAGATCATCAGCTCGTCGCGTGCCTTGCAATATTCCGAACGCTGCACATCGGCGTATTCCATGTCCTTGTCGCTACCCTCGTCATGGGCCTTCTCCCAGGCTTTTTCCCACTGGTCGATGGCATCGTTGAGCGTTTTCAACTTTCCGTTGAAGCGGTCGGTGGCTGACTGAGTAAGCGAGAACAGCTTCTGGTGCGTCACCTTCGCATCGACGATGGCATCACCGAAAGCCTCCACCTCAGCCTGCTCATAGATGAACATGCCATCCAAGCGCTGCTTGATGTCATAGACGATGTTCGGATCCTGGATGTCCGCCACCTGGGCATCACGATAGAAGGTCTTGAATGACGCCAGTATCTCGTCGGCCTTGTTAGCGAAGTCGATGACGAACGTCTTGTCCTTCCCGGGGAAGGTACGGTTCAGACGCGAGAGGGTCTGCACGGCCTCCACACCGGATATTTTTTTGTCCAGGTACATGGCAACCAGCTTGGGCTGGTCGAAGCCGGTCTGGTACTTGTTGGCGACGATCATCACCCGGTAGTCCGGAGTGTCGAACACCTTGCGCATATCGCGGCCATGCAGGCCGGGGTTCAGGTTGGTTTCACTGAATTGGTGATCCTTGGGCAGGCTGGCCGCTTCCACATCCGTATTAGGCACCTCACCTGAGAAGGCCACCATCGCCAGCACGTTGTCATAGCCCTTGCGCTTGCAGTAGTCCGCCAGCGCCAGGTGGTACTTCACCGCTGCAGCACGCGAGCTGGTCACCACCATGGCCTTGGCCTGGCCACCGAGCAGGTGCGCGACGTTCTTGCGGAAGTGCTCGACGATCAGCTCGACCTTCTGTCCCACATTCACCGGGTTGAGCGACAGCCATTTGGCCAGTTTGCGCCCGGCGCTCTTCTCGTCCACGCGCTTGTCATCGACCATCTCGCTGCCAATTTTGAACGCCACCTCGTAGCTGGTGTAGTTCTTCAGCACATCGAGGATGAAGCCTTCGTCGATCGCCTGCTGCATGGTGTAGAGGTGGAACGGTGCCGGCGGGTTGTCGGTGCTGACGGGCTGCGCCGGATTGCGCGGGCGACCGAACAGGCTCAGCGTCGAATGCTTGGGCGTGGCGGTGAAGGCGAAGTAGCTGGCATTGCCTGGGCGCGAGCGCGAGCTCTGCCACACGGACAACCGGTCCGCCTTGGAGAGTTTTTCCCACTCCGCCTCGCTCTGCCCGGTCAGTACATAGCGTAGGTCATCCGCCGTGCTGCCCCCGGTGGAGCTGTGCGCCTCGTCGATGATGATAGCGAAACGCCGATCGCGCAGGCTCTGCTCGCCGAGGATGGCCTTCTGCGCATAGGGGAACGTCTGTAGGGTACAGACGATAATCGGCACACCATCGAGCATGGCCTTGGCCAACTGCTGGCTCTTGGGCAGATTCGACTGTTGGCGGTCTATGGCGCATACCACGCCGGCCTGGTGCTCGATCTGCTGGATGGCATCCTGCAACTGCTGGTCAAGCACTTGGCGGTCGGTCACCACTATCACACTGTGGAAATACGGCTCACCGTCCGGACGGCGCACACGAATCAGCGAATGCGCGGTCCAGGCGATGGTATTGGTCTTGCCCGAGCCGGCGCTGTGCTGGATCAGATACGGTTGCCCTGCCCCTTCTACCTGCACCGCGTCGATCATCCTGGTCACGCCTTCCCATTGATGGAAGCGCGGGAAGATCAGGCCTTCTTTAAAGTAGGTTTTGCCGTTGACGTCCTGAGCTTCCTTACGCTCCTGCAATACGAATCGGTGGAAGATGTGCAGCCAGTTGTCCTTCTGCAGCACCCGCTCCCAAAAGTAGCTCGCCGGGTAACTACCGTTTTCACCCGGCGGGTTGCCGGCGGCACCATCGTTGCCCCGGTTGAACGGCAGAAAGAAGGTCGAATCCCCGGCCAGTTTGGTGGTCATGCGTATGTCGCTGTCGCTCATTGCGAAATGCACTACCGCGCCACGTTTGAAGGTGAGCAGCGGCTCCAGGCCACCGCTCTTGCGCTCAGGACGGCGATCCATACAGTACTGCTGCATAGCAGCCTGGACTGACTGGGTGAAGTCGGTCTTCAACTCCACCGTGGCCACCGGAATGCCGTTGATAAAGAAGGCCAAATCGATCTCGTCGGCCTTGTCCAAAGAGTAACGCAGCTGTGGCAAGACGCGCAGCCGATTGGCTGCATAGCGGGCGATCACCGTGTCGTTGCGCGCGTCCTCAGGCAGCGCCTGGCTCATAGCTAGGGTGCCGCCACCGGCCACAGCAAAGCCGTAGCGCAGCACATTTACCGTGCCGCCTTCGACTTTATTTTCGAGCTGCTTGACCAACCGATCCAGCAGCACATCGCGCGTGCCAGCACCATTCATGACGCGGAGCTTATCCATGGCTGCAGGCTGGCTGGCCTCCAGCCACCCCAGCACATCCTCAGGGACCAACGCCCTCCCTTGGTCATAGTCAGCAGACTTACCCACCAGCCAGCCGGCAGCTTCAAGCTGCTCGACAATATGGCGTTCCAGTTCGCACTCGTGGTGGATATGACTCATCGTTTCGTCCTTTAACTTCTCGGCCATACCTAGGAACGGCCCATCAAATAATGTCTATCGGGCGTGTCCACTGATACAACTGGGGCACATCTACTCGCCGCAGTTTTTGGTATCGCTAATCATGTCGGCACCGTAGTAGCACGCCGTTCTTGTTCAGGTAGAGCAACAGAGGGTCGAAGCACCCTGGCCTTGGGCACGACAGAAGGCATCGCACAGCGACGGGCCAATCTTGCTGATGTACTCGTAGCTCAGGTTCAACCGCTGCGGCTGCTTGATCTTATTCACTGAGCAACTCATTTTCTGGCTTCACACCGATACCACTCAGTTGACTGTCCTGCCAGGCGGCATAAGTTTCGCCACTACCCTCGACCAGCCAAGAGACTCGACCACTGGCTGCACGACCATACACAACCGCTGCTGCGGCACTCGGACTACTGAAGGCATAGTCGTCCTTGAACATTAGGTACTCACTTCCGTCACTGATCATGACACCGTCACTCACCAACTGCTGGTACAGGTTCCGGTAGTTGTGATCCGCAGTTCCTACCCACTGAGCTCGAGCTCGGGACCCTTTCAGTACAAAGAACTCCCCATCAACCTCTTGCGCTTGCGCGCGCTCCTTGCTCTTTGGAAGCTGTAATGCAAAACGCGGCGATTGGCTAACCGGTTGCTCGACTGGTGCCATAACGAGCTTAGAGGGTTTGATCAGCTCGCGCAGGAAGTCGAAACCCAGCACTGGTAGCACAATGCGGATCTGCTCGAGAAAAAACGCCATGTCCGCACGATCCGACTCAGGCAAGTTGGTGTAGCTATGCGCTGTGCCATTGCCTACTACACAGCGACTGGCTTGACTGGCGATCTGGATAAGTTGGCTCTCTAGGTACTTGGCATGGGCCTTGGTCAGGTTTTGGTCCTTGCTGGTAATCAGACAGACACGCTCCCAGAAGTCCTTGCCACCCAGCTCTTGCGGACGGTTATGTTGCTTCAGACGCTGGGCCACATCATCAGATTCGCCGATATACACCCGGGTACGCAGGCTGTCGTCCGGGTCGGGGCCGACAAGAAAGTACACGCCGGTGCGCGCGCATTCGGGACGCTGTACCAGCTCGGCCAATTTGGAGCGTAGGCCGGTCAGCACATGGCCGGTCCAGTTCATTATCTCAGCAGTGATCAGGCCATTGGGCGTGCCATCCACCAGAAATAGACGCAGGCTGCGACCCTGGTTCATACCACCTCCCGAAGGTCGATCTGGCCGGTGACGGCGGCGGTGATCAGGGCGCAGCGGCGCTCTCTTAACGTTACAACGCTGCACTCTGATAGCCGAACAAGCCGATCTAGACGCCCAACATGCAGAGCAATAAAGCGATCAATCCCAACCTGCTCATCTCTAGGTGGCAGCAACACTGGCGTTCGCCGGAGTGCATCCAGCGTAATTTCTTTGAACGTCGCCCCCTTGGCCATCAATTCAAAGTACACCTGCGCTGCACCTGAGTTCAAAAATTCCAGCAGAAAATCTCGCGTAACGTTCTGCCCCGGCGAGACCTTTGCTGTCCCCTGTGTGAGATTGGCGAGACTCAGCTCGTCCGGAACAGGTAAGCACTTGCCGACTGACGCGCGTATCGACATGACGATATCGCCTGGCCGCACTCTTGACCGTGCATAAGACTCATCTACCTCAGGTGAGGTAAGGGGGTAACCACTGACTGGAAGCTCGTCGCCACTCATGTCACTAGTACGGATATACGGCACCCCACCTTCATACTCGGGGCCAGCTTGAACGATCCCGTAAGTGATCGAAGAGTTCGGGTCAACAACATGCTTGAGCTGTTTGACGCTCCAATGCTCCGGCACCTCCCCCAGCCACTCCACTCCGGAGTCTTTCATCTTCGCGCTCGGGTCGAGCCCCTTGGTGACGGCATGGGTGATCAGCGCCTGGCGTTTTTCGCGCAGCAGTTCGATAAAGCGGGTTTTCTTTTCAATCAGCGCGTCGATGCGAGCAGTTTCGCGACCCATATACACTGCGATGATCTGGCGCTCGCTTTCCGGCGGCACAGGCAGAAACAAATCGATAATACGCTCTACTGCCAACCCAGGCTGAGCAGACGATATTGAGTACTGACCTAGATTCATTGCTCGCAACAGTTCGCCTAGCCAGCGAATGGCAGTGGGTACATAAGGTGAAACGACTACCGCGTGCTCCGAAGCCCAGAACTTGCCGTCGGCATAGTTGATGTTCCCGCATAACGCGCCCTGTCGTCCCACGAGGGCGTAGGCTCCTTCATGAGTAAAAGCAGCGCAGTATCCGCGAAGGCCGTTCCCACCATAAACAGGGTATTCACCCTCTTCTTCGATTGTCTCGCTCGTAATGAAGTCGCCGCTCTGTAACGATGCCAGCCATTTGAGCTTTCTGACATCCCAATGCTCCGGCACCATCCCCAACCACTCCACCCCGGAGTCCTTGTAGGCCGGATAAGGCTTGTAATGGCTCATGCCGTCACCTCGCCCAACAACGCGGCGATCTCGGCCTCCACGGCCTTGAGGTCGGCATCGATCTCGGCCAGCGGGCGCGGTGGCTGGTAGACGTAGAAGTAACGGTTGAAGTTGATCTCGTAGCCGACGATGCCGACCTGGCCGTCCTTCGCATCCGTCTTGCCGGTATCGATCCAGGCATCCGGCACATGGGGCAGCACTTCGCGGGCGAAGTAGCCGGCGATGCTCTGGCTGAGCGGTACGTTTTCAAACTCGCGCAGGTCGGAGTCGGCCTGCAGATTGCCCTTGTCGTCCAGCACCGGCTGAGCATTGGCGTCGCGCTCACCGAAGCAGGCCAATGCGGCTTTCAACGCGCCCTTGCCGAGCTTCTTGATACCGGCGGCCTGGAGAAAGGCCGCCAGGCTGTCGAATTCGCCCTGCACGCCGGCAAAGGCTTCATTCTGATCAGCGCCCTTGGTGTTCTGATAGGCGGCGAGCTTGTCCGGGGTGGCCGAGAAGCGCAGGCGCAGTGGGCGCTCGACGGTGATGCGGCGGTAGCCAAAGTCCGTGTTGGCGAAGGTCTTGGAGTTCGGGCCTTCCTCTAAGGCCTCGTGCAGCTTGGCGATCTCGGCAATCTGCTTGTCCGAGAGGTATTTGCGCTTGCTGCCCAGGCTCTTGCGCATCGGCGCATGCATGGCGCTGGCGTCGATCAACTGCACCCTGCCCTTGCGCAGCGCGTCTTTGTGGTTAGACAGCACCCAGATATAGGTACCGATGCCGGTGTTATAGAACAGGTCGTTTGGCAGGGCGATGATTGCCTCCAGCCAGTCGTTCTCCAGAATCCAGCGGCGAATCTCCGACTCGCCCGAACCAGCGCCACCGTTGAACAGCGGCGAGCCGGACAGCACGATGCCGATGCGGCTGCCCCCCAACTCAAGCGGTTTGCGCTTGGACAGCAGGTGCATGAGGAACAGCAGCGAACCATCACCCACGCGCGGCAGGCCGGCGCCGAAGCGGCCGGCGAAACCTTGCTGGCTGTGCTCGGCCTGCACCTGCTTCTGGACGTTCTCCCACTTCACGCCGAACGGCGGGTTGGCCAGGCAGTAGTCGAACTGCTCATGGCGCAGGTGATCGTCGGATAGGGTGTTGCCGAGCTTGATGTTACGGGTGTCGTAGCCCTGGATCAGCTTGTCCGCCACAGAGATGGCGTAGGTTTCCGGGTTTAGCTCCTGGGCGTAGGGCACCAGGCGGGCATTGGGGTTCCACTCGTAGACCTGCTCGATGGCCGAAGACAGAAAGCCGCCCGTGCCGGCGGCGCAGTCGTAAACGGTGCGCACCACACCATCGCCGTTGAGTGCCTGATGATCCGGCGCAAATACCAGGGTGGTGGCCAGGCGCACCACATCGCGCGGGGTAAAGTACTGCCCGGCATCATCGTTGGATGACTCGGCAAACTTGCGGATCAGGTGCTCGAAGATAAGCCCCATTTCGTGGTTGCTGATCTTGTCCGGGTGCAAATCGACTGCTGCAAACTTCTGCGTGACCAGGTAGAGCAGGTTGGCTTTCTCCAGCTTCTCCAGCCACCGGTCAAAGGCGAAGTGCTCGAACACCTGGCGGGCGTTGGCGGAGAACTTGGCGATGTAGTCTTCCAGGTTGGCGCGGGTGCTGGTGGAACCCACGCTGTCCAGGGAAAACTGCGAGACGTTGTAGAAGGTTGCGCCGGCCGTCGTCGGCAAGATCAGGTCCATGTCCACGCCACTGGCCTTCATCGCCTCATACTGGCTGCGTACCTTGCCGCGGGTGGGTTCCAACACACATTCCAGACGACGCAGCACGGTGAACGGAAGGATGATGCGGCCGTACTCGGAGGGCTTGAAGGCTCCCAGAAGCAGATCTGCGATATTCCAGATGAAGGGGGCCAGGGTCTGCTGGTTCACGCGCACGTTCCTTACACAGAAGCAGGGAGGGCGTGCTCGCCGCATCCCTGTGAGGTATATGTGATCAATGCCACACCTTAACCGGTTGGATATCTTCGAGCCAGTATCGACATACGGCTAAGGTGCTGATTTCATTCATCTCGGCCAGGAAACGCTCACGGCACGTTTGCTTACGCTTACAGACGTACTCCAAATCTGAAAAGCTCACCCGACTCACCGGGTGGCTACTATTGAGAGTTAATGGAGGGCAACTCGGCACCTACCGTCCTCTCCGCGTCATCAACGCGATCCTTGCTTTATTCCAAACGGTATTCCAAGTACATCTTCAAACAAAAAATACCCTTCTAAATCAGTTTACTGGGTAATCAATTCAGCTCACCCCGGCTCCACCAAATGATCAATCAAAGACGTCCACGGACGTCTTTTTTTGTGCATGGAATCCAGTAAATGCCCGCCAGCAGCTCTGCGACCGGCTGATTTTTTGAGCTCGAGCCATGCGGATATTGCCTTGAGCCGGCCGACCGCACGATCGACGTACCAAACTGCACCGACGCGAGAGGTCTTCCAAAAGCAGTTACCAGCCGACCTCACCACAATCGGTGGTATGAGGGCGCATATTCAGTACGAGCGGTAGGAAATTTCCTATTTTTTGATAGGCTTTTGCCATCAATCTAGAGGAAATGACATGCCCGTCGTCATCGTTGAAAACGACACATCGCAGTGGGAAGACGAAACAGGCGCTGTCTACCACTTCCCCAAGCGCTATCAAACCTGGCTCACCCAGGGAACCGAAGTGATCTACTACAAAGGGCGCATCAAGGACAAAGCCTTCGCTTCCGTCCGCCTCAGCACCGATCCGCATTATTTTGGTACGGCACGCATCGGCAAAGTCTACTCAGATCGGAACAGCGATAAGGGTGACCTTTTTGCACTGATCGAAAACTTCACTCCGTTCGAAACCGCTGTCCCCTCGAAAATCGACGGAGAGTACCTAGAGACCATCCCCGCCACCCGCGTGAGCAACTACTGGCGCGACGGTGTAAGGCCCATTTCCCAATCCGATTACGACGTCATCCAAAGCCATGCGAAGCTCCTGCCTTCGCAGGCTGACGCGGTGGTGCCGAACACCGAAGACGATCTATTGACCTTTGAATCGGCCAATGAGGGCAGCAAGTCAACCTATTTTGGTACCCGTTACGAGCGCCGGAAAGACCTAAGGGTAAAGGCCATCGCTATCCACGGGCTTGACTGCAAGGCATGTGGGTTTGACTTCGAAAAGGTTTACGGCGAGCACGCGAAGGGATTCATTCACGTTCACCATGTAGTACCGATTTCGGACTTTGGTGGGGAAAAAGCCGTGAATCCTGAGACGGACCTCGTGACGTTGTGCGCTAACTGCCATGCGGTGGTCCACCGCAAGCGGGATATGACCCTGAGCGTTGATGAGCTGAAAGGAATGTTGCGAGGGCGATGGGTGTTCGAGCCTTAGTTGTCTGCGGTTGGTAAACGCCGCCAACTATTACGGCGACCCGCGCAACTACACCGTTACCCTCAGAGCCGATTTCTAAGGCCGGAAGGCACCTGTCAGCCAGGTGCCTTTTCCTTCATACGCGCGCGAGCGCGCCATGGCTCGGAAGGGGCCGCCCCAGCAGTACACCTACCACCACGGCGAAGGCCAACGCCACACAGCCCGCCGTCAGCAACACGGCTTCGAACCCGCCAGCAAACGCTTGCCGCGCCAGCGGTGCCACCGTGTCCCGCAGGCTCGGGTCGAGCATCGCCAGGGCCGCAGGCAGATCGCCCGCAGCTATGCGAGTGGCCATGGCGCTAACCTTGCCCAGTTGCTCCGGCGCCAACCTGGCCATTGCCTCACGCAACAACTGAGCGCTGCGCGCCGCGAGCACCCCGCCCAACACCCCAATCGCAATCACAATCGCGCCAAACCGCGTGGTGGTACTCAACCCCGACGCCATCCCAGTACGCTCACGCGGCACGCAAGCCATGATGTTCTTCTGCGTATCGCCATTGAGCAGCCCTGCCCCGGCCCCCAGCACCAGGCTGGCGAGGGCAAAGGTCAGGTAGCCCCCGTGGCCGACCGCCCAGGCGCACAGCAGGTTGCCCATACCCACCAGCACCAGCCCCAGAGCGAACACCTGCGCAGGGCTCCACTGACTAGCCAGCCGCATCCCCAGACGCGGCGTCAGCAACATCGCCACAGCAAACGGCAACATCCCCGCCCCTGCCGCCAGCGCCGACAGCTGCAAGCCGCTCTGCAGGTACAGCGGCAGCAAGGTCATCATCACCTGAGCGCACGCAGCGTAGGCGAACATCCCCAGCAAGGCGCCGATGAAACGGGGGCTGCGCATCAGCTTCAGGTCGATCATCGGCCGCGCCTGGCTGCTCTCGATCATGATGAACAGGCCGAACAGAAAGGCGCTGACCAGCAGCCGACCGATCGTGTCCACGCTGGTCCAGCCAACCTGGTTGGCGTCGATCATCGCCCAGATCAAACAGCCCAGGCTGCCGGCGAAGGTCAGGCTGCCCATGGGGTCAAGCCGGGCGGCAGCGCTGTCGCGGGATTCCTCGATGCTGCGCAGCACCATCAGGGCGAGCAACGCGACCAAGGGCAGGTTGATGTAGAAGATCCAGCGCCAGCCGAGGGTGCTGGCGATCAGGCCGCCGAGCAATGGGGCGAAGGTGATGGTCGCGCCCATGCACGCGCCCCAGAAGGCCCAGGCGCGCATGCGCTCCTGGGGTTCGTGGAAGCGGTGGCCGATGGCGGCCAGTGCGGCGGTCAGTAGCAGGGCGGCGCCGATGCCTTTGGCGGCCCGGGCGAGGTCGAGGAACAGCAGGCTGGGGGCTGCGCCGCAGGCGAGTGAGGCGGCGCCGAATACGGCCAGGCCGATCAGCAGCATGCGCTGGCGGCCGAAGCGGTCGGCGAGGCTGCCGGCGGGGAGCAGGCAGGCGGCGAAGGCCAGGAGGTAGGCGCTGACTACCCATTCGATATCGGCGAAGGAACCGGACAGATCGCGGGCGATGCTGGGGAGGCTGACGGCGACGATGTTGGTGTCGAGGATGATCAGGGCGCAGACCAGGGAGGCGGTTAGGAGGGTGAAGCGCGCAGAGGGCATGACGGGGGCTCCGGAAGCAGAGCGGGTTGGCTTGGGGGTGTGATCAATCTGGGGGGGCGCCGGGGCTGCTTTGCAGCCCATCGCCGGCAAGCCGGCTCCCACACAGAGCGCTGTTGTTCGTGTGGGAGCTGGCTTGCCGGCGATGGGCCGCGCAGCGGTCCCCAGCAATCTCACAGGCAATCTTTGCCGCCAAGACACCAGCCTTGTAATGTTTGCTTCACCATAACGCCACCAGCCCCAAAGCGTGTTAGCCCCAACGGCCGGCGTCATTAGCTTGCAGGTAACACCGCATGGAAATCCGCCATTTCCGCTACTTCCTCTGCGTCGCGCGGCACGGTCACTTCACCCGTGCGGCCGAGCAGTTGGGCATTGCCCCGCCGACCCTCAGCCGGCAGATCCAGGACATGGAGCGCGAGCTGGGCGTGCGCCTGTTCGAGCGCAATCAGCGTGAGGTCAACCTCACGGCTGCCGGCCAGGCGCTGCTGATCGAAGCGGAGCAGGCCGTGCGCCAGTTCGATGCCGCGCAGCTCGGCGCGCAACGGGCCGGCCGTGGTGAAAGTGGCAGTATCGAAATGGGCTACGTGGCTTCGGCGGCGTATTCGGGGATGCTGCAGCGGCAGGTGATCAGCTTCAGCGACGCGCACCCCGGCGTGCGCCTGAACATCCGCGAACTGCCCATGGCCGAACTGCCCGGCATGGTCCGCGATGGCCTGCTCGACCTCGCCTATGTGCGCTCGCCCATGGAGCTGCCTGAAGAACTGGAGGCCATTGCCCTGCATCGGGAAGACTTCGTCCTCGCCCTGCCCGCCAGCTCACGGATCAACGAGCTGCAGCAGATCCCGGCATCACGTCTGGCCGGCGAAAACTTCATCCTTCCCGAGCAGATTTCCGGGACGCTGGAGGTGGCGGCACAGGGTGGGTTCGTGCCACGCCTAGGCCCGCAACCTGGCAGCCTTGTTGCGGTGATCACTTTGGTTTCCTTGAGTCAGGGCATCGCCGTGGTGCCGGAGTCGGTGGTCCAGCGCATCAGCCTGCCGCAGGTGAACTACCGGCGTATTGCCGATTGCCAGGCCAGCTCATGGTTGAGCCTGATCTACCGGCGCTTTGAGAAAGCGCCGGCGGTGACCAGGTATATCGAAATGATGAGCCAAGGAATCTGAACGACACCGTTACCGATCACCATCCTCTGCTGTGCCCAGCGTATAGAACTCATGCAGTTTGGCTTGCAGCAATGCCTTGTCCGGCAAACGTGTCTGGTACTCGGCAATCAATGCTGGAGACAAGCTGCGGTTGAGTGCGTATTCGACCACTTCATCATCCTTGCTGGCGCACAGGAGCACCCCGATGGCCGGGTTTTCGTGCGGCTTTCGCTCGTTGCGATCCAGGGCTTCCAGATAAAAGTCGAGCTTGCCCAGGTACTCGGGCTCGAAACGACCGACCTTGAGCTCGATGGCGACAAGGCAGTTGAGGCCTCGGTGGAAAAACAGCAGGTCCAGAGCGAAGTCGCGGCTGCCGACCTGTAGCGGATATTCAGAACCGACAAAACAGAAATCGCGGCCCAGTTCGATCAGGAATTCCTTGAGACGCTCCATCAAGCCGCGATGCAGATCGGCCTCTCCATGACCTCCAGGTAGCCCAAGGAACTCAACCATGTAGGCGTCTCGAAAAATCTCCATCGCCGTTGGATAGTTTTGTCTCAGCGGTGCCGAGACTTTTGCAGGGCTGGAAATGCTGCGCTCGAATAGAGCAGACTTCAGTTGTCGATCCAACTCACGCCTGGACCATCTCTGCTGGACGGCCATACGCAGGTAGAACTCGCGCTCTTCTGGGCGTTTGCATTGTCCTAGGATGATGAGGTTGAGGCTCCACGGCAATTGTCGCACCAGTGGTGCGACTTTCTCGTCGCCGCCGTATGTTTCATAGAATTGGCGCATGCGAAACAGGTTGGCTCGCGTAAAACCCCGCAAGCCCGGCTGGGTTTGCGCGAGGTGAAGAGCCAACTGATTCACCACCGCATCGCCCCACTCAAAGCACGCTCAAGCTTCCGACTGATGTAAGCCCCCACCTGCCAATACATTTCAACCAGCTGGGTATTCACAGCCTGCACGGCACGCTGCCGGGCGCTCTGAATCAACGTCAACACTTCTTCGAATCGGTCATCCATTACCGGAAGAGAAACCTTTGGCGCTTGTGCAGTTTTATTTTTCGCGCTCATGCATCGACTCCCTGTACAAAAAATCAGGGGGAAGTCTAATGCCACCCAAGCGCTCAGCAGACCGGTTGAACTGTTTCAAAAAGCAAAGGGCACCCTCCACTGGTGCCCTTCACCGTTACCACCCGGTGAACCCAATCACCCCATCGTCCGCGCCCCCACCGGCTGCGCATGCCCCCGCGACGTGACAATCCCCAGGAAGGAAATCACGATCGCCAGACCCAAAGTAGAACTCACTTCCGCCCGATGCTCAGGCGTATACATCATCACCGCCAACGCCCCGGCAATGAACAGGATCACCGCCCAGGTCAGCCACGGGAACAGCCACATGCGAAACTTCAGCTCGGCGTTCTCGCGCTCCAGGCGGCGGCGCATGCGCAGCTGGGAGATGGCGATGACCATGTACACCAGCAGTGCGATGGCGCCGGAGCTGGCCAGCAGGAACTCGAACACGCCCTTGGGCGCGAAGTAGTTGAGGATGGCGATGGCCGCGCCGATCAGGGTGCTGCCGAACACGGCGGCGCGCGGTACGCCTACCTTGGAGGTCTTGTTGAGGAAGGCCGGGGCGTCGCCGCGCTTGGCCAGCGAGTACATCATCCGCGAGGCAATGTAGATCGACGAGTTCATGCAGCTGGTCACCGCCACCAGCACCACCAGGTCGACCATGAAGCCGGCGTTGGGGATGTTCATGATTTCCAGCGCGCGCTGGTAAGAACCCACCACGGCCAGTTGCGGATCGTTCCACGGCACCACCGAGATGATCACGAAGATCGACAGGATGTAGAAGGTGCTGATGCGCCAGATCACCGAGCGGGTGGCCTTGGCGATGTTGCGCGACGGGTCGCTGGATTCGGAGGCGGCGATGGTCACGGCCTCGGTGCCGATGAAGCTGAACATCACGGTGATGAACGCGCCGATCACAGCCGACCAGCCTTTGGGCGCAAAGCCGCCGTACTCGGCCATCAGCCCGCTCAAGCCACTGACTTCACGGTTGGGCAGCCAGCCCATCAGCGCGGCGAAACCCAGGCCGATGAAACCGAGGATCGCGGTGACCTTGAGGATGGCGAACCAGAATTCGAACTCGCCGTATTTGGCCACGCTGAACAGATTGGTGCCGGCCAGCAGCAGCACCGACGCCAGGGCGAAGATCCAGCTGTCCACCTGGGGGAACCAGGCGTTGAGCACATGCCCGGCGGCCAAGGCTTCGATCGGGATCACCAGCACCCAGAACCACCAGTACAACCAGCCGATGGTGTAGCCGGCCCAGCGGCCGATGGCCTGGTCGGCGTAGGTGGAGAACGAACCGGTGTCGGGGTGTGCCACGGCCATTTCGCCGAGCATGCGCATGACCAGCACCACCAGGGTGCCGGCTACGAAGTAAGAAACAATGGTGGCTGGCCCGGCTGCCGCAATGGCGTGCCCGGAGCCGACGAAAAGTCCGGCACCGATGATGCCCGCGATGGACAGCATCGTTACATGACGTGGCTTGAAACCTTGTGCAAGGTTGCCATCAGATCCCACGGTGTTCATTGATGTTGTTCTCTTTTTGCTGACACAAGGAAAGGACGGGCAGGCGTAGGCGAAAAATATCTCCTTTTGAAATCAAGAAAACGGCACGTTACCGGTGCTCTGTTGTTGATCTTCGGCAGGCGTCACAGAGCAACCTGCCGGTGCAATTCGGGGTTCATTTAAGCCCTGCGAGGCTGTGGGAAATTACACGAGAACGCCTCGGAACTGTTTGATCACGACAGGGGATTTCCAATTGCGCCAGATGTCGTGAATGGCATGTCCAAATGCGCCTGATGGCCATTTGAAGGTTTTGTTTTTCATCCGGATGTGTTGTGCCTGTACCGGCCCTATCGCCGGCAAGCCGGCGATAGGGCCGGTACAGGCAAAAAAAAGCCCCGGTCTCCCGGGGCCTCTGTTGCTCAGGCGTCTGCCTACGCCTGCCCGGTACGCTCGAAGCGCCGGGCCAGCAACAGGTAATCACCGCACCAGGCAAGGCCGCTTGTTATCGAAGCGCCACCCCGGAATCAGAAACTGCATCGCCACACTGTCATCCCTCGCCCCCAGCCCCATGTTGCGATAACACTCATGGGCCTTGGCCAGTTGGTCTTCATCCAGCTCCACCCCCAACCCCGGCCGCTCGGGCACACGCACATGCCCGTCGACAATGCGCAGCGGGTCGCGGGTCAGGCGTTGGCCGTCCTGCCAGATCCAGTGGGTATCGATAGCCGTGATCTCCCCCGGCGCCGCAGCGGCCACCTGGGTGAACATCGCCAGCGAAATGTCGAAGTGGTTGTTCGAGTGCGAGCCCCAGGTCAGGCCCCAGTCGTTGCACATCTGCGCCACCCGTACCGAGCCTTGCAAGGTCCAGAAATGCGGGTCGGCCAAGGGGATGTCCACCGCCTGCGACTGAATCGCATGGCCCATCTGCCGCCAGTCGGTGGCGATCATGTTGGTGGCGGTCGGCAGCCCGGTGGCGCGGCGGAACTCGGCCATCACTTCACGGCCCGAGTAGCCGTTCTCGGCGCCGCAGGGGTCTTCGGCGTAGGCCAGTACCTGGTGCTTGTCGCGGCACAGGGCGATGGCCTCTTTCAATGACCAGGCACCGTTAGGGTCAAGGGTGATGCGCGCTTCCGGGAAGCGCTCGGCCAACGCCGTCACCGCTTCCATTTCCTCTTCACCGCGCAATACGCCGCCCTTGAGTTTGAAGTCGCTGAAGCCATAGCGCTGCTTGGCCGCCTCGGCCAGGCGCACCACCGCCTCAGGCGTCAGCGCCTTTTCGTGACGCAAGCGGAACCAGTCGTCTTCGGCGTCGGCCTCGTTGCGATAGGCCAGGTCGGTCTGCTGCCGGTCGCCGATGTAGAACAGGTAGCCGAGCGTCTTCACGCGTTCACGTTGCTGGCCTTCACCGAGCAGCGCCGCCATCGGTACGTTGAGGTGCTGGCCAAGCAAATCGAGCAGTGCCGATTCGATGGCCGTTACCGCATGCACGGTGATGCGCAGGTCGAAAGTCTGCAGGCCACGGCCGGCCGAGTCGCGGTTGGCGAAAGTCTGGCGCATGGCGTTGAGCACGCGCTGGTAATGGCCGATCGGCTGGCCGACCACCAGGCTGCGGGTGTCTTCCAGGGTCTGGCGAATGCTCTCGCCACCCGGCACTTCACCCAGGCCTGTATTGCCGGCGCTGTCACGCAGCACCACGACGTTACGGGTGAAGAACGGGCCATGGGCGCCACTGAGGTTGAGCAGCATGCTGTCGTGGCCGGCCACCGGGATCACGCGCAGGTCGGTGACCACGGGGGTGTGAGAAGCGGGAGTCGTCTGCTGGGTCATGGTTGTTGTCTCGCAGTCAATCAGTGGGTCTGGCCCAGCGCCGAAGGCGCCTTGGCTTCAGGAGAGGGGGCGCCCTTTGGGCGAGTGCGGATGAAGAACACGGCAATGGCGGCCAGCACCGAGGTCACGGCCAGGCCGTACAGGCCACCCTGGATGGAACCGGTGTGCTGCTCAAGCAGGCCGAAGGTGGTCGGCGCGACGAACCCGCCCAGATTGCCGACCGAGTTGATCAGCGCGATCACGGCAGCGGCGATGCGTGCATCCAGGTAGCCCTGGGGGATCGGCCAGAACAGCGACGAGGCCGACTTGAAGCCGATGGCGGCGAAGCACACGGCAACGAAGGCGAACACCGGCCCACCGGTGGTCGACATGAACATGCCGATGGCGGCGATCACCAGCGCGCCCGCTACCCAGGCCTGCTGGAACCTCCAGCGGGTGGAGCCGGCGGCGAAGGCGTACATGGCCAGGATCGAGATCAGCCACGGGATCGAGTTGAAGAAGCCGACCTGCAGGTCGCTCAGGTCGCCCATGCGCTTGATGATGCTCGGCAGCCAGAAGGTCGCGGCGTAAATGGTCAGTTGGATGCAGAAGTAGATCAGGCAGAACAGCACGATCTGGCGGTCCTTGAGCAGGCTCCAGGACGACGGCCTGACCGCACCGATCGCCTCGCGCTCACGCTGCTCGCGGTCGATGGTGTCGACCAGCGCGTCCTGCTCGGCCTTGCTCAACCACTTGGCATCGTGCGGTTTCGAGTCGAGCCAGAAGAACACGAAGAAGCACAGGGTGACCGAGGCCATGCCTTCGATGAACAGCATCCACTGCCAGCCGTGCAGGCCCAGGCCCTGGATCTGCATCAGCGCCCCGGCCAGCGGGCCGGAAATCAGCGAGGCCAGTGCCGAGCCACTGAGGAAGATGGCGATTGCCTTGCCGCGTTCGGCGGCGGGCAGCCAGCGGGTGAAGTAGTAGATCACGCCGGGGAAGAAGCCGGCCTCGGCCACCCCCAGCAGGAAGCGCAGCACGTAGAACTGGGTTTCGGTCTGGACGAAGGCCATGGCCGTGGCCACCAGCCCCCAGGTGAACATGATGCGGGTCAGCCACAAGCGCGCGCCGACGCGCTGCAGCAGCATGTTCGACGGTACTTCGAACAAGGCATAACCGATGAAGAACAAGCCGGCACCAAAGCCATAGGCCGCGGCGCTGATGCCCAGGTCGCTTTCCAGGTGCGGGCGGACGAAGCCGATGTTGACGCGGTCGAGGTAGTTGACGATGAACATGATGACGAACAACGGCAGCACGTGGCGCTTGACCTTGGATACAGCACTGGCCAGCACGTCGCCTTCATTCCGGGCAGACGGATCGAGGGTGTCGTTCACTTGCGGGTCTCCCACTAATTGTTTTTGTGCGGGTCGAGGTTGTCTGGCAAAGACAATGGAGCGGAGCATATGCCCGGCGAAGTTGTACGACAAGATCACCAGCGTCGGCTAAATTGCAAAATACAAGCTGATAAATGGCACAAAATCATCGATATTGCAGCTATCGCAACAATCATGTTTGCACCGAGTAGCGAAAAAACGGGCGAAAAATAATTTTGTCGGCTAACTTGTCGTACAAGCTAGATTGTCGCCCGGAGCCTGTCCCATGTCTCAACCCCCTCGCCCACGCAGCCACAGCCGTGCCCACGATCTGGTGTCCAGCCTGACCCAACAGATTCTGCTGGGCACCTTCAAGCCGGGCGACAAACTGCCTTCGGAAAACACCCTGGTACGCGAGCATGGCGTGAGCCGCACGGTGGTGCGCGAAGCCTTGTCGAAACTGCAGGCTTCAGGCTTGGTGGAGCCACGCCACGGTATTGGGTCGTTCGTGATGCCGCGCCCGGCGCAGGCTGGCTTGCGGGTGGGGGCGGAGAACGCCGCGAGCGTGCGCGATCTGCTGGAATTGCGGATCGGCCTGGAGGGGCAGGCTGCTGCCCTCGCCGCCGTGCGCCGCAACGACCAGCAACTGGCCCGCATGCGCCAGGCGCTGGACGACTACCAGGACCTGGCGGCCGCTGGCGACAGCTGTATCGAGGCGGACCGGCGTTTTCACCTGCTGATCGCGGAGGCCACGGGCAACCTGTACTTCAGCGAGATGATGGCGCAGCTGGGCAATGGCTTGATACCGCGCAACCGCATGGCGCTGGCCGAACGCGCCGGGGCTAACTTGGCGCGGCATGCGTACCTGGCCAACCTGGAGCATGAGGCGATCCTCAATGCCATTCGACGGCAGGATCCGGATGCGGCGCGGGCGGCGATTTGCCTGCATTTGTCCAATAGTCGGGATCGGTTGTTGCCGGACTAGGGGCTGCTTTGCAGCCCCAATCGCCGGCGGCGGGGTTATTACCAGGTGAGGCAGATCTTGCCGAAATGGCGGTTGCTCTCCTGGTAGCGGAACGCTTCGACGATCTGCTCCAGCTCGAAATGCTTGTCCACCACCGGGCGCATACCGTTGGCGTCGATGGCCCGGACCATCGCCTGCTGCTGCGCGCGACTGCCCACCAGCACGCCCTGCAGGCGGATCTGCCGCACCAGTGCCTGGACCAGCGGCAGCTGACCGGCGACGCCGGTGAGGATGCCGATCAGTGACACATGCCCGCCGATCCGTGCCGCGATCATCGACTGCTCCAGGGTCGCCGGCCCGCCGACTTCGATCACATGGTCGACGCCGCGGTTGTCGGTGAGCTCGCGCACTTTCTCGCCCCAGGCCGGCGTGCCCTTGTAGTTGATCAGGTGGTCGGCGCCCAGGGCTTTGAGGCGTTCGAGCTTGGCGTCACTGGACGAGGTGGCGATCACCGTGGCACCGGCCAGCTTGGCGAACTGCAGGGCGAAGATCGACACACCGCCGGTGCCCTGCACCAGCACGGTGTCGCCGGGCTTGAGGTGATCGTCGCTCATCAGCGCGCGCCAGGCGGTGAGGCCGGCGGTGGTCAGGGTGGCCGCCTCGGCGTGGCTATAGCCCTTGGGTGCGAGGGTGAAAGAGGTGGCGCGTGCGGTGACCTGCTCGCGGGCATAGCCGTCGATGCCATCGCCTGGCACGCTGGCGAAGCCTTCGAGCAGGGCCTGGCCGTCGATCCAATCGGGGAAGAAGGTGCTGACGACGTTGTCGCCGACCTTGAACTCAGTGACGCCCTCGCCTACCGCGATGACTTCGCCTGCGCCATCGGCCATGGGAATGCGCCGCTCGCTCGGGCCCCACATGCCGCTGACCACGGCGAAGTCGTGATAGTTGAGGGAGCTGGCGTGCAGTTGTACGGTGATTTCGCCGGGCGTGGGTGCCGCAGCCTTGCTGGTGCCGACTTCGACCTTGTCGTAGCCGCCGCCGGGTTTCACATAGATGGCCTTGCTGGTCATGGCTGGGTCTCCAGTTCTGGGGAAAGACTGGAGTTCAGCATAGACAGTGGCGGCCCTATCGCGGGTAAACCCGCTCCTACAGGGACCGCGCTGTTCTGTAGGAGCGGGTTTACCCGCGAAGGGCCGGTACTGACACCAGAAAACTCAGCCCAGCATCACCCGCAATGCCCGGCAATCCACCGCATGCCAATCCACCAGCTCCGGCCACGGGTTATCCGGCAGGTTCACCAGCACCGTGCGCGCCCCGGCAGCCCGCCCGCAATCCAGATCGAAGCGATAGTCACCCACCATCACCAGCTCGCTAGGCGCCACGCCCCAGGCGCTGGCGATCTTCAGCAGGCCATCCGGGCTCGGCTTGGGCGCTGCCTCGTCACGCCCCAGCACATGCTCGACCGCAAAGCAGTCCGCCAGGCCAATGGCCTCCAGGGTGACATGCGCCAGCTCACGCGCATTACGAGTGAGGATCCCCAGCCGGCAACCCCGCTCGGCCAGCGCCCGCACCAGCTCCACCGCCCCACTGGCCGCCGTGGAGGCGATCGCCAGGTCACGCTCGTGCTCCAGCAACCAGGCATGCTTGGCGGCCGCTTCCGCCGCCGGCAGCGCCGCCAGGTGGGTGAGGATGTCGTGCTCGGCGGGAATTTCCAGCGCCTCGCGGATGGCCGCAAAATCGTGCACCGCCACGGTCAGGGTGCCGTCCATGTCGAACACCCAGTTGCGCACTTCGCTCAGCTTCATGCCCAGTCCTTGCGATGGCGGATCAGGCCTTCCTGGCTGGACGAAGCCACCAGTTGCCCGGCGCGGTTGTAGATGCTGCCACGGCAGAAGCCACGAGCGTTGCCGGCCCAAGGGCTGTCCATGGCATACAGCAGCCATTCATCGGCGCGCAGGTTGCCATGGAACCACAGCGAATGGTCGAGGCTGGCGATCTGCATGTCACGCTGCCACACCGACTTGCCATGGGGCAGCAGCGAGGTGGTCAACAGGCCGAAGTCGGAAGCGTAGGCCAGCAGGTACTTGTGCAGCGCCGGCACGTCCGGCAGGTTGCCGTCGGCGCGGAACCAGGCGTACTTCACCGGGTCGCCGGGCTTGGGGTTGAACGGGTCGCGCTCGGTGACCGGGCGGATCTCGATCGGCTTGGCGCACAGCACCTTGTCGCGGATACGCTCGGGCAGCTGGTCGGCCATGGCAGTGGCCAGCTCCACTTCGGTCGGCAGGTTTTCCGGTCCCACCACCTGCGGCATCTGCGCCTGATGGGAGAAACCTTCCTCGTCGTACTGGAACGAGGCGCTGCAGGTGAAGATGGTATGGCCTTTCTGAATGGCCGTTACCCGCCGGGTACTGAAACTGCCGCCATCGCGCACGCGGTCGACCGAGTACACCACCGGCAGGCTGGCATCGCCGGGACGCAGGAAATAGCCGTGCAGGGAGTGCACATGGCGCGCGTCTTCGACCGTCTGGCTGGCCGCCGACAGTGACTGGCCCAATACCTGGCCACCGTACAGCTGGCGGAAGCCCAGGTCCTGGCTGCGCCCACGAAACAGGTTCTCCTCGATCGACTCGAGGCTCAACAGATCGACCAGGTCGTCCAACACATGACTCATCGGGGTTTCTCCTAGCAAGGCATCACAGCTCTACGGCGCTCTCATGAAGGCAAATGATACAGGGTTTGTCATCGCCGCCGCGCATGCCTGCCTATTCAGCGCGCTGTGTCTGTTCCCAGCGGGCGCGGTCGATGCGGTACAGCACGTGGGGGCGCAGCGGGTGGCCGCTGGGCAGGCGGGGGTGTTCGAAATTGCCCTGCGGGTCGTGGACCATGCCGATAGCCTGCATGACTTTCTGTGACGGCAAGTTGCTCTCGGTAGTGAACGACACCACCTCCCCCAGGCGCAATTGGGCGAAAGCACAACGCAGGCAAGTCCACGCCGCCTCACTGGCAAAACCCAGGCCCCAGTGACGCCGGGCCAGGCGCCAGCCGATCTCCACCGCCGGTGCGAAGGGGGCTTCGAAATTGACGTTGAGCAGGCCCGTCATACCGATAAAAGCGCCGCTGTCCTTGCGCTCCAGCGCCCACAGACCGAAGCCGTATTCATTGAAATGGCCACGCACCCGACCAATCAGCGCCGCCGCTTCCAGCCGCGTCAGCGGTGCCGGGAAGTAGCGCATTACCTGCGGGTCGGCACACAGCGCGGCGAATTCGCGCAGGTCGTCGTCGTGCCATTGGCGCAGTACCAGCCGCGCGCTTTCAAGTTCCAGGATGCGGGTCATGGGGTGTGCTCCGGTGCTTGGCCTGCAGTCTACAGCGTAGGCGAAATGCAATTTTCACATGCCCTTCACCGGCCCCCGACAGGCCGCTTCGCAGAATGCCGCCATCCACCGCCGCGCAGGAAGCGGCCATGCGACAGCGGCCTGCTGCAGGATTGGGCCGAGGGCGCGGTGATGGTGATGATCCGCCATGCCGAGCGCTGCGACAGCGCACCCGGCCCGTGCCTCGACGACCCCACCGGCATCACCGTGGCCGGCAGTGCAGCCGCCATTCGGGTTGGCCAGGGCCTGAATGAGCTGGGGCTGGCCAATACCGACCTGTTCAGCAGCCCGAAATTGCGCACCCAACAGACCGCGCATTTCATCCTGGGCCGGGCGGTGCCCAGCGAAGACTGGCTGGAGAACTGTGACAAGCAGTTCGCCCAGCAAGCCCTGGCGCACAAACGGCCTGGGCACAATTTGGTGCTGGTGACCCACAACGGTTGTATCGATCACTTCCAGCGCGAGCAGCGCGTCGTGGGGGGCGACCGTGAGAGTGGCTATGCCAGTGCGCTGTTCGTTTCGGTGGATGGCAATGGCAAGGCGCGGATACTGGGCCGCCTGAACGAGCCGGACTGGCAGCGGGTGCTGGCTAGCGCGGGCAAATGATTTCGCCCCCATCGCCGGCAAGCCGGCGATCGGGCCGCAAAGCGGCCCCAACCATGGCAAGATCAGCACTGGCCCTGATTGCGACCCCACCATGCCGTTGCCACTGATCTACCACGACGACTACAGCCCGGAATTCCCCGCCGAGCACCGCTTCCCCATGGACAAGTTCCGCCTGCTGCACGACCACCTGATCGACAGCGGATTGACCTGCGACCAGGCGTTGCTGCGCCCGGACATCTGCCCCAACGACATCCTCGCCCTGGCCCATGATCGCGGGTACATCGAGCGCTACATGAACGGCGACCTGAGCCGCGAAGACCAGCGCCGCCTCGGCCTGCCCTGGAGCGAGGCCCTGGCCCGGCGCACCGTGCGTGCAGTGGGTGGCTCGCTGCTGACCGCCGAAATGGCACTCAAGCATGGCCTCGCGTGCCACCTCGCGGGCGGCACCCACCATGCCCACTACGACCACCCTGCCGGCTTCTGCATCTTCAACGACCTGGCCGTGATCAGCCGCTACCTGCTCGAAGCCGGGCGCGTGCATCGGGTGTTGATCTTCGATTGCGACGTGCACCAGGGTGACGGCACCGCGCGCATCCTCCAGGACACCCCGGATGCCATCACCGTGTCGCTGCACTGCGAGCAGAACTTCCCGGCGCGCAAGGCTCATAGCGACTGGGACATCCCCCTGCCTCGCGGCATGGGCGACACGGCCTACCTGAAGGTGGTGGACGACGCGCTGAATTACCTGCTGCCGCTGTATCAACCTGATCTGGTGCTGTACGACGCCGGGGTGGATGTGCACAAGGACGATGCCCTCGGCTACCTGCAACTGACCGATGCCGGCCTGGCCGCACGCGATGAGCGGGTCATGCGCCATTGCCTGGGCCGCGATATTCCAGTGGTCGGCGTGATCGGCGGCGGCTACAGCAAAGACCGAGAAGCCTTGGCCAGGCGCCACGGCATACTCCATCACACGGCTGCAAAGGTCATCGGTTGTTCACAATGACTGTGGAACCGCTTGTGGATAACCTGCGGGAAAGCCGCTGCATCCCCTGTTCTGCCTAGCCTGCAGAGAACTGATCATTTTTTGTGCAGTGCTTATCCGGGTCGCGCTGCGGTAGAATGCGGGCTCTTTTTCCACAGCCCGCCGCCGATCATGTCCGATTTATCCCCTGCCTCCCCTTCCCGCGCCGTTGTCATCGGCGCCGGCCCCGCCGGCTTGATGGCTGCAGAGGCACTGGCCCAGCGCGGCCTGGCCGTGGAGGTATTCGACGCCATGCCGTCGGTAGGCCGCAAGTTCCTGCTGGCCGGCGTGGGCGGCATGAACATCACCCATTCCGAACCTTATCCACAGTTCGTGGCGCGTTATGCCGAGCGACAAGGCGAGATTGACGGCCTGCTGCGCGACTTCGATGCCGGGGCCCTGCGCCAGTGGATTCACGGCCTGGGCATCGAAACCTTCGTGGGTACATCGGGCCGCGTGTTCCCCACCGACATGAAAGCCGCCCCGCTGCTGCGCGCCTGGCTCAAGCGCCTGCGCGACAGCGGCGTAGTTATCCACACCCGCCACCGCTGGCTGGGCTGGAACGCCGATGGCAGCCTGCGGATCGCTTATCCACAGGGTGAATTGCAGGTGAATGCCAGCGCTGTGGTGCTGGCCCTGGGTGGCGGCAGCTGGGCGAGGCTGGGTTCAGACGGTGCCTGGCAGCCATTGCTGAAAGATCGGGCTGTGGATATCTCGGCGCTGCAACCGAGCAACTGCGGGTTTGAAGTCGAGGGCTGGAGTGCCCTGCTCAAGGACAAGTTCGCCGGCGCGCCGCTGAAGAACATTGCCCTCAGTGTGCCGGGCCAGTCGCCGCGCAAGGGGGAGTTCATCCTCACGGCGCAAGGTGTCGAAGGCAGTCTGGTGTACGCCTGGTCGGCGATGGTGCGCGAGGCGATCAACCGTGACGGCCAAGCCACCTTGCTGCTCGACCTGCTGCCAGACAAGGCTGTGGATAAAATTGAAAGCGCGCTGGCCAAGCCACGGGGGTCGCGCTCAATGGCCAAGCACTTGCACAGCCAGCTGGGGATCGATGGCGTGAAGGCGGCGTTGCTGCGTGAGCTGACCGATCAGGCGACCTTTGCGGATCCTGCTGCGCTGGCGCGGGCTATCAAGGCATTGCCGATCACCCTGGTGCGTACACGGCCGCTGGACGAGGCGATCAGCAGTGCGGGCGGCGTGCGATTCGAGGGGCTGGATGAGGGGTTGATGGTCAAGGGCATGCCGGGGGTGTTCTGTGCCGGCGAGATGCTGGACTGGGAGGCGCCGACTGGGGGGTATCTGCTGACGGCGTGTTTTGCCAGTGGGTTGCGCGCCGGGCGGGCGGCGGCGGATTGGTTGCTGCAATCATCCTGAGAGAAACCTGGGGCCGCTTTGCGGCCCTTTCGCGACACAAGGCCGCTCCTACAGCAGTACGCGCGCTCCTGTAGGAGCGGCCTTGTGTCGCGAAAGGGCTACGAAGCAGCCCCAACAATCTCAAGGCTTGCGCTTTTTCGGCCCCGTATTGAAGCTCGGCACCTTGCGAACCGACTTGACCGGCGCTTCATCGCCACTGTCCATCCAGCGCCCCAGACCACGCTTGGCACTGTTCTCCTTCGGCTTCTTGGGCTTCTTCGGCTTCTTGATCACCTGCCCGCTGGCGTCGGTCATCGGTACCCGGTGGTCCGGGATGAAGTCCGGCTCTTCGTGGCGCGGCAGGGTCTGGCGGATCAGGGTCTCGATCGACGCCAGCAATTGCACTTCATCCGCGCACACCAGCGAGATCGCCTCACCTTTGTTGCCGGCACGGCCAGTGCGGCCAATGCGGTGCACGTAATCCTCGGCCACGATCGGCAGGTCGAGGTTGACCACCAGCGGCAGGTCATCGATGTCCAGGCCACGGGCGGCCACGTCGGTGGCCACCAGCACCTGGATCTCGCGAGCCTTGAAGCTGTCCAGCGCGCGCTGGCGGGTGGCTTGCGGCCGGTCACCGTGAATGCCATCAGCGTTCACGCCTTCCGCCAGCAGGCGCTCCACCAACTGGTCGACGCCATTGCGGGTCTTGGCAAACACCAGCACCTGCTGCCAGCGCTGCTTGCGCAGCAGGTAGCAGAACAGGTCGGCCTTGCGCTTCTTGTCCACCGGCACCAGCCATTGCTTGACCGTGGTGGCAGCGGCGTTGCGCGGGCTCACTTCGATGCTCAACGGGTCATTCAGCGCCAGCCCTGCCAGCATGCGAATCTGCTCGGAGAAGGTGGCGGAGAACAGCAAGGTCTGGCGCTTGCGCGGCAGCGCGGCGTACACCGACTGCAGCTCTTCGGCGAAACCCAGGTCAAGCATGCGGTCGGCTTCATCGAGCACCAGGGTCTGCACCTGGTTGAACTTGACCGCGTTCTGGCGGAACAGGTCGAGCAACCGACCCGGCGTGGCCACCAGCAGGTCGACGCCACGGCGCAGACGCATCATCTGCGGGTTGATGCTGACCCCGCCGTAGACCGCATAGGTGCTCAGCGGCAGGTTCTCGGCGTACTCGCGCACGTTGTTGTGCACCTGCTCGGCTAGCTCGCGGGTGGGCACCAGCACCAGCGCGCGAATCGAGTTGCTGGCGACCTTTTCCCCTTCCAGGGCCAGGCGCTGCAGCACCGGCAGGGCGAAGCCGGCGGTCTTGCCGGTGCCGGTCTGGGCCGCGGCCATCAGGTCGCGGCCGGCCAGCACGGCGGGAATGGCCTGGGCCTGGACCGGGGTCGGGGTGGTGTAGTCCAGTTGCTGCAAGGTGCGCAGCAAGGGTTCGATCAGGCCGAGTTTGGCGAAATTCATGGCAATACCGTCAGGGGGTTCAGCGAAGGCGGCAAGTTTACCGCAACACCCCCGCCTACTTGCAGATTTCGCCCTTCAGCGGTGGCGTCGCTTGTGCCGGCCTGCGCCACTGCGGCAGGCCGATCAGCACCACGGCGCCGATGATGACTGCCATGGCCAGGCATTCCTCGGCACCGATCTGCTCGCCCGCGAAGACGATACCCAGCATCACCGCCACCGCCGGGTTGACGTAGGCATAGCTGGTCGCCGCAGCCGGGCGCACGTTCTTGAGCAGGTACATGTAGGCGCTGAAGGCCAGGATCGAGCCGAACAACACCAGGTAGGCCAACGCGCCCCAGCCCGCTGCGGTCGGCATCTGGGTCATGCGTTCACCCGACAGGGCACTGCCCAGCAGCAGCACCGCCCCGCCGACCAGCATCTCGGCGGCGCTGGCCATCGGGCCCTGGGGCAGCGGCAGGGTCTTGCTCCATACCGAACCGAAGGCCCAGGAAGCTGCAGCGAACACGATCAGCGCAGCACCGATGGGGCTGGCCTGCAGGTTGGAGCCGAGGTTGAGCAAGCCGATGCCGACCAGCCCCATGACGATGCCCGCCCACTCCAGGCGCGAGTTGCGCTGGCCGAACAACAGCCCGAACAACAGTGTGAACAACGGCACCGTGGCCACCGCTAGTGCAGCCACGCCCGATGCCACGCCGGCATGCTCGGCCACGGTCACGCCACCGTTGCCGCAGCTGAGCAGCAGAAAGCCAATGGCCCCTGCGGCCCGCCATTGCGGCCAGGTAGGCGCAGGCACGCCGCGCCAGCGCAAGAACCCGTACAGCAGGCCTCCCGCGATCACGAAGCGCACCCCCGCCATCAGCATCGGCGGCCAGGATTCGACGCCAATGCGGATAAAGAGGTAGGTAGAGCCCCAGACCAGATACAAGGCCAGGAAAGCGCCAATGAGCAACAACGGGAAACGACGGGAGGCTGACATGGGAAAAGACTCGAAATCCGTTTACGGGTGACTTAGTTTAGAAAGGGCTTCATGCAAACTTAAGTTACAAAACGGCTTTAAATCGCCAGAACACTTTGCAATGCATGGTTGTTCAGGTGCTTTTCCATCGAATCCAAGGCTGACAGGAAACACCCCATGGACAAGTACGACCGCATGCTCCTTGGCGCCCTGCTGGACAACGGCCGCGCCACGTTCGCGCAGCTGGCGCGCCAGGTGAATCTGTCGGCGCCGGCCGTGGCCGAGCGGGTGGCGAAACTGGAGGCCAGCGGCGTCATTACCGGTTACGCGGCGAAGGTCGACCTGGAGAAGATTGGCTTGCCGATCAAGTGCGTGATCGAACTGCGCCTGGCCAGTCATGGCAACCAGCAGGCTTACGATGCGCTGGCGCGCATACCCGAGCTGACCGAATGCCACCGGGTGACAGGCGACCCGTGCGTGATCATGCAGGCGGCGGTGGGGTCGATGGGGGAGCTGGAAGCACTGATCAACAGGGTCTCGCAGCTGGGGTTCAGCAAGACGTCGATCATTCTGTCCAGTGCGGTGGAACGGCGGGTGCCGTTGGATCATTTGCAGGGGAATGGCAAGAAGGGTTGAGAGGCATACTAGCCCGCTCCCACAAGTCACGCTCAATGCCGCAGTAGCAACCGCCCCTCGATCGGCACATAGCGGCTGGCTGCCCGGATCAATGACATCGCAGTCAAACCAGGCACCCCATACACCACCGCTTCGGTCCCGTGACGCTGGATCACCCGTTCGAGCAACAGGTCGAAATCACCGTCCCCGGATGCCAGCACCACCTGGTCGACACGGCTGGCGGCATCGATCACGTCCAGCGTGATACCCACATCCCAATCACCCTTGGCCGAACCATCGCTGCGCTGAATGAAGGGCTTGAGCCGCACCTCGAACCCCAGGTTGCGCAGAATCTGCTGAAACTGCTGCTGCTTGCTGTCGCCGCGATCGATGGCATAGGCAACGGCCTCGACGATCTCGCCCTCGCGGCTGACCTCGGCCCACAGCGCGCTGTAGTTGAAATGGCAGCCATGGACCTGGCGCACGGTGTAGTAGAGGTTCTGCACATCGGCGAACAGCGCGATTTTCTTCACTACATACCCTCGACCGAAAGGGGCGCAAGGCGCCCCCAAATGCCGGCAGTATGCCAGAGCGATCAGACGAAGGTGTCGTCATCCGAGAAGAACCCGCCATCATCGCTGCCATAGTCGGTCTCGGTGAACCCACCCTGGTCGTTGCCCCAGCCACCATTGTCGGCCACCTGCTGCTGCGCACCGGCGTCATTCCAGCCGCCGGTGTCACTGGCCGGTGCCGGCTCCTCCTTGATCACCTCGGCCACTTCTTCCGGCTGCGAATGCTCGTTGAACAGGCTGCTGATGCCTTGCGCCAGCAACACACCACCGGCAACACCGGCGGCCGTCTGCATCGCGCCACCGAGGAAGCTGCTGGCACCACCACGGGCCGGCGCGGCACCGAAACCGGGCTGCGCGGCCTGGGGCTGGGAAAAGCCCGGAGCACGCGGTTCACGCCACCCGCCCGCTGAAGCCACCGGTGCAGCGGCGCGCTGGGGTTGTGGCGCGGGCGCTGGGTTGCGTGCGCCTGAACCGAAGATGCTGGAAAGGAACCCACCCCCGCTGTTGGCGGTGCTGGCGGTGTTGCCACGGGAAGCCTCCAGCTCGGCACGGGCCTGCTTGAGCTCGTTTTCCAGCTGCTTGTTCTGCTCGTCCAGACGCTTGAGCGCCGCTTCCTGAACCAGGATCGCCTGGGTCATGTAGTAAGACGCCGCCGGTTGCTGGCGCAGGTGATCCTCGATCCGCGCCTGAGCCTGCGCATCGCGCGGCTGGTTCGGGTCTTCGGCTTGCTTGATGCGGCCGAACAGGCCGTCGATCAGGGTTTGTTCTTCAGTGTTCATGGGCTTCCTCGTGGGCAAGCGGGACATCGGACAGCGTCAAAGATGGGGCGCACGAGCGTGAGATTCAATTACCCATTGGGTGAAACTTTTTTCAGCACGTGACAGCTCTGGGCTAAAGTTAGGCCCCTGCTTTTACTGCCATGCGATGTTGACCGATGAATCCGCTGAGCGTTTTGCGCGACTCCCTGTACTTCTTCCGCCTCCACCTGCCGAGCATCATTCCGCTGTGCCTGCCGCTGGTGGTGCTCGAGGCCCTGCTGACGCAACTGCTGTACCGGCAGTTGGGCGATCAGGCTTCGCCGGCCTACGGCATGCTGGTCAGCCTGCTGTTCTATCCGCTGTACAGCGCAGCGCTGATCCTCTACCTCGACACCCGCAGCAACGGTCAGGACATCCCCAGGCGCGACCTGTTCGCCCGCGCCGTGCAGCTGTGGCCACAACTGGCCCTGCTGATCCTGATCAGCTCGCTGCTGATCATGGCGGGCCTGGCGCTGTTCATCTTCCCGGGCGTGTGGATCATGATCAACCTGGTGTTCGCCGAGTACCTGCTGGTGCTGCGTGGCCTACCGGTGGTGCAGTCGATGCGCGAAAGCGCACGGATGACCACCGGGCACTTCATGCGCATCATGGTCTGCGTGCTCGGCGTACTGGCGCCGATCTGGCTGATCGACGGCTTGTTGCTGATGGCGTTCCCGGAGCCTGCGCCAGGTATGAAACTGGCCATGGACAGCCTGAGCGGCTTCCTCCAGCTATTCAGCACCGTGGTGCTGTATCGCCTGTTCATGCTGCTGGAAGCGCAAGAAAGCGCTTGAAGCCCGGAGCGACGCACCGGGTAGGCCTGCCGGCTGCCGGGCTCAAGGCACCTCTGTGACTGTGGCTGGCCCATCACCCGCCAGCACGGAGTTTCCCATGAGCACATTCGAGACCGGCAACGCCTGGGCAGAAGATGCCGAGGTTTTCCTCGGCACCCTGCACGTCATCGATGATACGGCTACAACGTTTGAAAACTTGCCAGAAGAGGCCTTTGAGCCCGTCTATCTCAGCCTGCTGAAAGATCAGGAGGGGGCCACGATCGGTGGCCAGAGTGATTGGGTGATCAGCGGCCTGCAAAAGCCGGCCTGCGCGTTTCGTTTCCTGTATCACTCCAAGGGTACGAATCGCCTGCACTTCATGATCACAGGCAGCGGCCAGGACCATGACAAGACCATGGGCATCAGCCGCAACGGCTATCTTGGGCTGTACCGCTACGCCGAGGTGACCGATTACTTCAAGTTCGAGCCGCTGCACTGGACTGACGACACCTTGATCTGCCGCTGGCGAGATCACGAAGGCCACAAGGTTCGAACCCATCACGATCCGGCAGTGGCCAAGCCCTTTTTCAAATACCTGCGGGTCCTCGAAGGCAAGGAGGCTATTTTCCGCATTACCCGGATACGTAGCTGATCCTCCGTCATTCACCCTCGGATACGCTTCGGCCTGCTGCGGTTTGCGCCAGGGCCCTAAGGTAAATACCCCATTTACTGCCGAGCCCTCGCATGAACCACACCATTGAAAATACCTACGCCACTTCTTTCCGCGGCACGCTCTATGCGATCAGTGCCGACGGTCTTGTCCCGCTGCGGCTGAGCCGCAGCAGCGACAAATGGCATTGGGGCATCACCCCTCAGGATGATTGGCTGATGGCAGGCGGCAACCGTAGCTCCCTTTGCATGGACTTTACCTTCGACTCCCTCACGGAGGACCGCCTGCATTACCACATCAGTATCCCGGGCCACTCGAAGCCCAAGAAGCTCGGCAAGAGCCTGAACCACTACCTAGGCTTCTACGAAATGGCCGACATCACCGACTACTGGAAAATCGAACCGCTGGAGGAGACAGACCAAGGCCTGATCTGCCATTTGCGCGACCACGAAGGCTACCGGGCAGGCGCCATCCAGGACACGCCCCACCGTAGCGGGCAAACCCTGTACCTGCTCAACACCCGGGAAGGCGATACGCTCACCTTCCTGCTCAAGCAGGTTGGCTGACATTCACTCTTGTTAAATACCGCCCACGTAGGCCCGACAAATAAGCGTAATGCCGCTCACCAGGACGATTAGATTAATCAGCCTGGTGAACGCGTCTCGGGACATTTTCAAATTGATGTGTCCGCCGATCCAAAGACCAATGACCATAGCCGGCAACAGATAGATCGCTGTCACGAGGAGCGTGAAGTCCGCGTACACGCCTGCCAGGGTGAGCATACCCAGGCGTAGCAACGTACTTATGCCGATCAGCGTGCTTTGAGTGGAACTTGCCTCTACCTTGGCCTCTATTCGACCGTTCAGATAAATCGCGTAGAGAAACCCGCCACTACCAAAAAGCGCACCGAACAAGCCGCCGCCGATGCCCAATGGCGCAGCCCACCGCGCAGACAAATCAGCCTGCCGTACTGGCCTCGCCAACATATACAGGGCATACGAAGTTACGAAGCAGCCCATCATCAGCAACAGCGCTTGCGAATGGGTGTTCAGCAGCACGGTTATCCCAGCCACACTGCCAACGATCATGAACGGCAGTAGCCTGACCAGTTCGCTGCGTACGACATGGCGGTGATAACGCACCAGTTTCCCCTGCGCCGCCACACAATCCAGCAGCACCAGTAACGCAATAGCGTGGGATAACGGCATGTAGCAGACCAGCACCGGCCCTGCCACCAGCGCGGTGCCGAAGCCTGCGATACCAAAGATCACGTAAGCCGTGCTGATCGTTAGAAACATCACTACCAGGCTCAGGTCGGCAAACGGGGCGTGAAGGAATGCATCTGGCATTGTCGGGACTTCCCTGTCGTTTTTTCACACCCTAACTAAACGACTGGATCTCTACTAATATCGAAAAAATACTCGACCCATCTCATTTCGGCATGGCTCACATAGTTTCGATGAAGCAGTTGCGGTATTTCGTGGAAATTGCTGAAAGCGGGAGCTTCAGTACAGCGGCACAGAAGTTGTTTATCGCCCAGTCAGCACTGAGCCGACAGATAAAAGAGCTGGAAAGTCAGCTGCAGACACCGTTGTTCGAACGCACCGCCCGCCAACCACACCTCACCCCTGCCGGGTTGGCGTTCTGCTTGTGCAGGCGGGTTTTGGCATCGCGCTGCTACCAATTTCAAGTGTTCATGCATCGTCACTGCATGCAATCGAAATACTGGATGAGGGCTGCATGAGTACGGTAGCCCTCGCCTACCGCGCGCGCGACAGCGCATTGGTCGCGGAACTCGTAGCACACTTCCAACGCACCTTTTCTGCTGCCAGTCGGTAGCTTCAGGTGCCCCTCGGCTTGGCTCGGGCGGTGGCCTGCGCCACCAACGGGTCGTCCGGCCAAAAGTGCTTGGGGTACCTCCCCTTCAAATCCTTCTTCACCTCGCCGTAGGTCGACTTCCAGAAGTTCGCCAGGTCCTGGGTCACCTGTACCGGACGTCGAGCGGGGGACAGCAGATGCAGCTTGAGCACCTGGCGGCCATTGGCTATGCGGGGCGTGTCGGCCTGCCCGAACAACTCCTGAAGCCTTACGGCCAAAACGGGAGGTCGCTCGCTGTAGTCGATTCGAATGTTCGAACCTGATGGCACCGATAACGTTTGGGGCGCTTGAGCTTCGAGTTGCTGCGGCAATGGCCAAGGCAGGAGATTGCGCAGGATGGAGGAGAGATCAAGCTGGCCGAAATGACTGAGCCGCGTGACGCTTCCCACGTACGGCCCCAGCCAGGCTTCCAGCGATTCAAGCAATACCTCGTCACGCAGATCGGGCCACTCGCTCGCGACACCCGCTTCTTCATCCAGCACGCGCATCAGCTCAACGCGCGCCTGCCACTGACGCAGCTCGGGCGTCCAGGGCAGAAGCGCCAGCCCTTTGCGCCGAACGTAGTGGGTCAGCGCCTGCACCCGTGCCTCATCGTCGAGGTTTGCCAACGGCGCGCTGGACAAGACGAGCTCTCCCACCCTCCGCTGCCGCTCGGCCCGAAGGACGCCCTCGCGATCATCCCAATCGAGTTCATCCACTTGGCTGACCTGTTCCTTCAAGACGGTGTCGAACAACGCTTCGTCCAGGTCAGCTGCCAGGTAGATCCGCTCCTCCCGCTGACCCTGCCGGCTGCCGAGGTCGGCCACCACCAGCCACCCATGCTTCATCAGCGCGTCGGACTCGGTGAACATCGCCGCACGGCCATTGGCCAGACGGTAGTCCGCGCCCCCCGCGCGGCGCTGTTGGGCAACGCGATCAGGGTAAGCCAGTGCCAGCAGGGCACCCACCCACCTTGGATGATCCGGATCAGCGACCGGTTGCGATGCCGACCCGCGCAAGAACGCGCGATATTGCCTGGATAGCTGCTTCGCGCGTTGCGCGCCGCCCTGTTCGCCACGTTGAGCGCGTTGCTCACCGGACAAGATGGCCAGCCGGCTGTGCAGGTCCGCTCCGCCGCCGCGCTGGATATCCCGCTCGCCGAGCAACGCAGCGATGTCGCACGCGGTCTGCGTCAGCCCCAGCTCATGGCCACGCAGCAACAGGTGGGCGATGCGCGGATGGCTGGGGAGCTCCGCCATCGCCTGGCCATGCCGGGTGAGTTGCCCGTCTTGCTGCAACGCACCCAGGCGACGAAGCAGATCGCACGCTTGGGTGTAAGCCGCCGAGGGTGGCGAATCCAGCCACCTCAGTTCGCTCGGTCGGACGCCCCATTTGGCCAACTGCAGTGCCAGGCCCGTGAGGTCTGCTTGCTGGATTTCGGGGGCACTGAAACCTGCCATCTGATCGTGCTGCGCTTCAGACCACAACCGATAGCAGACACCGGGCTCGAGTCGTCCGGCACGGCCTGCACGTTGGGTGGCACTGGCCTTGGAAATCCGCTGGGTGTCGAGCCGGGTCATGCCGCTGCGCGGGTCGAATCGCGGTACACGCTCAAGGCCCGCGTCGATCACCACGCGCACGCCATCGATGGTGATACTGGTCTCGGCGATGTTGGTGGCCAGCACCACTTTGCGTTTTCCGGGCGGTGCGGGGTCGATCGCTGCTCGCTGCTGATTCAGGTCGAGCTCACCATGCAGCGGGCAGAGCAGGACATCCCGTTGCAACGACGGGGATGCGTTGAGGCTGTCTTGCAGCCCCGCCGCAACCCGGCGGATTTCCGCCTGCCCCGGCAAGAACACCAGCACGCTGCCGCGCTGCTCCGCGAGCGCATCAAGGCAAGCGCCAATGACCCTGGGTTCGATGTATTCACCGGGTTGCTGAGGCTTGCTCCAGAGCGTCGTGACCGGAAACATCCGGCCCTCGCTCGTCACGATCGGGGCATCGTCCAGCAAGCGCGACAGCCTCTCCCCTTCAAGGGTGGCTGACATCAGCAAGACCTTGAGCGGCGCATCGTCGCGGAAAAGCTCACGACCATTGAGCGTGAGGGCCAGGGCCAGATCGGCGTCGAGGTTGCGCAGGTGGAATTCGTCGAAGATCACCAGGCCCACGCCTTCGAGCGCAGGATCGCTTTGCAGGCGACGCGTAAGAATCCCCTCGGTGACCACCTCGATGCGTGTACCCGGGCCTACCTTGCTGTCCAGGCGGATGCGATAACCCACGGTTTCGCCAACCTTTTCGCCCAGTTCGCTGGCCAGGCGCTCGGCCGCCGCGCGCGCGGCGAGGCGCCGGGGTTCGAGCATGAGAATGGTCTGCCCGCCGAGCCAAGGCTCGTTCAGTAGCGCCAGCGGCACCCGGGTGGTCTTGCCGGCGCCAGGCGGTGCCTCAAGCACGGCTTCGTCGCGGTTTTCCAGCGCCAGGCGCAGGGCGGGCAAGGCGGCATCAATGGGTAATGAGATCATGGTGGTCCTCGAACAGTCGCGCGAGTATAACGGCGAACCCAGCCTGCTCTATCATGGTCTTAGCTTCAGGTGCTGGCGCTTCGCTTGCCCTGCTGAACACCTTTTTCGGAGATTTACATGCGCATCCCATCCCGCGTCATTGGTGGCGTCCTCGTCGTCACCCTGCTGACCCAGCTGACGGCCTGTGGCACGATTTTCTATCCAGATCGCCGTGGCCAGATCGGCGGCAAGATCGACCCCGTGGTTGCCGCGATGGATGCCATCGGCATCCTGTTCTACGTGATCCCGGGCCTGATCGCCTTTGGTATCGACTTCGCCACGGGCGCCATCTACTACCCAGGCGGGCGCTCTGCCCAGGTCGACCCGGCAAAGCTGCGTGACGCCGTCAGCCCGGATGGCACAGTCGACAACCTCAAGCTCCAGGCCATTCTCGAAAGCGAACTGGGCCAGCGTCTGCCGCTGAACGACCCGCGGCTGATCCAGCACCGTGGCAGCGTCGAGCAACTGGCGGCCTTGGGCCTGGCCCCGGCGGCCTGAACCGTACAAGGACATCCACCACGGCATGACCACCTCGGCCGAACACCAACGCCTGCTGCGCCTGGCCACCCGTGCTTCGCTGGCGGTGGCCAGCATTCTGGTCCTGAGCAAGGCCGTGGCCTGGTGGCTGAGCGGCTCGGTCAGCCTGCTGGCGGGGCTGACCGACTCGGCCCTGGATGCGGTCGCCTCGTTCCTCAACCTGCTGGCCGTGCACTACGCCCTGCGCCCGGCCGACGACGACCATCGCTTCGGTCATGGCAAGGCCGAGGCGTTGGCGGGCATGGCCCAAGCATTGTTCATCGGCGTCAGCGCGGTGCTGATCGGCGTGCAAGCCGCCGAGCGCCTGCAGTCGCCGCAGCCGCTGGGTGACACAGCCATCGGCATCGGTGTGATGCTGCTTTCGCTGGTGCTGACCCTGGCACTGCTGGCCCTGCAGCGCAAAGTCATTCGCCTGACCGGATCGACCGCCGTGCGGGCCGACTCATTGCACTATCGCTCGGACCTGCTGCTTAATGGCAGCATCCTGCTGGCATTGCTGCTGGCGCGCTTTGGCTGGCCGCAACTGGACGCGCTGTTTGGTTTGGGCATTGCCCTGTACATCCTCTGGAGTGCGCTGCAGATCGCCCGGGAGAGCACCGCAATCCTGATGGACAAGGAACTGCCGGGCGATATCGGCGAGGGCATGCGCGAACTGGTGTTGGCCATCCCCGGCGTCAAGGGTGTGCATGACCTGCGTACACGGGTGTCAGGCAACCAGTGGTTCGTTCAGTTGCACCTGGAACTGCCAGGGCAGCTGCCTTTGCATCAGGCACATGCCCTGTGCGTTCAGGCATCGCAGGTCATCCGCCAGCGTTATCCAAAGGCGGATGTGCTGGTGCATGCCGACCCTGTGTGAACCTCAGTTGATGCTGTATCCGCGCCCACTGAAGCAGGCGCCCAGGGCCCGCCGGTAGGTGTCGGCAATGTTGGCCGGTGGCGCATAGGTCGCCGTCGCCGGGTCGAAGCCCGACTGGCTCACTGCCCAGCGGTGGCACTGGTAGCGGTCCTGGTCCTGCTGCTCCTGTCCCTGCCCGTACATCGGATAGGCCACCACATCATAGGCGTTGCCTGCCGGTGCCACGACGGGTACTGAAGGCGCTACGGCGGGCGGGTTGACCACCACGTATTCCTGGGTATCGGCCAGGTACTGGTAATAGGTGTCGGCCACCAGGAAGTACAGCGCCCCTCCTTCCCAGACCTCCCGCGCATAGGGCGGCAAGTAACCGACCCGCACACCATAGGGCGGCGCCACTAGCACGTAGTTGCCGCCGTGCGGGCGATACCAGTAGCCCCCGGAGTAGAAGTAGTCCTGCCCGCGGTACGGCACTTTCCAGTAGCGGTCGGGGAACTGATCGATGGTATGCCCGGGGCGATACTGCGGCCCTGGCCCCCAGCCATTGCCATGGCCGTCCGGGCGACCTTGCCAGTCGCCGCCCGGGCGCCGAGGAATGTCCTGGTAATAGCCTTGTCGCGGGGGCTGGGTCTGGCGCACTTCGTCACGCGAGTTCAATGGCGAGCTGCCCGTGGCCACCCCATTGGGGTCATGCGGGCCGTTGCCACCGTGCCCGCCGTGCCCGTCGTCCGGGCCTTGGGCCAGGGCCCCGAGGCTGATGCTCAAACCCAGCAAACCAACACCTGCCAAGGGCCAGATGCGCGACTTCATGTTGTTCCTCGCGTTAAAGAAAACGGCATGCTGCGAGTCTACCGCGCCTGTCGCGCACGGGCAGGTGAAATCGCGGACATGAAAAAAGGGAGGCCGTTGGGCCTCCCTTTGGAAATTGTCGTCCGTGCTCGGCGCTTGTGGCGCCGGCTCACCTCACCCCGTCTTCTGGACGGTGTGTAGCCCGGGGGCCTGGCGGCTCCTGTTGGAGCGCTGGCCGCGACCGCCCGCCTAGGGCGCGTCGCCGTGGACTGATGTCCGGGCAGTGATTCTGGGGTTAACTTTACGGGAGAGGTGGCGGCAGAGGATTGCGAAGATTGCTCAGATAAATAGCCCTTGCGCAATTTTTAACCCTGGATCGATAATTCGCAGCAATCCGAACAGAAAAGGCCTTTCCCATGAGCAAGCTTGACCGCTACGACCTGAGCATCCTCGCCGAATTGCAGCGCGACGCCCGCATTTCCAACCAGGAGCTGGCCGAGCGCATCGGCCTGTCGCCTTCACCCTGCTCGCGTCGCGTCAAGCAACTGGAAGACGACGGCTACATTTCGCGTCAGGTCGCCCTGCTCGATCGCAAGAAACTCGGCCTGAGCCTGACCGCCTATGTGTTGATCGGCATGGACCGGCACACCCCGGAACGCTTCGAGACCTTCGAGGCCGCCATTCGCAACCTGCCGCAGGTGCTCGAATGCAGCCTGGTCACCGGAATGGATGCCGACTACCAGCTCAAGGTGGTGGTACCGGACATGGATCACTACCAGAAATTACTACTAGGCAGCCTGACCCGCATCGAAGGCGTCACCAGCGTGCGTTCCAGCTTCGTGCTCAACCAGGTGCTGGCGAGTACCGAGCTGCCTTTGACCCACCTTCGCTAACTGCTTTCGCTGGCCGGCGTATAATCGGCCGCTCAGCCTGCCTGGAGAACTCAGATGGATCCCGCCGTATTCGAAGAGTGGATGATGATCATCCTGGTGACCGTGTTGATCGGTTTCATGGGTTTCATCGTCTGGGACCTGGCGAAGAAGTCCAAGGCGGGGCGCTTCGGCACGATGATCCTGTTCTTCGTGCTGGGCCTGGGGGTGCTGGCCTTCATCATCAAGAGCGTGGTGGTGGGGTTTCTGGAAGGGGTTTAGCGGTTTCTCGGGCCTCATCGCTGGCAAGCCAGCTCCCACCGGTACCCACAGCCCTTGAGGTTTGTGCATTCCCTGTGGGAGCCGGCTTGCCGGCGATGAGGCCCGCGAGCACTACAGCCTTGCCGGCACCTCGCGCCAACACCCCTGCTCCAACCCATCCAGCGCCCAATCGCCGATCCGCACCCGCACCAGGCGCAAGGTCGGCAGCCCCACCGCCGCCGTCATGCGCCGCACCTGGCGATTGCGCCCCTCGCGAATCACCAGCTCCAGCCAACTGGTCGGCACGCTCTTGCGAAACCGCACCGGCGGGTTGCGCGACCACAGCTCGGGCTCATCGAGACGCCGTGCTTCGGCAGGCAAGGTCGGCCCATCATTGAGCTCGACGCCCTCGCGCAAGCGCTTTAGCTGCTCATCGCTCGGCTCACCTTCCACCTGCACCCAGTAGGTCTTGGCCAGTTTGTGCTTGGGATCGGCGATGCGCGCCTGCAACTGGCCATCGTTGGTCAGCAACAGCAAGCCTTCGCTGTCGCGGTCCAGCCGCCCGGCCGGGTAGATGCCTGGGATATCGATGTAATCCTTGAGCGTCGCGCGCCCTTCACCGTCGCTGAACTGGGTCAGCACGTCGAACGGCTTGTTGAACAGGATCAGGCGTGGCTCCGCCGGCGGCGCCTTGGGCTGGCGCTTGGGGCCGGCAGGCCGCGCCTGGGGGCGGCGCGGCTTGGAACGGGGTGGCAGTGACATGGATCCTCAGCGGAACGGCGGCTCGTCGAAGCTGCGCAGTTTACGCGAGTGCAGCGAGTTGAGCTCGGTGCGCAGCAGATCGAGCGCCGCGATGCCGATTTTGAGGTGCTGGCTGACGGCGCGGTTGTAGAAGGCGTTGGCCGAGCCGGGCAGCTTGATTTCACTGTGCAGCGGCTTGTCGGACACGCACAGCAAGGTGCCATAGGGTACCCGCAGGCGATAACCCTGGGCGGCGATGGTGCCGCTTTCCATGTCCACTGCCACGGCACGCGACAGGTTGATCAACGGCCGTTCCTGGGCCCAGCGCAGCTCCCAGTTGCGGTCGTCGTAGGTCAGCACGGTGCCGGTGCGCAGGCGCTTTTTCAGCTCTTCGCCACGCTCGCCGGTCACCTGCGCCGCCGCTTCCTGCAGCGCCAGCTGGACTTCGGCCAGGGCGGGAATCGGGATGTTCGGCGGCACCACGCGGTCGAGGATGCCATCGCGGCGCATGTAGGCGTGGGCCAGCACATAGTCGCCGATGGTCTGCGACTGACGCAGGCCGCCGCAGTGGCCGATCATCAGCCAGCAGTGCGGGCGAAGGACAGCCAGGTGGTCGGTGATGTTCTTGGCATTGGACGGGCCGACGCCAATGTTGACCAGCGTGATGCCGTCACCATCGGCCGCGATCAGGTGATAGGCCGGCATCTGGTAGCGGTGCCAGACCACGCTGGCCACCAGGGCCTGCGCTTCACCGTGGTCCATGCCCTTCTCGATCTCCACGTTGCCTGGCAGCACCATGCGTACGAAACGTGGGTCTTCGCGCAGGGTCTCGAGGCCGTGGCTGATGAACTGGTCGACATAGCGGTGGTAGTTGGTCAGCAGGATCCACGGCTGCATGTGACGCCAGTCGCTGCCGGTGTAGTGCACCAGGCGGCGCAGGGAGAAGTCCACGCGGGCGGCGTCGAACAACGCCAGCGGCAGGGTTTCGGCGCTGCCCCAATCGCACAGGCCGTCGGCGATGTTGTCGGTGGCGGCCGACAGGTCGGTGCTGGGGAACACCCGCGCCAGTTCGGCGGCGGTGATGCCGCTGCCGGCCAGTTCATCGCCCTGGTCGACCACGTAGGGGTACGGGATGTTCTGTTCGCTGACGCCGACTTCCACGGTCACCGTGTAGTCATGCATCAGCGGGCGCAGTTGTTCGAGCAGGTAGCCACGGAACGCCGCAGGCTGGGTGACGGTGACGCTGTAGGTGCCCGCCACCTGGACCTTGGCATAGGCGCGGGTGGTGGCGGCGACTTCGCCGTGGCTGTAGTAGGTCAGGCGCAGCGCCGGGTAGCGGTACAGGGCACGCTCATCAGCGTCCGGCTCGGTACGGTCCTTCAGGTAACGCTTGAGGGCCTGGCTCAGGGCCCCGGTGGCCTGTTCATGCAGGGCCGCCAGACGATCGACGGCCTGTTCGGGTGTATCAACGACTACAAAAGCGTGGCTCACACTAAGCTTCCTGTCTGGACATGCATGGGAACATCTTGCCTGCGTTTCATGGCAAATACATCCCCGGTGGTCTGGGAGGCCTCAGCCCGGCGTAGCCCGCGCCACCAGCGCCTCGACATCCACTCCCCGAGGCAACGCCCCATAAACGCGCCCGCCGCCTGCCAGGCGGCTGCCGATGAACGCATCGCTCACCACCGTGTTACCCGCTTCGAGCAGCAACTTGGCCTGCAAGGCCACGGCAATGTCCTCGGTCAGTTGCCGTGCCCGGTACTGGATATCGCTGGTGTCGGCAAATGCCCCCTTGAGGTTGCCTATGTGCGCCGCCAGCCGAGGATCGCCATGCCCATCGCCCAGCTCGGCGAACAGCGCATCCAGCACGCCCGGCTCCTTGGACAACGCCCGCAGCACATCCAGGCACTGCACGTTGCCGGAGCCTTCCCAGGTGGAGTTGACCGGCGCCTCGCGGTAGAGGCGCGGCAGGATGCTGTCTTCGACGTAGCCGGCGCCACCAAGGCACTCGGCCGCCTCATTGATCATCGCGGGCGCGCGCTTGCAGATCCAGTACTTGCCCACCGCCGTGACCAGCCGTGAGAAATGCGCCTGCTGTGGGTCGTCGAGCTGCTCCAGGGCTTGCCCCATGCGCAGGCTCAAGGCCAAGGCGGCTTCGCTCTCCAGTGCCAGGTCGGCCAGCACGTTCTGCATCAACGGCTGCTCGCTCAAAAGCCGGCCGCCGACCTTGCGGTGCGCGCAGTGGTGGGTGGCCTGGGTCAAGGCCTGGCGCATCAAGGCGCTGGAGCCGACCATGCAGTCGAAGCGGGTCATGGCGACCATTTCGATGATGGTCGGCACGCCGCGCCCCTCCTCGCCCACCATCCACGCCAGGGCACCGCGGAACTCCACCTCGCTGGAGGCGTTGGAGCTGTTGCCAAGCTTGTTCTTCAGGCGCTGGATGTAGAACTGGTTGCGCTGGTCGTCCGGGCGATGGCGCGGCAGCAGGAAGCAGGTCAGGCCTTTGTCGGTCTGGGCCAGGGTCAGGAAGGCATCGCACATCGGTGCCGAACAGAACCATTTGTGCCCGACCAGTTCATAGGGCTGGCCAGGGCCGGGCGTACCGACCGGGTAGGCGCGGGTGGTATTGGCGCGCACGTCGGTGCCGCCCTGCTTCTCGGTCATGGCCATGCCGATGGTCACCCCGGCCTTGTGCCGGTCGCCGACATTGCGCGGGTCGTACTCGCGGGCGAGGATCTTCGGCAGCCAGTACTCGGCCAGCTCAGGCTGCAAGCGCAGCGCGGGGACGGCGGCGAAGGTCATGGTCAGCGGGCAACCGGTGCCGGCTTCGGCCTGGCTGTGCAGGTAGGTCATCGACGCCCGGGCCACATGGGCGCCAGCGCGGGGCTCGGCCCAGGGCAACGACGGCAGGCCGTGCTCGACGGCTGTGCGCATCAGTTCATGGTAGGCGGGGTGGAATTCCACCAGGTCGATCCGATGACCATAACGGTCATGGCTACTGAACGCCGGTTTGTGCGCGTTGGCCAGGAAGCCTGCCGCCATCAGCGGTCCGCCGGCCAAGGCACCGTAGGCATCGATCCGCGACTCGGCCCAGCCGGCGCCGAAGCGCCGCGACCACTCCTGCAGCGGCACATCGAGGCGGTACAGGTTGGCGCCATCGAGTGACGGCGGCTGGTTGGTGACTTCGTGGGTTTCAGCGTACTGGTGCAGGTTCATCGGGAGCTCCGTGCCGGGTATGCCTGAAAGCCCCAGTGAAGCACTCCCTGTCAGTCAGTCAAAGTGACAAATATGACTAAGCCTGGGGTGGCGCAGGCCGTCAAAAACGGATCGCCCCCGACGCCGCCCGACCTGGCGGCATCTGTATCTGTGCAATCGCCACATTCAGGGTCAACTCGAACCGGCTGCCCAGCCCCCGCGTCGATTCATGGGACAGCCTGCCATCGAGCAGTTCGCCCATCTGCCGGCAAATCGACAGCCCGATGCCCAGCCCGCCATAGCGCCGGGTCATCGAGCCATCGACCTGGAAGAACCGCTGGTACAGGATCGCCTGGTCAAGGTCATCGAAACCGATACCGCTGTCACTCACGGTGAAGGTCAGGGTCAGGCTGTCCGGCCCCAGGCGGCGCCCGCGCACTTGCACCATCACGCCACCCTGGTGGGTGAACTTCAGGCCATTGTCCACCAGGCAGCACAGACAGCGGGCCAACTTCTGCGCATCCCCCAGCAGCTCGTCCGGCAGCTCGGCGGGAATGTCCAGGCTCAGGTACAGACCTTTGCCCAGGGCCGTGCCGGCGTGGCCTGCGCGCAGTTCCTGGAGCATGCGGCGCAAGCTGAAGGGTGCAGGTTGCGCACGCAGGCGGCCCGCCTGCAGTTCGGTCAGCGTGAGGATATCGTCGACCATGCCCATCATGTCCTGGGCCGAGCCGACCGCCGTGCGCTGGTACTGGGCCATTTCGGCGCTCATGGGCAACGTCTGCATCAATTCCAACGAGCCGATCACGCCATTCATCGGCGTGCGCAACTCATGAGTGACGGTGGCGAGGAACTCGTCCTTGAGCAGGTTGCTCCTGGCCAGTTGCTGGTTCAGTTGCTCCAGCGTGCGCCCGGTCTCGCGCAGGGTCTGCGCCTGTTGTTCGCGCATGCTGTTGATGCGGTCGGCAAGGGCCAGCGACAACAGCGCCACTTCCAGTGCCGAACCGAGCTGGCTGGCATACATGGTGATGAACACGTTCGGCAGGTAGCCCAACACCATCAAAGTGTTGACCAGCCCACCGAGCAGGAACGCCGTCCAGGCAATGATGAACCAGCGCGCCACGCGCAAGCCCCGGATCCAGGCGTACAACCCTGCGGTGAAAATACTCACGGTGAACAACAACGCCAGCACCGTGGCCATGCGCAGGGCAATGCCATAAGGCATGCTCACCGACAGCACCATGACCAGCACGCCGCCCAGCATCAACAGCTGCAGCAAGCGATCCAAGCCCTGGCTGATCTTGCCAAGGCGCAGGAAGTGGCGAGCGAACTGGCAGCCGAACAAACCTGCAGCGCCAATGAACAGCGGCGTCGCGGCGTTCGCCCACCAGGGGCTGTCCGGCCAGAAGTAGGCCACGCCCGCACCATTGACCGAAACCTGGTAGAGGCCGAACGAGGCGATATAGAGGATGTAATAGAGATAACTGACGTCGCGCACGCTGATGAAGATGAACAGGTTGTACACCAGCATCACCAGCAACACGCCATAGATCATCCCCAGCACGTACAGTCGGGTGGGCTGCTCTTCCAGGTAAGCCTCGGCAGACCACAGCGCCAGCGGCGCCTGCACCGAGCCCTGGCTATGCAAACGCAGGTAGGCCGTGGTTGCCTGACCAGGGCGCATGGGCAATTCGAACAGGTAGTTGTTCTGGCGGATCTGCCGGCTGTCGTAGGGCAACGCATCACCGGTACGCTGGGCCAGGCGATAGACGCCATCGCTGCCGGGCAGGTACAGCTCGAGGTGATCCAGCGGCGGGTAGGCCAGCTCCAGTAGCCATGGGCGGGGCGAGGCGTTGGCAGAGGCCAGGTAGTGCAGGTCGAGCTTCAGCCAGAACACCGAAGTCGAATAGCCCGCATTAAGGACGTCTTCGTGGTGGCTGCGAAAACGACTGGCAAAGATGGGTGCGCTGACTTGAGCGATGCTGGCACTGCCATCACGGTCTTCATAAACCTGCATGGCTTTGCCCAGCGGCAGGTACCGGGTGGCATCGTCGAATTCGACCGCAGTGGCCAGCACGGGCAGCAAACCTAGAAGCACAATCAGCAAATAGCGCATACAGCCCCAGCATGGCCTGTCCGGTCGCGTCGCAATGGCCACTGATCCTTGTGAGACGACGAAATCCAGCAGCGCCCGTTTGTCGAGTTATCCGAGCACTCTAACATAGCTTTCAAGCGTCGCAATGGGCTACATCATTTTTTAAGGAAAAGGCTCTAGAACAATGCTTTCAGACAAAAATCACGATCAAAGCTGACCGCATGATCAACAAATCTCGCTTGTAGGACGATCCGCACAAATGGGATTGGTGGTAAGCTCGCCGACCATGAATACCTACAGCTCCCGCCCCGTTGTCCTCTGTCTCTCCGGCCACGACCCAAGTGGCGGCGCCGGCCTGCAGGCAGATATCGAAGCCCTGCTCGCCCAAGGCTGTCACGCCGCACCGACCGTGACCGCCCTGACCGTGCAGGATACCGTCAATGTTTCCGACTTCCGCGTGCTCGACCGCGAGTGGGTGCTGGCCCAGGCCAACGTCGTGCTGGCCGACTCCAGGGTCGCTGCCGTCAAGCTAGGCATGCTCGGTTCGATCGACATGGTCGACACCGTCGCCGAACTGCTGGCTGCCCACCCGCACCTGCCGCTGGTCTGCGACCCGGTACTGCGTGCCGGTGGCGGTGGCCGCCTGGGCAAGGACGAAGTCGGCTATGCCCTGCGCGAACGCCTGCTGCCGTTGGCGACCATCGCCACGCCGAACCTGCCCGAAGCACGCATCCTCGCCGAGCTGCCTGAAGGTACGGCAGACGAATGTGCAGAAAAATTGTTGCCGTTCTGTAGACACCTGCTGATTACCGGTGGTCACGGCGACGAAGACGAAATCCACAACCGCCTGTACAGCCGCGACGGCCAAAGCCACACCTGGACTTGCCAGCGCCTGCCGGGCAGCTACCACGGCTCGGGCTGCACCCTGGCCAGCGCCCTGGCCGGCCGCCTGGCCCTGGGTGAACAGTTGCAAAGCGCGGTGCGCAGCGCACTGGACTACACCTGGCGCACCCTGCGTGACGCGGAACAACTGGGCAAAGGCCAGTTCGTCCCGCGCCGCCTGCCCCTGGACTTCTGCTCCTGATACGAGGCCTTCAGATGAAGCTACGTGGTCTGTACGCGATCACCGACAGCCAGCTGCTCGCCGGCCGTTTCCTGTCCCATGTCGAGGCGGCGCTGGAAGGCGGCGTGTGCCTGCTGCAGTACCGCGACAAAAGTGACGACGCTGCCCGTCGCCTGCGCGAGGCTGAAGCCCTGATGAAGCTGTGCGAGCGCTACGGCACCCAGTTGCTCATCAACGACGATGCCGAGCTGGCCGCGCGCCTGGGCGTCGGCGTACACCTGGGCCAGACCGACGGCCCGCTGACCCCAGCCCGTGCCCTGCTCGGCCGCCAGGCTATCATCGGCTCGACCTGCCATGCCCAGCTCGACCTGGCCCGGCAGGCCGCCAGCGAAGGCGCCAGCTACGTGGCTTTTGGCCGTTTCTTCAATTCCGTGACCAAGCCGGGCGCACCCGCCGCCAATGTCGAGCTGCTGGAGCAGGCCCGCGCCGAGGTCAAACTGCCGATCGCCGTGATCGGCGGCATCACCCTCGACAACGCCGCCCCGCTGGTCGCCCATGGCGCTGACCTGCTGGCGGTGATCCATGGCCTGTTCGGTGCCGACAGCGCGCAGGAAGTCACCCGCCGCGCCCGCGCCTTCAACGCCCTGTTCGCTTCCTGATTTCGAGAGAAGATCCCATGTCCCGTTCCGAAACCCTGTTCGCCCAAGCCCAGAAGCACATCCCGGGCGGCGTCAACTCGCCGGTCCGCGCCTTCAAGAGCGTGGGTGGCACTCCGCTGTTCTTCAAGCATGCCGAAGGCGCCTATGTAGTCGATGAAGACGACAAGCGCTACGTCGACTACGTCGGCTCCTGGGGCCCGATGATCCTCGGCCACGGCCACCCGGACGTGCTCAATGCAGTGCGCAACCAGTTGCAGCACGGCCTGTCCTACGGCGCACCGACTGCCATGGAAACCGAGATGGCCGACCTGGTCTGCTCGCTGGTGCCGTCCATGGAAATGGTGCGCATGGTCAGCTCGGGTACCGAGGCGACCATGAGCGCCATTCGCCTGGCCCGTGGCTACACCGGCCGCGACGCCATCATCAAGTTCGAAGGCTGCTACCACGGTCACTCCGACAGCCTGCTGGTCAAGGCCGGCTCGGGCCTGCTGACCCAGGGCGTACCGAGCTCGGCCGGTGTACCGGCGGACTTCGCCAAGCACACCCTGACCCTGCCGTTCAACGACATCGCCGAGGTCGAGAAGACCCTGGCCGAGGTCGGCCAGACCGTGGCCTGCATCATCGTCGAGCCCGTGGCCGGCAACATGAACTGCGTTCCCCCTGCACCGGGCTTCCTCGAAGGCCTGCGCGAGCAGTGCGACAAGCACGGCGTGGTGCTGATCTTCGACGAAGTGATGACCGGTTTCCGCGTCTCGCTCGGTGGCGCCCAGGGCCACTACGGCATCAAGCCGGACCTGTCGACCTTCGGCAAGATCGTCGGTGGCGGCATGCCGGTCGGCTGCTTCGGCGGCAAGCGCGAGATCATGGGTTGCATCGCCCCGCTCGGCCCGGTCTACCAGGCCGGCACGTTGTCGGGTAACCCGCTGGCCATGGCCGCTGGCCTGACCACCCTGAGGCTGATCAGCCGCCCAGGCTTCCATGCCGAGCTGACCGATTACACCAGCCGCATGCTCGATGGCCTGCAGCAGCGCGCCGATGCCGCTGGCGTACCGTTCGTCACCACCCAGGCAGGTGCCATGTTCGGCCTGTACTTCAGCGGTGCCGACGACATCGTCACCTTCGATGACGTGATGGCCAGCGATGCCGAGCGCTTCAAGCGGTTCTTCCACTTGATGCTCGAAGGCGGGGTTTACCTGGCACCGAGCGCGTTCGAGGCAGGGTTCACTTCTATCGCTCACGGTGAAAAAGAGCTGCAGATCACCCTGGATGCGGCTGAGCGGGCGTTTGCCAAGCTGAAGTAATTTGGCGCTTGTACCGGCCTCATCGCCGGCAAACCGGCTCCCACAGATGACCCGCAGTTGCTGAAATATGTGGGGTACCTGTGGGAGCCGGCTTGCCGGCGATGAGGCCGGTCAAGGCAATAAAAGTCCTTCAGCCATCAGCAAGTTTCCCCACCAACACAGAAATTCGAGTAAAACTTTGTAAGGTTGGCGCTGCTTATCCCATAATGTGCCACCAGAGACATTGGCCGCAGCTTTGCAGAGGTAAGTCGATCCCCATGAACCGCACCGGCCGCGCCCTGACCTTGGGCTGCCTGTTGCTTCTTTCGCCTCTGCTGGCCCTGGCGGAGGGCGGTAACTCGTTGCTGATTCCGGCAACGGGCCGCTGCACGCTCAATGTTCAGCCAGAAGACCTGGAAAATGCCCTCAAGGCATGCGAACAGACGGCGACGACCGGGGATGTTCAGGCGCAGTTCGAATTGGGTGAGTACTACTACACGCAAACGCCCAAGGACCTGAAAAAGGCCCTGGACTGGTTCGAGAAAGCCTCGCTGCAAGGCCATGCCGAAGCCCAGTACCGCCTCGGTGCCATGTTCTTTCATGGCGAAGGGGTCAAGGCCAACAACGTGCAGGCCTATATCCTGCTGAAGATGGCCGCGGTCAACGGCGCAGAAGATGCGCTGGACATGGCCGACGAAGTGACCGAGCAGATGCCCCGCGACGAGCTGGAGCATGCCACCCAGGTACTCGGCCAGATCTTCCGCAAATACCTGCTGGAACTGCAGAGCGCCGAAGGGCGCACGCCGTTCTCGCCCCTCCCCTGATCACTTCTCGGGCATCGGCACCGGGAACGGCATGACATTGCCGCCACCCTTGGCCTCGCTGATCTTCGCCGTCCCCAGGCGCTCCACCTCATCGATACGCACGATCGAATGCATCGGCACGAAGCTGCGGATCACGCCTTCGAACTGGTTCTTGAGCTTCTCCTCGCTCGGATCGACCACCACCTGGGTGCGCTCACCGAAGACGAATTCCTCGATTTCCAGAAAACCCCACAGGTCGCTCTGGTAGATCTGCTTGGCATACATCTCGAAGACCTGCCCCTGGTTGAGGAAGATCACTTTATAGATGGCGGGTTCGCGTTTGCTCATGGTGGGCGGGATAACACATGCGTAAGAAAAGTCGCGCATCATAGCAGACAGCAGCGGCCTCATCGCCGGCAAGCCGGCTCCCACAGGTACAGCACAGGCCTGAAGCGCGGTGCCTTACCTGTGGGAGCCGGCTTGCCGGCGATGAGGCCCGCACAGATTGCACCTACCGTTGAACGTTTCAGTGCTTTCGCCACTGCCGTTCAAGGGTTATTCTTGAGTTCACCTACATTGCCGTCGAGCGGCTAAAAACGACCTTGAACGCACCCATACAACCTCATCGCTTCATCCTCGAACCTTTCGAGGCCCACCGTTTCGCCAACTTGTGCGGCCAGTTCGACGAGCACCTGCGCCTGATCGAACAACGCCTGGCTATCGAGATCCGCAACCGCGGCAATCAATTCGAGCTGATCGGCGAACCCAAGACCACTTCCGCTGCCGAGCAACTGCTGCGCCGCCTCTACCGCGAGGCCAAGGCCACCGAGCTGTCGCCGGAGACCGTGCACCTGTACCTGCAGGAGTCGACCGTCGAGAACATCGACAACCCGGCCGTCAACGAGGTCAGCGTCTCGCTGCGCACGCGCAAGGGCAACATTCGCCCGCGCGGTGTCAACCAGCAGCGCTACGTCAAGGAAATCCTGGCCAACGACATCAACTTCGGCATCGGCCCGGCCGGTACCGGCAAGACCTACCTGGCCGTGGCCTGCGCCGTGGACGCCCTGGAGCGCGAGCAAGTCCGCCGCATCCTGCTGGTACGCCCAGCGGTCGAGGCTGGCGAGAAGCTCGGATTCCTGCCCGGCGATCTGGCGCAGAAGATCGACCCGTACCTGCGGCCGCTGTACGACGCCCTGTATGAAATGCTCGGCTTCGAACACGTGGCCAAGCTGATCGAGCGCCAGGTCATCGAAATCGCCCCGCTGGCCTACATGCGCGGCCGCACCCTGAACAACAGCTTCATCATCCTCGACGAAAGCCAGAACACCACGCTCGAGCAGATGAAGATGTTCCTCACCCGCATCGGTTTCGGTTCCACCGCGGTGATTACCGGCGACATCACTCAGGTCGACCTGCCCCGCGGCACCAAGTCGGGCCTGGCCCATGTGATCGAGGTCCTGCGGGACGTTCCGGGGATCAGCTTCACCCACTTCCAACCCAAAGATGTGGTTCGTCACCCACTGGTGCAGCGTATCGTCGAAGCCTACGACCGCTTCGAGGGACGCCAGGCCAACCCCGAGGCGCCCGGCAAAGATGCTTGAACTTGACCTGCAACGGGCCACGGATGCCGCTGCCCCGGATGACGCTGCCTTCCGCCGCTGGTGCGAGCTGGCCTTGCGCCAGCGCAGCGCCGACTCGGAAATGACCATTCGCCTGGTCGACGAAGCCGAAGGCCGCGAGCTCAACCACACTTACCGGCACAAGGACTACGCGACCAATGTGCTGTCGTTCCCTGCCGACGTGCCCGACGAACTGCTCGATATCCCGCTGCTGGGCGACCTGGTGATCTGCGTGCCAGTGGTCGAGCGCGAGGCCGCCGAACAGGGCAAGGCGCTGGAGGCGCACTGGGCACACCTGGTCATCCACGGCTGCCTGCACCTGCTCGGCTACGACCACATCGAGGACGATGAGGCCGAAGAAATGGAAGCGCTGGAACGGGAATTGCTGGCAGTACTGGGTCACCCTGACCCGTATGCCGACGATGAAACCGAATCAATCACACACTGATACACCAAGGATCACGAGAACCGCCATGAGCGAAGATCGATCGAGCAACGGGCAGAAGTCCTGGTTGGGTAAACTGACCCAGGCTTTTGCCCATGAGCCGAAAAACCGCCAGCAGCTACTGGAGCTGCTGCGCGAAGCCCATCAGAACAAGCTGCTCGACAGCGAAGCGTTGACCATCGTCGAAGGCGCCATCCAGGTCGCCGACCTGCAGGTGCGCGACATCATGGTCCCGCGCTCGCAGATGATGAGCATCAAGGCTACCCAGTCGCCTCGCGAGTTCCTGCCAGCGGTGATCGACGCCGCGCACTCGCGCTATCCGGTGATCGGCGAAAGCCATGACGATGTGCTCGGGATCCTGTTGGCCAAGGACCTGCTGCCGCTGATCCTCAAGGAGAACGGCGACAGCTTCAACATCAAGGACCTGCTGCGTCCGGCCACCTTCGTGCCGGAGTCCAAGCGCCTGAACGTGCTGCTGCGCGAGTTCCGCGCCAACCACAATCACATGGCCATCGTCATCGACGAATACGGCGGCGTGGCGGGCCTGGTGACCATCGAAGACGTGCTCGAACAGATCGTCGGCGACATCGAAGACGAGCACGATGTCGAGGAAGACAGCTACATCAAGCCACTGCCCAGCGGCGATTTCCTGGTCAAGGCCCTGACGCCGATCGAGAACTTCAACGAGTTCTTCGACAGCGAATTCTCCGACGACGAGTTCGACACCGTTGGCGGCCTGGTGATGAGCGCCTTCGGCCACCTGCCCAAGCGCAACGAAACCACCGAGATCGGCGCCTACAAGTTCCGTATTCTCAACGCCGACAGCCGGCGGATACACTTGCTGCGCCTGACACCGATCACCCGCTAAGGACAAACATGCGTTGGATCACCCGCCCCGGCTGGCCCGGTAACCTGCTGGCCTTGGCGGCCGGCGCATCTACCCTCCTGGCCTTGGCGCCTTTCGACATCTGGCCGCTGGCCTTGCTATCGATCGCCATGCTCTACCTCGGCCTGCGCGAGCTCAGCCCGCGTCAGGCCATGTGGCGCGGCTGGTGGTTCGGCTTCGGTCTGTACGGTGCCGGCACCTGGTGGATCTACGTCAGCATGAACACCTACGGCGGCGCCTCGCCGTTGTTGGCCATCGTGCTGCTGCTGGCGTTCTTCGCCGCCCTGGCCTGGTTCTTCGCCCTGCCCACCTGGCTCTGGGCGCGCTGGTTGCGACGCAACGAAGCGCCCCTGGCCGACGCCCTGTGTTTCGCGGCGCTGTGGTTGCTGCAAGAGGCGTTCCGCGGCTGGTTCCTGACCGGTTTCCCTTGGCTGTATGCCGGTTACAGCCAGCTGGACGGCCCACTGGCCGGCCTGGCGCCACTGGGTGGCGTGTGGCTGATCTCGTTTACCCTGGCATTGAGCGCGGCACTGCTGTGCAACCTGCAGCGCCTGCGCGCCCGCCCGTCGTTCCTGGCCGTGGGCGTCGCGCTGCTGCTGGCGCCGTGGGGGGTGGGCATGGCCCTCAAAGGCCACGCATGGACCAAGCCCGCTGGCGATCCGCTGAAGGTCGCCGCGCTGCAGGGCAATGTCGAGCAGGAACTGAAATGGGACCCGGCACATATCGATGCGCAGTTGGCCCTGTACCGCGACATGAGCTTCAGCTCCAAGCCGGTGGACCTGCTGATCTGGCCGGAAACGGCGGTGCCGATCCTCAAGGACCAGGCCCAGGGCTACATCGACGTGATGGGCCGCTTTGCCGCCGACCGCCACTCGGCGCTGATCACCGGCGTGCCCGTGCGTGAGGTGGTGCACCACCAGCGCCGTTACTACAACGGCATCACCGTCACTGGCGAAGGCGACGGCACCTACCTCAAACAGAAGCTGGTGCCATTCGGCGAGTACGTGCCGTTGCAGGACATGCTCCGCGGCCTGATCGAGTTCTTCAACCTGCCGATGTCGGACTTTGCCCGTGGCCCTGAAGACCAGCCGCTGCTGCAGGCCAAGGGCTACCAGATCGCCCCGTACATCTGCTACGAGGTGGTCTACCCAGAGTTCGCCGCAGGCCTTGCCGCACGTAGCGACCTGTTGCTGACCATCAGCAACGACACCTGGTTCGGCACCTCCATCGGCCCGCTGCAGCACTTGCAGATGGCACAGATGCGGGCGCTGGAAGCTGGGCGCTGGATGATCCGGGCCACCAACAACGGCGTGACCGCATTGATCGACCCGTTTGGCAAGATCACCGTCGAAGTGCCGCAGTTCCAGCGGGCGGTGCTGTATGGGGAGGTGGTGCCGATGCAGCAGCTGACGCCTTATCTGCAATGGCGCTCGTGGCCGCTGGCGATCGTCTGTGTGCTGCTGCTGGGGTGGGCGCTGCTGGCGGGGCGTATCGCCAAGACCGTTTGAAGTTGACTGTTTTGGCCTCATCGCCGGCAAGCCGGCTCCCACAGGTACAGCACAGGATTCGAAAGCTGTGCCGTACCTGTGGGAGCCGGCTTGCCGGCGATAAGGCCGGTACAGGCAATACAACTCTCAATAAAACAACCGATACCCCACCAACCCCACCGCTTCGTTAAGCAACTGCCCGCTCTGCCACATCGCCCGGCTCTCCGGCAGCAACCCGCCAAACGGCCGCGCATGATCGCGCCCAAGGAACCCCACCGGCGCAGGCACCACCTCGAACCCCGCGCGCTCGAAGCTCCAGCGCGAGCGCTGCATATGCCAGGCCTGGGTGACCACGATCACTCGGCGAATCCCCAGCGGCTGCAGCACCTGGGCACTGAACAGGGCGTTTTCCCAGGTAGTGCGGCTCGCGCCTTCCTGCCATTTGACCTCGACAGCGAAATCCTCACGCAGGCGGTCGGCCATCAGCCGCGCCTCGCTCGGCGGTGTGCCAAAGTGCAGCCCGCCGCTGGTCAGCACCGGCAAGCCCGAGGCCTTGGCCAGCGCTGCGGCAAAGCGCATGCGCTCCAGCGCCGTAGCGGTGGGTTGGTCGGCACCACCCCAGGCCGGGTCGCCACGCTCGCGCCCCGCTCCCAGCACGACGATCGCGTCCGCCCTGCCCGCCAGGCCCGCCCACTCGTTCACCGGCACGGCGGGTTCGGTCTCCAGCAGGCGAGCAGCCTGCTGCACCACCAGCGGCAGGCTCATCAGCCACAAACCGCCCAGCCCCAGCGCAAAGCACAATGCCGCCAACCGGGGCCGCCGTGCGCGCAGCCACCAGGCAAGCAGCAACAGCAGGAACAGGACGCCCGGCGGCATCAACCATTGCTTGATGAAGTATCGAATTGGCATCGGCTACACCTCCATGGACGGCGTGCAGCCTAAGAGGATCGGCGCCAGCCAACAAGTAGGCGGCAGGCGCCGATCGTGAGAAGTGTGTAGAAGAACCGGCGCGCGATGGCCTGCGCCTGGCGTCCTGAACGGCTAGCGATGCGGCAGCGTCCTGGATCTCGCCGTATTGGCGGGGCGTTGCTTGTCCTTGAGCCAGATGATCTTTGCCGTGCGCGATTCCGCTTGTGGGTAAGTACCGGCACAGGCATTTCGGCGTTCCGGGAGGGAATCCAGGTAGGCCTTGATCACTTCGAACTCTGCATGGCTCAGGCCACGCAACTCCAGCTCGGCTGGCATCTCGTCGCGTAATCGCACCGAGGTTCTGGCGACTTCCAGTGCCAGGCCAAGACGGTCGATCAGGCGTTCGTAAAGCTCCGGTTTGATTGCGGGTAGCTGCGTCTCTCCCATCCGTTCACCTCATTGAAGATAAAGAATATCTCCCCCCACACATGAGCTTAGCGTCGCTGCAAAAAGCAGCCGGTTGCAGCGACCAGCGGCCATTCGCAATCAGGGTTTCCCACGATACGCGGCGCTGCTGTATGCTACGGCGTTCACCCTCACGACACCGGAGTGCCGGACGCAGCGAGGTTCCGCTGCCTGGAACAAGGTCTCTTATCTCTCAGCCAAAAAGTAGCCATGCACGAACAATACACGCCCCGTGATATCGAAGCCGCCGCCCAGAAGTTCTGGGACGAGCAACAATCGTTCGCTGTTACCGAACAGCCAGGCAAAGACACTTACTATTGCCTATCGATGTTCCCGTACCCGAGCGGCAAGCTACACATGGGCCACGTGCGCAACTACACCATCGGCGACGTGATTGCCCGCTACCAGCGCATGCTGGGCAAGAACGTCCTGCAGCCGATGGGCTGGGACGCCTTCGGCATGCCCGCGGAAAACGCGGCGATGAAAAACAATGTCGCCCCGGCCAAGTGGACATACGAAAACATCGACTACATGAAGACCCAGCTCAAGAGCCTGGGCCTGGCCGTCGACTGGGCACGTGAAGTCACCACCTGCAAGCCGGATTACTACCGCTGGGAACAGTGGCTGTTCACCCGCCTGTTCGAGAAAGGCATCATCTACCGCAAGAACGGTACCGTGAACTGGGACCCGGCCGACCAGACCGTGCTCGCCAACGAGCAGGTCATCGACGGCCGCGGCTGGCGTTCGGGCGCGCTGATCGAGAAGCGCGAAATCCCGATGTACTACTTCCGCATCACCGACTACGCCGACGAGCTGCTGGAAAGCCTCGACGAGCTGCCGGGCTGGCCTGAGCAGGTCAAGACCATGCAGCGCAACTGGATCGGCAAGTCGCGCGGCATGGAAGTGCAGTTCCCGTACGACCAGGCGAGCATCGGCCATGAAGGCACCCTGAAAGTCTTCACCACCCGTCCGGACACCTTGATGGGCGCGACCTACGTCGCCGTGGCCGCCGAACACCCGCTGGCCACCCAGGCTGCCCAGGGCAACCCGGCGCTGCAGGCGTTCATCGACGAGTGCAAAAGCGGCAGCGTCGCCGAAGCCGACATGGCCACCCAGGAGAAGAAGGGCATGGCCACTTCCCTGCTGGTCGAGCACCCGCTGACCGGCGAGAAGTTGCCGGTGTGGGTCGCCAACTACGTGCTGATGCACTATGGCGATGGCGCCGTGATGGCCGTGCCGGCCCACGACGAGCGCGACTTCGAGTTCGCCCACAAGTACAACCTGCCGGTCAAGGCGGTGGTCCGCACCAGCGCTGGCGATGAAGTCGGCAGCGAGTGGCTGGCCGCCTACGGCGAGCACGGCCAGCTGATCAACTCTGGCGAGTTCGACGGCCTGGACTTCGCCGGTGCGTTCGACGCTATCGAAGCTGCCCTGATCCGCAAGGAACTGGGCAAGTCGCGCACCCAGTTCCGCCTGCGCGACTGGGGCATCAGCCGCCAGCGCTACTGGGGCTGCCCGATCCCGATCGTCCACTGCCCGTCGTGCGGCGACGTGCCAGTGCCGGAAGACCAGCTGCCGGTCGTGCTGCCGGAGAACGTGGTGCCGGATGGCGCCGGTTCGCCACTGGCGCGCATGCCTGAGTTCTACGACTGCAACTGCCCGAAATGCGGCACCGCGGCCAAGCGTGAAACCGACACCATGGACACCTTCGTCGAGTCGTCCTGGTACTTCGCCCGCTACGCCTCGCCCAACTACGACAAGGGCCTGGTCGATCCGAAAGCGGCCAACCACTGGTTGCCGGTCGACCAGTACATCGGCGGTATCGAGCACGCGATCCTGCACCTGCTATATGCGCGCTTCTTCCACAAACTGATGCGTGACGAAGGCCTGGTCACCTCCAACGAGCCGTTCAAGAACCTGCTGACCCAAGGCATGGTGGTCGCCGAGACCTACTTCCGCACCGCCAGCAATGGTGGCCGCGAATGGTTCAACCCGGCCGACGTCGAAGTGGAACGCGATGCCAAGGCCAAGATCATCGGCGCACGCCTGATGACCGACGGCCTGCCGGTGGAAATCGGCGGCACCGAGAAAATGTCGAAGTCGAAGAACAACGGCGTCGACCCACAGTCGATGATCGAAGCCTACGGCGCCGATACCTGCCGCCTGTTCATGATGTTCGCCTCGCCGCCCGACATGAGCCTGGAGTGGTCCGACTCCGGCGTCGAAGGCGCAAGCCGCTTCCTGCGCCGCGTCTGGCGCCTGGCCCAGGGCCACGTCAGCCAAGGCTTGCCGGGGAAACTGGACATCGCCGCCCTGAGCGACGAGCAGAAGGTCATTCGCCGGGCTATCCACGCCGCGATCAAGCAGGCCAGCACCGATGTCGGCCAGTTCCACAAGTTCAACACCGCCATCGCCCAGGTAATGACCGTGATGAACGTGCTGGAGAAGGCTCCGCAGGCCAGCGAGCAAGACCGTGCCCTGCTGCAGGAAGGCCTGGAGGCCGTCACCCTGCTGCTGGCGCCGATCACCCCGCACATCAGCCACGCACTGTGGCAGGCGCTGGGCCACGTCGAGTCGGTCATCGATGCCACCTGGCCAAGCGTCGACGAACAAGCGCTGGTACAGGACACCATTACCCTGGTGGTACAGGTCAACGGTAAACTGCGTGGCCAGGTCGAGATGCCTGCCGCTGCCAGCCGCGAAGAAGTCGAAGCCGCCGCCCGCAGCAACGAGAATGTCCTGCGTTTCATCGATGGCCTGACCATCCGCAAGGTCATCGTGGTACCGGGCAAACTGGTCAACATCGTCGCCAACTGATGGCAGCGCCCACCCGCAGCCAATGCGGGTGGGCGGTATCGGCCCACAAGGGAGCAACAACATGATCAAACGCAATCTGCTGGTAATGGGCCTGGCCATCATGCTCAGCGCCTGTGGTTTCCAGCTGCGCGGCACCGGCACCAACGAACTGAGCATCAAGGAAATGGACGTCAGCGCACGTAACGCCTACGGCCAGACGGTGGTCCAGTTGCGCCAGGTGCTGGAGCAGAGCGGCGTCAACGTTCACGCAGGTGCGCCTTACCGCCTGGTGCTGACCGACGAACAGGAAAATCAGCGCGCCGCCAGTTACGGCGGCGGCAGCCGTACCGCCGAGTACGAGCTCACCACAACGCTCAAGTACAGCATTCTGGGCCTGAACAACCTCGAACTGCTCAACGACAAGGTCGAAGTACGCAAGATCTACGTACGTGACAGCTCCAACATCACAGGTTCCGAACAGGAAGCCAGCCAGGCACGCGTAGAGATGCGTCGCAACCTGGTGCAGTCGATGGTCGCGCGCCTGCAGATCCTGACGCCAACTCAGCTGGACGAACTGCAGCGCAAGGCCGACGAACGCGCCAAGGCCGAAGCCGAAGCACTGGAAGCCGCGCGTCGCCAGCAGGCGGAAACGCCTCAACAGTCTCCGCTGGAAATCCCGGGCCGTTAAGCCCGTGCGGGGCACTTCGGTGCCCCGCCTGTTTCCCATGAAACTCGCCCCCGCCCAACTCAACAAGCACCTGCAAGGTGGCCTGGCCCCGGTCTACGTGGTCAGCGGCGACGACCCGCTGCTGTGCCAGGAAGCCGCCGACGCCATCCGCAATGCTGCTCGCCAGCAAGGTTTCGATGAACGCCAGGTGTTCAGTGCCGACGCCAACTTCGACTGGGGCACCCTGCTCCAAGCTGGTGCCAGCCTGTCCCTGTTTGCCCAGCGCCGCCTGCTGGAACTGCGGTTGCCGTCCGGCAAGCCCGGCGACAAGGGCGCTGCAGCGCTCATGGAATACTGCGCCAGGCCTGCCGAAGACACCCTGCTGCTGATCAGCCTGCCCAAACTCGATGGCAGCGCGCAGAAGACCAAGTGGGGCAAGGCGCTGATCGAAGGCGCTCACTGCCAGTTCATCCAGATCTGGCCGGTGGATGCCCAGCAGTTGCCGCAGTGGATCAACCAGCGCCTGGCCCAGGCTGGCCTTTCTGCGCAACGCGATGCGGTCGACCTGATCGCCGCGCGGGTAGAAGGCAACTTGCTGGCCGCTGCCCAGGAAATCGAAAAGCTCAAGCTGCTTGCCGAAGGCAACCAGATCACCGTGGAAACGGTCCAGGGTGCCGTAGCCGACAGTGCGCGCTTCGATGTCTTCGGCCTGGTCGATGCCATTCTCAATGGCGAGGCCGCGCATGCCCTGCGCATGCTCGAGGGCCTGCGTGGCGAAGGGGTCGAACCACCGGTGATCCTCTGGGCGCTTGCCCGTGAACTGCGGCTGCTGGCTGGGTTGGCCCAACAGTTCAGCCAGGGCGTGCCGCTGGACAAGGCCTTCAGCCAGGCTCGGCCACCGGTGTGGGACAAGCGTCGACCGTTGGTCAGCAAGGCCCTGCAACGGCTTTCCGCACAGCGTTGGGCGCAATTGCTGCAGGATGCCCAGCGCATCGATGCGCAGATCAAGGGGCAGGCCGAAGGATCGCCGTGGACAGGATTGTCGCGGTTGTCGTTATTGATGGCCGGGCAACGGTTGGTCTTGCCGCCCGAGTAACATTCAGGTGCCCTATCGCCGGCAAGCCGGCTCCCACAGGGACAACACAGGCCCTGAACATTGTGGTGAACCTGTGGAAGCTCACAGGGACAACACAGGACCTGAGCATTGTGGTGAACCTGTGGGAGCTCACAGGGACAACACAGGACCTGAGCATTGCGGTGAACCTGTGGGAGCCGGCTTGCCGGCGATAGGGCCCTGAGCCATAAACACAATCAATTGGCCCTGCCCCCACTACCGGCCTACAGTCCGCCGCGCAACCCATCTCCCAGGCAGGAACCTCCCCATGAGCAAAAAGCCGAAGAAGCACGGCCCCAACAAAGCCAAGTCGATCATCGCCCAACCGCTGTTCCGCTGCCGCCAGGAGCAGCCAGACAAGGGCAAAGGCAGCTACCGCCGCGAAGCCTTCCAATCGAGAGATTGGGAGGCTTCTTACTTTTTGGCCGCATGAAAGCATCGAAAGCGCAGGCATGGTATGGTCGGCACCTGACCTGAAATTCTGGATCTGTGCATGCCCTTCTGCCTCCTCCCCCGTTGGAATTCCCGCCAGCTCATCGCGGCCTCCAGCTTCATCCTGCTCGTCGCCTGCGCGGAGAAACCCACCGCCGCCGACGCCCTGCCGCTGGCACCTGCCCAGCCCGCGCCGGTAGTGACCCTGCCCAGCACCACGCCCGACGTCAGCACTGAAATCCAGCCCCTGCAAAGCTTCGCCCAATGGCAGGCCGGCTTCCGCCAGCAAGCCTTGCAAGCCGGCATCGCGGCCAGCACCTTCGACCGCGCCTTCGTAGGTGTCACGCCAGACATGGACGTGATCAAGGCCGACCGCAGCCAGCCTGAGTTCACCCGCCCGGTGTGGGAATACCTCGAGGGTGCGCTTTCACCTTTGCGCGTGCGCAACGGCAAGCGACTGCTGGAGCAGAACGCCGAGTTGCTGACGCGCATCGAGCAACGCTATGGCGTCGACCGCCAGGTGCTGGTCTCGGTCTGGGGCATGGAAAGCAACTTCGGCCAGTTCCAGGGCAGCAAATCAGTGATTCGCTCGCTGGCCACCCTGGCTTACGAGGGTCGCCGCCCCCAGTTCGCCCAGGACCAGCTGATCGCTGCTTTGCAGATCATCCAGCACGGCGACATCCAGCCTGAAGCCATGCGCGGTTCGTGGGCCGGTGCGATGGGCCAGACCCAGTTCATTCCGACCACCTACAACACCCATGCGGTGGATTTCGATGGCGATGGCCGACGGGATATCTGGAACAGCACGCCAGATGCCCTGGCATCGACCGCGCACTATCTGCAGAGCTCCGGCTGGAAACGTGGCCAGCCCTGGGGCTTCGAGGTACAGGTGCCCGCAGGCTTCGACTACTGGTTGGCCGATGGCACCCAGCGCAAACCGGTCAGCGCGTGGTTGCAACTGGGCGTGAAGCTGCCGGCAGGCACGCAGCTGCCAGCGGGCAGCAACGATCTGTCCGCCGCCCTGCTGCTGCCGGCAGGCGCGCGTGGCCCGGCATTCCTGGTGCTGGACAATTTCCGCGCGATCCTCAAGTACAACAACTCGTCGTCCTATGCGCTGGCGGTGAGCCTGCTGGGTGATCGCTTCTCGGGCTGGGGCTTCATTGCCGGCAACTGGCCGAAAGAAGATCTGCCGCTGAGCCGCAGCGAGCGCGTCGAGCTGCAGACGCTGCTCAATGCCAGCGGGCATGAGGCAGGCAACCCGGATGGCATCATCGGCGCCAATACCCGCAAGGCGATTCGCAATGCCCAGCAGGGGCTGGGTTGGCCGGCGGATGGGTACCCGACGCACAAGTTGCTGGATAGCCTGCGCCAGCGCTGAGAATGCTGGGGGCGCTGTGCGCCCCTTTCGCGACACAAGGCCGCTCCTACAGAAGTACGCAATCTCTGTAGGAGCGGCCTTGTGTCGCGAAAGGGCCGCACAGCGGCCCCATCAACCTCAACCCCTGAACAAATCCTGAGCCAACACCAAGCTCTGCCCCTCGCTATCCAGCCTCACCTGAGCCCCCAGCGGCAAACACACATTCGGATCACAATGCCCACTGCGCCACCCGGCCAGCACTGGCACGCCCAACGGCCCGAAAATGTCCTGCAAAAGGGGCGTCATCGCCGCCACGGTGATCCCGGCAAAATCCCCCACCAGCACACCCTTCACACCTTCCAGCTTGCCCGCCAGGCGCAGCTGGGTCAGCAGACGGTCGACCCGATACAGCGGCTCGTTCACATCCTCGATAAACAGGATGCTGCCCTGGGTTTCAATCTCGGCCACAGTACCCAGGGTCGCGCCCAGCATCGACAAGTTACCGCCCAGCAAACGCCCACTGGTCACGCCCGGCAGCACGCACGTCAATGCAAACGTGGAAGGATGGACAATCTCGTCACCTTCACCCACCTGCCCTGACAACTGCGCCACCAGCGAAGACTCGGTCGGCTGCTGCTTGGCGCCCAACAAGTCGGCATTGAGCATCGCCCCATGAAAGGTCAACAAACCGGTATGTCGGTAGATTGCCGTGTGCAGGGCGGTGATATCGCTGTAGCCAATCAGCGGCTTGGGGTGACGGCGGATCAACTCGAAATCGAGCTTGTCGAGCAGGCGCATGCTGCCGTAGCCGCCGCGCATGCACAGGATCGCGTCGACAGTCGGGTCCGCAAAGGCAGCATGCAGATCTTCCAGCCGTTGTTGGTCAGCGCCTGCCAGGTAACCCTGAGTCTGTTCGGCACCCGGATAGATGCGGCAGCGGTAGCCCCGCTCGGCGAACCATTGGCTGGCCTTTTGCGCATCCAGCCGCGCCGGCCCGGCCGGGGCAACAATGGCAAAGCAGGCGTCATGCGGCAACGCTGCGGGCAAACGGGACTCATGGATTTCAGCGCAATTCATCGCAACTCCTTGCAGCGCATGGCACAAAAACAAAAATGCCGATGCCGCCTTTCGGCGCGCATCGGCATAGACGGCTCACACCAGGATCAGAGCTTGATCTTGGCCTCGTGAGCCTGCTGGTCAGCGTGGTAGGACGAACGCACCAGCGGGCCGGATGCGACGTTCTTGAAGCCCATCTTGTAACCTTCCTCGGCGAACCAGGCGAAGGTGTCCGGGTGAACGAAACGCTGCACCGGCAAGTGGCTGCGCGAAGGCTGCAGGTACTGGCCGAGGGTCAGCATGTCGATGTCATGCTCGCGCATGCGGTGCATCACTTCGATCACTTCTTCGTCGGTCTCGCCCAGGCCAAGCATCAGGCCCGACTTGGTCGGTACGTGTGGCACCAGCTGCTTGAACTTCTGCAGCAGGTCCAGCGACCAGTCGTAGTCGGAGCCCGGACGCGCGGCCTTGTACAGGCGCGGTACGGTTTCCAGGTTGTGGTTGAACACATCCGGCGGCTCTTGCGCGGTGATTTCCAGGGCCACATCCATACGGCCGCGGTAGTCCGGCACCAGGGTTTCCAGCTGTACGCCCGGCGACAGCGCGCGGATTTCGCGGATGCAGTCGGCGAAATGCTGGGCGCCACCGTCACGCAGGTCGTCGCGGTCCACCGAGGTAATGACCACGTACTTCAGACGCAGATCGGCAATGGCGACGGCCAGGTTCTTCGGCTCGTCCAGGTCCAGCGGCTTCGGCCGACCATGACCTACGTCGCAGAACGGGCAGCGCCGGGTGCAGATGTCGCCCATGATCATGAAGGTGGCGGTGCCACCGGAGAAGCACTCGCCCAGGTTCGGGCAGGAAGCTTCTTCGCACACGCTGTGCAGCTTGTGCTTGCGCAGCAGCTGCTTGATGCGGTCGACCTCCGGGGACACCGGGATACGCACGCGGATCCAGTCCGGCTTTTTCGGCAGTTCATCGGTAGGGATGATCTTCACCGGGATGCGCGCGACCTTTTCGGCGCCACGCAGCTTGACCCCAGCTTCCACCTTCTTCGGCGCTGGGCGCGAGGTGGCATCCTGGGTAGGTATCAGGTTCGGCACGGCTTCTTGCACAGTTGTCATATTCAGTCGATTCCGCCCGTCAGGGTCGTCTGCTCAGCATAGTCGAGGTGCTTGACCAGCTGTCCGCGCAGCCTTGTCCTGACCTCGTCGAGTTCGATCGGGCCTGCCAGGTCGCGCAGCTGGGTCATGGCCAGCCCCGCATACCCACAGGGGTTGATTCGGCGGAATGGCGCAAGGTCCATGTCCACGTTCAGAGCAAGGCCGTGGAAAGAACGGCCGTTGCGGATTCGCAGGCCGAGGGAGGCGATCTTCGCTCCATCGACATAGACACCCGGCGCATCGGGTTTGGCCGCGGCAACGACGCCGTAGCTGGCCAGCAAGTCGATCAGGGTCTGCTCGATGCGGCTGACCAACTCGCGCACACCAAAGCCCAGGCGGCGCACATCCAGCAGCAGGTAGGCCACCAGCTGCCCGGGACCGTGGTAGGTCACCTGGCCACCACGGTCGGTCTGCACCACCGGGATGTCGCCCGGCACCAGCAGGTGCTCGGCCTTGCCGGCCTGGCCCTGGGTGAAGACCGCGGGGTGCTCGACCAGCCAGATTTCATCCTGGCTGTCCGGGCTACGCTGCTCGGTAAAGCGACGCATGGCTTCCAGCACCGGTTCATAGGGCTGCAGGCCAAGCTCGCGAAAACCGAGACACAAGGACATCAGAGCACCATTTTCACGATGCCGGTCGCGCGCAGGGCGCTGTTGATGTCGTGCAGCTGGTTCTCGCTTTCGGCAACGATGTGCAGCTGCACGGTGGTGTACTTGCCTTCCTTGCTCTGGCGCTCGGCCAGGGTGGAAAGATCGACCTTGGCGTGCTTGCTCAGGACTTCGATCACCATGTCCTTGAAGCCGACCACGGTGTCGCCGATGACCTTGATCGGGTAATCAGCGCAAGGGAATTCGATTTTGTGCGACTTGACGTCAGGTTCGCTCATGGCGGAAACGGCCTCGTAAGCCGTGGCAACAACAACGCCCCCGCAGTATCGGCGGGGGCGTGGCAGGTCACGTAATCAGTTGAACAACCCGTAGAAGAATAGACGGATGCTATCCCACATACGACGGATGAAACCACCTTCCTCAACGCCATCGAGGGCGATCAGGTCGGCGCTGTGAACCACGTTCTCGTCAAGTTTGACTTCCACTTTACCGATCACGTCACCTTTGGCGATCGGTGCGGTGATCTGCGGGTTCATGGTCATCGAAGCCTGCAGGCGCTTCAATTGGCCTTTAGGCATAGTCATGGTCAGGTCGTTGGCCAGGCCCGCCTTGACGATGCTGGTAGCGCCCTTCCAGACCGGTGCCTGGGTCAGCTCGGTGCCCTTCTGGTAGAAGGTCTGGGTTTCGAAGAAGCGGAAACCGTAGGTCAGCAGCTTCTGGGTCTCGGCAGCACGGGACTGCTCGCTGTTGGTGCCGAACACCACGGCGATCAGGCGCTGGCCGTCGCGTACCGCCGAAGCCACCATGCAGTAGCCGGCTTCGTCGGTGTGGCCGGTCTTCAGGCCGTCGACGGTCTTGTCACGCCACAGCAGCAGGTTGCGGTTGGGCTGCTTGATGTTGTTCCAGAAGAACTCTTTCTGCGAGTAGATCGCGTAGTGCGCCGGATCGATGTCGATGATGGCACGGGCCAGCAGCGCCATGTCGTGGGCCGAGGAGTAGTGGTCCGGGTTCGGCAGGCCGGTCGGGTTCATGAAGTGGCTGTTGGACATGCCGATGTCGGCAGCGGTCTTGTTCATCATGTCGGCGAAGGCGTCTTCGCTGCCGGCGATGTGCTCGGCCAGGGCGACCGACGCGTCGTTGCCCGACTGGATGATGATGCCGTGCAGCAAGTCACTGACGGTGACCTGGCTGCCAACCTTGATGAACATGCGCGAACCGCCGGTGCGCCAGGCGTTCTCGCTGACGGTGACCGGGTCGTTCTCGCCGATCTGGCCGCGACGGATGTCCACGGTGGCGATGTAGGCAGTCATCAGCTTGGTCAAGCTGGCGGGCGGCAGACGCTCGTCACCGTTGTTTTCGACCAGCACGTTGCCGCTGGACGCGTCCATGAGTACGTAGGACTTGGCTGCCAGTTGCGGTGGTGCCGGCATCATCTGCTCGGCCGCGAAGGCAGCAGGCGTGAGCATCAGCAGTACGGGCAGGCATAGTCGTTTGGCAAGGTTGGTGATGTTCATCCGTCTCTCGAAAATCGCTAATGGTCTGAGATGTTCCCTGGGCCACATCGTGTGCCCAGCGCCAGTCAGTCTAGTTTTGGAGGCTGCAATGCAGCCTGGCGCAACGCGCAAAAGCTGGCATTGTACATGGCCGCGCCCGGCAATTCATGACAAAACCTGTAGGAGCGGCCTTGCGTCGCGAAAGGGCTGCGCAGCAGCCCCGGCACTCTACGCGGTAACGCATAATTCGGGGGCCGCTTTGCGGCCCTTTGGCGACACAAGGCCGCTCCTACATGACACGGCAGCGCCATTGTCAGTCAGCTGTGACCAGCTTGGCCTGCCCAAGGTTCGCCAGGCGAATGCTGTCTTGTGTCTGCTGGATCTCGCCCTGGCTGTTGATCGGCCCCAGGCGCACGCGGTGCAGGGTCTGCTGGTTACGCACGATGGAGCTGATGAATACCGGTGCGCTGACCATGGTGCTGAGCTTCGAGCGCAGCAGCTCGGCGGCGTCCGGGTTGGCGAAGGCGCCGACCTGCAGGAAGCTGCCACCGTTGGCGCCCGGCACGTTGTTGCCGCCCACCTGCACCGGCACCACCGGCGCCGCATGCTGTTGTGGCGGCGGGGTCCACTGCTCGACCCGCCCGGTATTGGCCCCAATCGCCTGGGTTTGCGCGACCTGAGGCTCTTTGAGCACCAATGGCGGTTGCTGCCCCTTCTGGGCCCACCACTGCTGCGGGTCGATGCCTTCAACCCGCACGTGCGCGGTACCTATCTCGGCATAGCCCAGTTTCTTGGCAGCGGCATAGGACAGGTCGATGATGCGGTCGGAATAGAACGGGCCACGGTCGTTGACGCGCAGGATCACGCTACGGCCGTTGGCCAGGTTGGTCACCTTCACGTAGGCCGGCAACGGCAAGGTCTTGTGCGCCGCACTCATGCCGTAAAGGTCATACAGCTCACCGTTGGCGGTGTTCTGGCCGTGGAACTTGGTGCCGTACCACGATGCGGTGCCCTCGGCGCGGTAGTTGCGCGAGTCCTGCATCGGGTAGTAGGTCTTGCCCAGCACCGTGTAAGGGTTGGCCTTGTAGTTCCCTGTATGCACGGTTGGCGTGGCATCGGGAATCTTGTTCACGTCCACGTCCCACCACGGCGCACCGTCCTTGTGGGCCCGGTTGATATCCAGGCCGGGCTTGGAACTCACGGTATTGCCGCTTGGCTTGGAGGTCGGGCCGCTGGAGGAACAGCTGGCCAGCAGCGCGCCGACGGCCATGCAGGTCAGCAGCTTGAAGGTGTTGGCAGTGAAGATTGCGCGCATTACTTGACGCCCCGTGCTTGGACCAGCTGTTCCGCGAGCTGATGCACCGCCATGGCATACATCACGCTGCGGTTGTAGCGAGTGATCGCGTAGAAGTTCTTCAGGCCCATCCAGTACTCGGGGCCGTTTTCGCCCTCCAGACGGAAGGCGGTAACCGGCAGATCATCGCGCAGCGCATCATGGCTCGACCAGCCCAGTGCCCGCAACTCCCCGAACGTCTTCGCCGGCTCGATACCGGTGGTCAGGCCCTCGTCGACACGTGCGCCACTGACCTGGGCGCGACTGACCACGCCCTCCCCGGCCACCCAGCCATGTTGCTTGAAGTAGCTGGCCACGCTGCCGATGGCGTCGTCGGGGTTGTTCCAGATGTTGATGTGCCCGTCGCCGTCGAAATCCACCGCGTAATTGCGGAAGCTGCTCGGCATGAACTGCGGCAGACCCATGGCGCCAGCGTAGGAGCCCTTGAGGGTCAGCGGGTCGAGTTGCTCTTCACGCGCCAGCAGCAGGTACTCGCGCAGCTCCTTGCGGAAGAATTCGGCACGGGGCGGGTAATCGAAGCCCAGGGTCGACAGCGCATCGATGACGCGGTAGTTGCCGGTATTACGGCCGAAGAAGGTCTCCACTCCGATGATCGAGACGATGTACTGAGCCGGTACGCCGTACTCCTGCTCGGCACGGGCCAGCACCGCCTCATGTTGGCGCCAGAAGTCCACCCCGCGCGCGATACGCGCATCGGTGATGAACATCGGCCGGTAATCCTTCCACGGCTTGACCCGCTCGGCCGGGCGCGAAATGGCGTCGAGGATCGACTGCTTGCGCTGCACCTCACGGAACACGCCTATCAATTGTTCACCGGCAAAACCGTAGTCGCGAGTCATCTCGCTGACGAACTCGGCCACCTGGGGCGAGTCGTCGTAGTCGCCGGCATGAGCGAGCTGGACAGCGCTGAACAGGCCCACCGCACCGATCCACGGCGCACAACGGGCAGCCCAGTTACGCACTGCTTGCATGAAATTCTTCACCTTATTCAAACCTGTGCGATCCATTTGCGGTGCGTATGGATCGACATCAGAACGCCAAACGCTGACAGCAGCGTCACCAACGAAGTTCCGCCATAGCTGATGAAGGGCAGCGGCACGCCCACCACGGGCAGAAGGCCGCTGACCATACCGATATTGACGAACACGTATACAAAGAAGGTCATGGTCAAGCTGCCCGCCAGCAGCTTGCCGTAGAGAGTCTGGGCCTGGGCGGTGATCATCAGTCCGCGACCGATCAGCAGCAGGTAGACGATCAGCAGCAGGCAGATACCGACCAGCCCGAATTCCTCGCCGAGCACCGCAATGATGAAGTCGGTGTGGCTTTCAGGAAGGAAGTCCAGGTGCGACTGGGTGCCCAGCAGCCAGCCCTTGCCGAACACCCCGCCCGAGCCGATCGCCGCCTTGGACTGGATGATGTTCCAGCCGGTGCCCAGCGGGTCGCTCTCCGGGTCGAGGAAGGTCAGCACGCGCTGCTTCTGGTAGTCGTGCATGACGAAGAACCACATGGCCACGGCCACGGGCACTGCGGCGGCCAGCACGCTGATGATCCAGCGCCAGCGCAAGCCGCCCATGAACAGCACGAAGGCACCGGAGGCGAGAATCAGCAGTGCGGTGCCCAGGTCGGGCTGGCGGACGATGAGAATGAACGGCACGCCGATCAGCACCAGGCTGATGGCCACATGCTTGAGCTGTGGCGGCAAGGTGCGCTTGGCCAGGTACCAGGCGATGGTCGCCGGCATGATGATCTTCATGAATTCCGAGGGCTGGAAGCGGATCACCCCGGGGATGTTGATCCAGCGCGTGGCACCCATGGCGTTGTGGCCCATCACGTCCACCACGATCAGCAGGAATACCCCGGCCAGGTACGCCAGCGGCACCCAGCGCGCCATGAAGCGCGGTTCAAGCTGGGCGATGATGAACATCGACACCAGGCCGATGCCGAACGAGGTGGCCTGCTTGATCAGCAAGTCCCAGTTCTTGCCGCTGGCCGAATAGAGCACGAACAGGCTGCCCGCCGCGAGGGTCAGGAGGATGACCAGCAAGGGGCCGTCGATGTGGATGCGCTGCAGAAAGCTGGCGCGTCGACGCATCACGTCCTCGCTGGAGAGCATGCGATCGAAGTTGTTTTTCACGGGGCCGTTTCCTGAGCGACGGTGGCAGGGGCGAATTCAGGCTTGAGCCGGCCGTTCTCGTCGAGCAGCCAGGCGTCCATGATCTGCCGCACCACGGGGGCAGCGACGCCGGAGCCGGATTCGCCGTTCTCGACCATCACCGACACCACGATCTTCGGAGCGTCGGCCGGGGCGAAGGCGACGAACAAGGCGTGGTCGCGATGGCGCTCCTGAAGTTTGTTACGGTCGTACTTCTCGCCCTGCTTGATCGCCACCACCTGAGCGGTACCGCTCTTGCCGGCGATACGGTACTGGGAACCGGCCGCAGCCTTGCGCGCAGTACCCCGGGCGTTGTGCATCACCTGCTCCATGCCATGGGTGACCTTGGCCCAGTCGGACTTGTCGCGCAGGACGATGTCTTCCATCGGGTTGGGGTCCACCGGCGGCTGGCCTTCGATGGTCTTGGCCAGGTGCGGGCGGTTCCATACCCCCTTGTTGGCGATCAGCGCAGTGGCCTGGGCCAGCTGCAGCGGGGTGGCCTGCATGTAGCCCTGGCCGATGCCGAGAATCAGCGTTTCGCCCGGGAACCAGGCTTGACGGCGGGTGGCGCGCTTCCACTCACGCGAAGGCATCAGGCCAGGCGACTCCTCGAACATGTCGAGGGCGACCTTCTGGCCGATGCCGAACTTGTTCATGTAGGTGGACAAGCGGTCGATGCCCATCTTGTGGGCAAGGTCGTAGAAATAGGTGTCATTGGAACGCATGATCGCGGTGTCGAGATCGACCCAGCCATCACCGGAGCGGTTCCAGTTACGGTATTTGTGATCGTAGTTGGGCAGCTGGTAGTAGCCTGGGTCGAACACCCGGCTACCGGCATTGACCACACCACTGTCGAGGCCAGCGATGGCCACTGCCGGCTTGATGGTCGAACCTGGCGGATAGAGGCCGCGTAGTACACGGTTGAACAGCGGCCGGTCGATCGAGTCACGCAGTTCGGCATAGGCCTTGAAGCTGATGCCGGTGACGAACAGGTTGGGGTCGAAGCTCGGCTGGCTGACCATCGCCAGCACCTCGCCGGTACGCGGATCGAGCGCCACGACTGCGCCACGGCGACCGCCCAGGGCGGCTTCGGCGGCTTCCTGCAGCTTGATGTCCAGGCTCAGTACGATGTCCTTGCCCGGCTTCGGATCGGTGCGTTTGAGCACCCGCAGCACCCGGCCTCGCGCGTTGGTCTCGACTTCCTCGTAGCCGACCTGACCGTGCAGGTCGTCTTCGTAGAAGCGCTCGATACCGGTCTTGCCGATATGGTGAGTGCCGCTGTAGTTGACCGGGTCGAGGGTCTTGAGCTCTTTCTCGTTGATCCGCCCGACATAGCCGACCGAATGGGCAAAATGCGCCCCTTGCGGGTAATGACGCACCAACTGGGCAACCACTTCCACGCCTGGCAGGCGGAACTGGTTCACTGCCACACGGGCGATCTGCTCTTCGGTCAGCTCGAACAGGATCGGTACCGGTTCGAACGGTCGCCGCCCCTGCCTCATGCGCTTCTCGAACAGCGCCCTGTCGTCAGGGGTGAGCTCCAGCACTTCGACGATGTTGTCCAGCACTTCCTGCCAGTTACCCGCACGTTCACGGGTCATGGACAAGCTGAAGCTGGGCCGGTTATCGGCGATGATCACCCCGTTACGGTCGAAGATCAGCCCCCGCGTCGGCGGAATCGGCTGCACGTGCACCCGGTTGTTCTCCGACAGCGTGGAGTGATAGTCGTACTGAATGATCTGCAGGTAATACAAGCGTGCAATCAGTACACAGATCAGCAACACGATCGCGACTGCGCCGACCACGACGCGGTTGCGCACCAAGCGGGCGTCTTTCTCGTGGTCCTTGAGACGGATCGGCTGCGACATCGGACTGCTTACAGGCTCATTTATGGTAAGGGTGCCCGGACAACACGGTCCAGGCGCGATAGATCTGCTCGCCGATGAGTATCCTTACCAACGGGTGCGGCAGGGTCAGCGGCGACAGCGACCAGCGTTGCTCAGCGCGCGCGCAGACCTCAGGCGCCAGCCCTTCCGGGCCGCCCACCATCAAATTCACCGTGCGCGAGTCCAGGCGCCAACGGTCCAGCTCTGTGGCCAGTTGCTCGGTACTCCAGGGCTTGCCATGGACCTCGAGCGTGACGATGCGTTCCCCAGGCTGCACCTTGCTCAGCATGGCTTCGCCCTCCTGACGGATCAGGCGGGCGACGTCGGCATTCTTGCCACGGGTGTTCAGCGGGATTTCCACCAGCTCGAGCGACAGCTCCTGGGGCAGGCGCTTGGCATATTCATGCCAGCCTTCCTCGACCCACTTGGGCATGCGCGAGCCGACCGCGATCAGACGCAGACGCACGACGCTTCCTTATTCCCGGTCTTTGAGCTTGTCGGTGAAGTAGTCGCTGGCGTTTTCCGGGCTGTGGTGCTTGGCATCGGCGGCACGGCTCTGCTCGGCACCCAGCCACAGACGCTCCAGGTCGTAGAACTGGCGGGCAGCGGCGGTCATCATGTGCACGATGACGTCGTTCAGGTCCAGCAGCACCCAGTCGCTGTCGCCCTTGCCTTCTTCGCCCAGCGGCTGTGCGCCTTCTTTCTTGACGGCTTCACGGACCTTTTCCAGCATCGCGTTGATCTGGCGATTGGAGGTACCGGTGGCAATGATCATGTAGTCGGTCAGGCTGTGCTTTTCGCGCACGTCGATGACCTGGATGTCCTGGGCCTTGACGTCTTCCAGCGCGCTGATGGTCAGTTTGACCAGGTCTTCGCCATTGATTTTCTGCTTGCTCATAAAAAACTCTTCGACTCGTTTGAATGAGGCGCCCTGGGGCACCGTCAGTTAGGGGCACGATACAGTTCGTGCGCCTCGATATAGGCCAGTACGGCGTCCGGCACCAGGAACCTCACCGATTTGCCGCTGGCCAGCAGCTGTCGGATCTGTGTAGCCGACACCGCGAGCGGGGTCTGCCAGACGAACGAAATATTCCCCGCCGGGCCGGACATGGCGGTGGGATCGCTCTCGGAGCGCGCAGCCAGCAGGTTGCGCAGCTCGTCAGTTGGTTCAACGTCGGCATCTGGGCGTTGCAGCACCAGGATGTGACAGTGTTGCAGCAGCTCTTCCCAGCGGTGCCAGCCAGGCAGGCCGCAAAAGGCATCCCAGCCCAGCACCAGGAACAGCTGGTCGTTGGCGCCCAGTTCGGCGCGGATCGATTCCAGGGTGTCGATGGTGTACGACGGCTTGTCGCGCTCGAGCTCCCGGGCATCGACAGTCAGGCGCTCGACGCCTTGCACCGCCTCGCGCACCATCGCCAGGCGGTCCTGCGCCGCCACCTGCGGGGTATCGCGGTGTGGCGGGCGGGCATTGGGCAACAGGCGCAGCTCATCGAGCGCCATGAACTCGGCCACCTCCAGCGCGCTGCGCAGGTGGCCGATGTGCACGGGGTCGAAAGTACCGCCAAGAATGCCGATGCGCCGGACTGCCTGGGCCTTGCTCAACTCAGCAGGACTCCTGGCCGCGCAGTTGGCCGTCACCGATCACCACGTATTTCTCGCAGGTCAGGCCTTCCAGGCCGACAGGGCCGCGAGCGTGCAGCTTGTCGGTGGAAATGCCGATCTCCGCGCCCAGACCGTACTCGAAACCGTCGGCGAAGCAGGTCGGGGTATTGAGCATCACCGATGCCGAGTCGACCTCGGCCATGAACTGGCGAGATTGCCCCTGGTGCTCGGTGATGATCGAATCGGTGTGGTGCGAGCCATAGTGATTGATGTGCTCGATAGCCTGGTCCAGGCCGTCGACCACACGAATCGACAGGATCGCGTCGAGGTACTCGGTGTGCCAGTCGTCTTCAGTGGCCGGCTTGGCATCGATCAGCGCACGGGTGCGTTCGCAGCCGCGCAGTTCGACGCCTTTGTCCTGGAAGCGGCGAGCCATTTCCGGCAGGAAGCCTGCGGCCACAGTTTGGTCGACCAGCAGGGTTTCCATCGCGCCGCAGATGCCATAACGGTAGGTCTTGGCGTTGAAGGCGACGCGCCAGGCCTTGTCCAGGTCGGCGTGCTCGGCGACATAGACGTGGCAAATGCCGTCCAGGTGCTTGATCACCGGCACGCGTGCATCACGGCTGATGCGTTCGATCAGGCCACGACCACCGCGCGGGACGATGACGTCGACGAACTCGGGCATGCTGATCAGCGCGCCGACCGCTTCCCGGTCGGTGGTCTCGACCACTTGTACCACCGCCGCCGGCAGGCCGGCCTCGGCCAGGCCACGCTGGATGCAGGTGGCGATGGCGCGGTTGGAGTGAATGGCCTCGGAACCGCCGCGCAGGATCGTGGCATTGCCCGACTTCAGGCACAGGCTGGCCGCATCGATAGTCACGTTCGGGCGCGACTCGTAGATGATGCCGATCACGCCCAGTGGCACGCGCATCTTGCCCACCTGGATACCCGACGGGCGATAGCTCATGTCGCGGATGGCACCGACCGGATCCGGCAGGCTGGCTACCTGGCGCAGGCCGGTGATCATGCCATCGATGCGCGCCGGGGTCAGGGCCAGGCGGTCCAGCAGCGCCGGCTCCAGGCCATTGGCACGGCCGGCGGCCAAGTCCAGTTCGTTGGCTGCGGCAAGCTCGACACGCGCGGCGTCCAGGGCATCGGCGGCGGCCTGCAGGGCGCGGTTCTTCTGCGCGGTACTGGCGCGGGCGATCACCCGGGAAGCCTGGCGAGCGGCGCGACCCAAGCGGGTCATATAGTCAAGAACGGACTCAGTCATGGGTTCGGTGTCTTGGCGAAGGGGAAATCGGCTGATTATAACTGTCGCGCAGGTGTACGCCCAGCGGCGGGTGGCGGATGGTCGAAAATGGTCATCGCCAAAACCCGGAAAGATGTAACTGCGCTTATCGAAATATCCTCTTGCAGGTCCGGCCTGTCGCCGGCAAGCCGGCTCCCACAGGGGATTTGTGGCAGCTGGCTTGCCGGCGACAGGGCCAACTCGATCTGTGTGGTTCAGCCTCGGTTAAGCGATTCGTTGCTATCATCCGCGCCTTCATCCTGACGAACCGCCAGCATGCCAGATACAGCCCCCTGCCCTGCCCGCGCCTTGCCCGACAGTTTCTTCGACCAAGACGCCCAAGCCCTGGCCAAGGCCCTGCTGGGCAAAGTCATCCGTCACCGCCACGGTGACCTGTGGCTGGCCGCGCGAATCATCGAGACCGAGGCCTACTACCTGACCGACAAGGGCAGCCACGCCTCCCTCGGCTACACCGAGAAGCGCAAGGCGCTGTTTCTCGATGGCGGGCATATCTACATGTACTACGCCCGCGGCGGCGATTCGCTCAACTTCAGTGCCCAGGGCCCAGGCAACGCGGTGTTGATCAAGTCCGCCTACCCTTGGGTAGACGCCATCTCCACGGCCAACAGCCTGGCACAGATGCAACTGAACAACCCCGACGCGAGCGGCAACCTGCGCCCACCGGAGCGCCTGTGCGCCGGGCAGACCTTGCTGTGCCGGGCCATGGGCCTGAAGGTACCGCAATGGGATGCCCAGCGCTTCGACCCCGAGCGCCTCTACGTCGACGACTGCGGCATCGCCGTGCCCAAGGTGATCCAGGCGGCCCGCCTGGGCATCCCCCATGGCCGCGACGAGCACCTGCCGTACCGCTTCGTCGACGCCGAATACGCCCGCTTCTGCACCCGGAACCCGCTGCGTCGGGGGCAAGTCGAAGGGCAAGACTTCTTCATTCTCCAACAAGGAAGCTAAAGCATGGGCCAATGGCTCGACAGCCTGACCGGCTGGCTCAGCGCCAACCCACAGTGGCTTGGCCTGGCGATTTTTCTGGTGGCTTGCATCGAGTGCCTGGCCATCGCCGGCATCATCGTGCCCGGTACCGTGTTGCTCTTCGCTGTGGCGGTACTGGCCGGCAGTGGCGCCTTCACCCTCGGCGAAACCTTGCTGCTGGGGTTTCTTGGCGGCCTGCTCGGCGACGCTTTGTCCTACACGATCGGCAAATACTTCCACCAGAACATTCGACGCCTGCCGCTGCTGCGTCACCACCCGGAATGGATCGGCAGCGCCGAGACCTACTTCCATCGTTATGGCATCGCCAGTTTGCTGGTAGGCCGTTTCATCGGCCCGCTACGGCCGATGCTGCCGATGGTGGCGGGGATGTTCGACATGCCGCTACCTCGCTTCATCGTGGTAAGTCTGGTGGCCGGCGCGGGCTGGTCGGTAGCGTATCTGCTGCCCGGCTGGGCCACCGGCGCGGCCATGCGCCTGCCACTGCCGGAAGGCTTCTGGCTGGATGCAGGCATCATCGCCGGCACCCTGGCGGTGGTGATCGGCCTGAGCCTGAACAGCAGCATTCGCGACCAGCGCCACGGTACGCGGCTGATCGCCGGCCTGAGTTTCCTGGCCTTGGCCGGGGTATTCCTGGGTTGGCCGTATCTGCACGAGTTCGATCAAGGGGTGATGACCCTGGTGCAGGAACATCGCAGCCAGGCCCTCGACGGCAGTGTGGTGCTGGTGACTCGCCTGGGCGACTTCCGCACCCAACTGTTCCTCGGCGGGCTGCTGACCGGCCTGCTGCTGCTCGCGCGCCAATGGCGCCATGCGTTGTTCGCGGGCGGTGCGCTGATGGGCACGGCGATCGCCAATGGCACGTTGAAATGGTTGTTCGCCCGCGCCCGGCCCGAAGTGCTGAGCGACCCATTGACCAGCTACAGCATGCCCAGCGGGCACAGCTCGGCGTCGTTTGCGTTCTTTCTGGTGATGGCGGTGCTGGCGGGGCGCGGTCAGCCACCGCGCATGCGCCTGACGTGGATACTGCTGGGGTGCCTACCGGCGCTGGCGATCGCCTTGTCGCGGGTATACTTGGGGGCGCACTGGCCGACTGACATCATGGCGGGGGCCTTGCTGGCCTGCTGCGTGTGTGCGCTCAGCCTGACGCTGGTGCAACACCGTCAGCCACTCAATGCGCTGCCGCAGCGGGCTTGGTGGCTGGTGCTGCCGGCGTGCATCGCCTTGCTGGCGTTCTTTGCCATGCATGCGTTGCCGCAGGCGCTGCTGCGTTATCAATATTGAGGCCGGTACAGGCGACAGTGTTCACTCAGGCAAACAACTCACCCTGAATCCGCTCCAGCAGCTTCTGGATCTCGGCCAGGCGCTCGGCCGGCGAGTCGATCGCCAGCAGGTCCAGCTTGTCCTCTTCCATGAACGGCAGCAGATAAGCCAGCTGGTTGGCCAGCGCCTGGCGCCCGTCGACATCCCTCGGCATGTCCAGGGCTTCGACCATCGGATGCTCGCCCAGAGCCACCAGCAGCGCCAGCAGGTCGTCATCCTGCTCGGTCAGGGGGCTGTCCGGCTGTTCCGGCAGCCAATGAACCTCGCCCAGCAGCAGTTGATCCTTCTGCACCTCGGTCTGGCTCAGCTCGAAACGCCGCCCCCCTTCCACGCGAATGCCCAGCAAGCCATTGTCCTGCTGGACGAAATCGCGAATCAGCGCCTCACAGCCGATCGACGCGACCACCGGTGGCGCCTTGCCGACCTGCTCGCCTTCGAGGATGCACACCACACCAAAGCCTGTGCCTTGCTTCATGCACCGGCCTATCATGTCCAGGTAGCGCGCCTCGAAAATCTGCAAATCCAGCAGACAGCCGGGAAACAGCACGGTATCGAGCGGAAACAGCGGTAGCGTCATCACAACTCCTCAAGCCACCAGGCTGACCGCCAACGGCAGGAACACCGCCGTGGCCACACCCATCAGGCTCATCGCCAACGCGGCAAACGCGCCGCACTCGTCACTTTCCTGCAGGGCCACCGAGGTGCCCACGGCATGCGCCGTAACGCCCAGTGACATGCCCCGCGCCTCAGGGCTGTGCACACCAAAGCGGCTCAACAGCGCAGGGCCGAAAATGGCCCCGATCACCCCGGTAATCAGCACGAACACCGCCGCCAAGGCCGCCACGCCGCCAATCTGCTCGGCCACCAGCATGGCGATGGGCGAGGTGACCGACTTCGGCGCCATGGTCATCAGAATCATGTGCTCGGCCCCGAACCACCAGCCCAGCAGCAGGCAACAGACCGTGGCGAACAGGCCTCCGATTACCAGCGTAGTAAATGTCGGCCAGAACAGCTGACGGATACGCCGCAGGTTGAGGTACAGCGGCACGGCCAGCGCCACGGTGGCGGGGCCGAGCAGGATGTTCATGATTTCGGTGCTCTTGCGGTATTCGCGGTAGTCGATGCCACACACCAGCAGCACCGCGATCACCAGCACCATGGACACCAGCACCGGCTGCAGGAAGATCCAGCGCGTGCGCTCGTAGGCGGCCAGCACGAGCTGATAGGCGGCCAGGGTGATGCCGATACCGAACAAGGGATGGTGGACAACCGCATCCAGCGCGCCCTGCCAATCGAGCATCATGACGGCTCCCCGCGCTTACCTTGGCGCTGCATGAGCTTTTGCATCAGAACACCCACGAAAACCAGGGTGACCAGGCAGGAAATCAACAAGGCGCCAGCAATGGCCCAGAAGTCAGCGGCAATGTCCTTGGCATAGACCATTACCCCTACCGCCGGCGGCACCAGCAGTAACGGCAGGTAGCGCAATAGACTGCTGGCCGCCTCGTTCAGCGGCTTGCCCACCTCACCACGGGCCATGAGGAAGAACAGCAATAGCAGCAGGCCGATGATCGGCCCCGGCAACATCGGTACGCACAGATGATTGATTGCAGTACCCAGCAGCTGAAACAGCACCAGCCAGGTCAAACCACGCAACAGCATAAGAATCTCCTTCGGGCATGCCGGCCATTATAAGCACGGCCCCTCCATAAGCCGATATTCGCCGAAAAGCGGGTCAACTTGACTGAGCCAGCAAGTCGTGCTGATCTAGCACTGTCGTACCAAATAAGAACCTGGAGAGTCGTGATGCCCCTTGTACCGGTAAACGAGTTGTCGCAATACGTTGGAAAGGAACTGGGACGTTCCGACTGGATGAAGATCGATCAACAACGCATCAACCTGTTCGCCGAGGCCACCGGCGATTTCCAGTTCATTCATGTCGACCCGGAAAAAGCGGCGAAAACCCCGTTTGGCAGCACCATTGCCCACGGCTTTCTGACCTTGTCGTTGATACCCAAATTGATGCTGGACGTCCTGGTATTGCCCGAAGGGATGAAGATGGTCGTCAACTACGGCCTGGACAGCGTACGGTTCATTCAACCGGTGAAGGTCGACAGCAATGTGCGACTCAAGGTCGAACTGGCCCAAGTGACCGAGAAGAAGCCCGGGCAGTGGCTGCTCAAGGCCACGGTGACCCTGGAAATCGAAGGCGAAGAGAAACCCGCCTACATTGCCGAACCTTTGTCGCTCTGCTTCGTCTGACAAAGCCTGTTCGTGACCCAGCCTGCTGCCTGATGGAGCAGGCTTGGCCAAGACCCCGTCCGCCCGGTCAGCCATACCTATAGCGCACCATTCTGCGGCATACTCGGCAGACCTATTGCCCGGATTCCGCCATGCGTCCACTGCTCCCACTCGCCCTGACCCTGCTGCTCGCCGCTTGCGGTGATGGCGAAGCATTGTCGCCACCGGACGCGCGCTTGCCCGACGGCGGTCGCTATCGCGGGCAGGTAGTGGACGGCCTGCTACAGGGTGAAGGACGCATCGACTACCCCAATGGCAGCTGGTACGCCGGCAGCTTCAAGGACGGCCAATGGCATGGCCAGGGCGAGTGGCACGGCAGCAATGGCGAGGTCTATCGCGGCCAGTTCGCCGCCGGGCTGTTCCAGGGCCTGGGCGACCTGACCACCCCCGGCAGCCACTACGCCGGCACCTTCAGCCATGGCCGACGTGATGGCGAAGGCGCGCTCAAGCAGGCCGACCAGACCTACCGTGGCCAGTTCAAGGACGACCAGTACGAGGGTGCGGGCCAGCTCGAACTGGCCGACGGCAGTCGCTACCAGGGCCTGTTCGCCAAGGGCAAGCCCAACGGTGCCGGCGTGCGCAGCGATGCCAGCGGCAACCAGTTCAGCGGCCGCTTCGTCGACGGCCAGTTGCAAGGCAGCGGCACCTACGACAGCGTCGATGGCGAACAGTACATCGGCGAGTTCAAGGACAACCGCCTTGAGGGCCGCGGCCGCTACGAGAATGCCGACGGCGATGTGTGGATCGGCGAGTTCAAGGACGGTGCGCTGATCGGCGACGGCGAACTGCTGGGCAGCGACGGTAGCCACTACAAGGGCAACTTCGTCGACTGGCGCCTCTCTGGCCACGGCAGCCTGCAACTGCCTGATGGCAGCAAATACATCGGCGGCTTCGACAACGATGCCTACCACGGCCAAGGCAAACTGACCCTGGCCAATGGCAAGGTCGAAAGCGGCTACTGGGTCAACGGTGTGCGCGTGCGCGACCAAAAGGGCAAGCTGCTGCCTGACCCACTGGACCTGGCCCTGCTCAACCAAGGTCGTTTGCTCGAAGAAGCTCTGTCCCGCGTGCCCCGCTCGGCCCCGCCCATCCAGCTGTATAGCCTGGTGCTGGCGGGCGATGGCCAACAGAGCGTGTTCCTGCGCGAAGCCGACTATGTCAGCAATATGCTCAAGGTGCGCTTCGGGGCACGCGGCCAGGTCACCTTGGTCAACCACCGCGACCAGATGACGACCCGGCCCATGGCCACCCGCGAGAACCTGACCCGAGCGGCCCGCACCCTGGCCGAACGCAGCGGCCCGGAAGACCTGGTGTTCATCTACCTGACCAGCCACGGCAGCGCGGACCACCAACTGGTGCTCGATCAGCCGCGCTTTCAGCTGGCCGACCTGCCCGCCGATGAGCTGGCCAGCGCCTTGGCCCCGCTCAAGGACCGCGACAAGATAATTGTCATCTCCGCCTGCTATTCCGGCGGTTATATCGCGCCGCTCAAAGACGATCGCACCGTGATCATGACCGCCGCGCGTGCCGACCGAGTGTCCTTCGGCTGCTCGGAAGAGGCCGATTTCACTTACTTTGGCGACGCCTTGTTCGCCGAGGCATTGAACCAGACCGATGATTTGAAACAGGCGTTCGAACTGGCGCGCAGCAGCGTTGCCGAACGTGAAGGAAGGGAAGGTTTCGAGGCCTCAGAGCCACAGATCTGGGCCCCGCCCGCAGTACTGGCACATTGGCAGCGCCTGCGCCAGCAACAAGCGGAAGAAGCCTTGCGCAACGCCACACGAGCCCAGGCGCAGGAGCAGGCAAAAACGCCTGGCACCCACTAAGCTTGTGTGTAACACAGGAGAGACATCATGTACTTGACGCCTCAGCATGTCCTGCTTGCCGGTGCAACGGGCCTTACCGGTGAACACCTGCTTGACCGCCTGCTCAACGAACCCACCATCAGCCGCGTGCTGGCGCCGACTCGTCGGCCGCTGGCGGCTCATCCACACCTGGAAAACCCAGTCGGTGACCCGGCGGTGTTTCTTCCGCAGCTGGCCGGGCGCGTCGATATCGCCTACTGCTGCCTTGGCACCACTCTCAAGCAAGCCGGTTCGGAACAAGCGTTCCGCGCCGTCGACCTGGACATGGTGGTGGCCTTCAGCAAGCGGGCACGGGAAATGGGCGCGCGGCATCTGCTGGTGGTCAGTGCCATCGGCGCCGACCCGAAGTCGCCGATTTTCTACAACCGGGTCAAAGGCGAGATGGAAGAGGCGCTCAAAGCGCTGGACTGGCCGCAGTTGACGATCGTCAGGCCATCGCTGCTATTGGGGGAGCGAATTCAGCCGCGGCTGGGCGAGCGGCTGGCATCACCGTTTTCGCGATTGATGCCGGGCAAGTATCGGGGGATCGAGGCGTGCACCTTGGCGCGAGCGCTGTGGCGTCTGGCGCTGGAAGAGGAAGACGGGATTCGGATTATCGAGTCGGATGAGTTGCGCAAGCTGGGCAAGAAATAGCCTTCGTCTGCAAGGGCCCTATCGCCGGCAAGCCGGCTCCCACAGGGACTCCACTGTATTCGAATTCAGTGGAGTCCCTGTGGGAGCCGGCTTGCCGGCGATAGCTTTTACAGACCACCCGTAGCCTGGAAGCCGATCCCGGCCGCAGTCAGCAGTGACAGCGGCAGCAACAAGGTATCCAGCAACGCACTGCCGGGCAGGTCCAGCCCCGGATACGCCGGCGCCTCGGCACCGAAATGATCCTTCGGGCAGCAACCCCCATTCATCACGTACAGGTCCAGCCGGGTGCCGGCATACACCACCGGCGCCCCTGGCTTGTTCGCATCCAGCGTGCGTACCGTGGCGCAACCACTGAGCAAGCTCGCGGCCAGCAACCCGGCCAGCGAACGCTTCAATCATCCACCCCGAAATGGTGCTCACCCCAGCGCGGCAACATGTCCTGCGGGATGTTCAGCAGATTGAGAATGCGCGCCACCACGAAATCGACCAGGTCATCGATGGTCTGTGGCTGGTGATAGAAGCCTGGCGCTGCGGGCAGGATCACCGCCCCCATCTGCGACAGCTTGAGCATGTTCTCCAGATGGATGGTCGACAGCGGCGCCTCGCGTGGCACCAGAATCAGCTGGCGACGCTCCTTGAGGGTAACGTCCGCCGCACGCTCGATCAGGTTGTTGCAGGCACCGCTGGCAATGGCCGACAGGGTGCCAGTGGAGCAAGGCACCACCACCATCGCCGCTGGGGCGCCGGAGCCCGAGGCCACCGGCGACATCCAGTCTTCCTTGCCATACACACGGATCTGCCCGTCCGCAGCACCGGTGTACTCGGTCAGAAACGCTTGTATGGCCTGGGGCTTGGCCGGCAACACCACGTCGGTCTCGGTCGACATCACCAACTGCGCAGCCTTGGAGATGAGGAAATGCACCTCTCGGTCTTCGCGCACCAGGCAGTCGAGCAGGCGCAACCCATACTGCGCCCCAGAGGCGCCGGTCATGGCCAGGGTAATGCGTTCCGGCCCGCTCACTTCAGGGCCTCGGCCAGCTTGCCGTGCAGGCCGCCGAAGCCGCCATTGCTCATGATCACTACATGAGTACCCGGCCGCGCCTGGCCTTTGACCCGCTCGATGATCGCTTCAAGGCTATCGGCCACCACGCTAGGCACCTTGCATTGCGCGGCGGTGGCGCCCAGGTCCCAGCCCAGGTTGGCAGGCGCGTACCAGATCACCTGGTCGGCGTCGTTGACGCTCTCCGGTAAGCCGTCACGGTGGGCGCCCAGCTTCATCGAGTTGGAGCGCGGTTCGATGATCGCGATCACCGGCGCCTCGCCTACCTGCTTGCGCAGGCCGTCGAGGGTGGTGGCGATGGCGGTCGGGTGGTGGGCGAAGTCATCGTAGATGGTCACGCCCTGCACTTCGGCGACCTTTTCCATGCGGCGCTTGACGCTCTTGAAGGCGCTCAGGCCCTCGATGCCCATCGCCGGCACCACGCCCACATGGCGAGCGGCTGCCAGGGTCGCCAGGGCGTTGGCGACGTTGTGCTGGCCAGTCAAAGCCCAGTCGACCACACCCTGCGCTTCACCCTCGAACAGCACTTCGAAACGCGAGCCGTCGGCGCTCAGCAGGCGTGCTTGCCACTGACCGCCTTCACCGGTGGTCTGCACCGGGGTCCAGCAGCCCATGCCGATCACCCGCTCCAGGGCCTGTTCGGTGGTGGGATGAATGACCAGGCCCTCGCTTGGAATAGTGCGCACCAAGTGATGGAACTGCCGCTCGATGGCCGCCAGATCGGGGAAGATATCCGCGTGATCGAACTCGAGGTTGTTGAGGATCGCGGTGCGCGGGTGGTAATGCACGAACTTTGAGCGCTTGTCGAAGAACGCACTGTCGTATTCGTCGGCCTCGACCACGAAGAACGGGGTATCGCCCAGACGCGCCGAGACCGAGAAGTTCTGCGGCACGCCCCCGATCAGGAAACCCGGGCTCATGCCGGCGTGCTCCAGCACCCAGGCCAGCATGCTGCTGGTGGTGGTTTTGCCGTGGGTGCCGGCCACCGCCAGCACCCAACGGCCCTGCAGCACGTGGTCGGCCAGCCACTGCGGGCCGGACACGTAAGGCAGGCCTTTGTTGAGCACATACTCCACCGCCGGGTTGCCCCGCGACATGGCGTTGCCGATCACCACCAGGTCCGGCGCCGGGTCCAGCTGGGCCGGGTCGTAGCCTTGGGTCAGCTCGATGCCCTGGGCCTCGAGCTGGGTGCTCATCGGGGGATAGACGTTGGCGTCGGAGCCCGTGACGCGGTGGCCGAGCGCTTTGGCCAGCACCGCCAGGGAACCCATGAAAGTGCCGCAAATACCGAGAATATGAATATGCATGGTCGACCTCGCAAAACTTCGAGGCAGGGTAGCCCAGGGCGGGGGAAATCGCACCCGCTGTTTCGCTCAGGCGCCCCTGGCAATGCCGTGTTTGCGCAGTTTTCGATACAAGGTATTGCGGCTGATGCCCAAGTGCTCGGCGACGCGGGTCAGGTGCCAGTGTTTTGCCTCCAGTACTGACAGCAGAGCTTCGCACTCGGCATGCAGGAGCGGCCTTGTGTCGCGAAAGGGCTGCGCAGCAGCCCCGTCAAGTTGGGCAGCGCTATTGATATCCTGGGGCCGCTCTGCGGCCCTTTCGCGACACAAGGCCGCTCCTACACAGGCATTGCGCACGACTGCGGGCAGGTCTGAAAACTCGATATGGCAGCCTTCAGTAAGGGCCACGAGCGTGCGCAACACATTGCGCATCTGCCGCACGTTACCCGGCCAGGCAAAGTCCAGCAGCGCCTGACGCGCCCTGGGCTCCAGTTCTACCCCCTGCCCCTGCGCCTCCTGACGTAGCAGGAAGTCCAGCAACTGGGCCTTGTCACTGCGCTCGCGCACCGCCGGCAACGCCACCTCCAGGCCATTGAGCCGGTAGTACAGGTCTTCGCGGAAACTGCCCTGCTCCACCCGCTCCAGCAAGTCCCGGTGGGTAGCACTGACGATACGCACATCCACCGCCTGTGCCTCGCCGCCGATCGGCACCACCTGGCGCTCCTCCAACACGCGCAGCAGGCGGGTTTGCAGCGCCAGCGGCATGTCGCCGATCTCATCCAGCAGCAAGGTGCCGCCATCGGCCTGCAGCAGCTTGCCGCGCATGCCTTCCTTGCGTGCACCGGTGAAACTGCCGCCGCGATAACCGAACAGCTCGCTCTCGATCAGGCTTTCCGGGATCGACGCACAGTTGACCGCCACGAAAGGCTTGCCGCGACGCTGGCTGGCCTGGTGCACGGCCTGGGCGAAGGCCTCCTTGCCGCTGCCGGTTTCACCGCACAGCAGCAACGGCACATCGCGCTCGAACACCCGCACGGCACGGCGGAAGTCATTCTGCAGCGCCGGGTCCAGCAGGCAGATGCCGGGGTCGGCCGGGCGCCGGGCCTCTGGCAAGCTGGCCGGCACCGTCCACAACGGCGCCCGCGCCTGGCCACGCAGGCTGGCGAACACTTGCCGGCCATCGCGGGTGCGCAGCGGCCAGGCCGTGCTGCCGTTGGGCGTGGCGCGGCTGAACAGTTCGTCATGGCTACAGGCAAAGAACCGCTCCAGCGGCTTGCCCAGCACGCCGCCGCGAATACTGCCCAACAGATTCAGGGCACTCTGGTTGGCCGCACAGATGCGGCCATCGCCATCGAAGGCCAGCAAGCCTTCGCTGAACAAGCCGACCGACTCGGCCTGCAAGTGGAAGCGCAGCAACCACTGCTGCTCGAAATGGCGCAGGAAGTAACAGCTCTCGATCATCTTCGCCGAGAGGTTGACCAGGGCCATGGTGTGGAACTGGCTCTGGCGCGACACGTCCGGCCGCGCCGAAGACACATCGAGCACCGCCAGCAGCTCGCCATGGGGGTCGAACACCGGGCTGGCCGAACAGGTCAGGCCGGTATGGCGACCACGAAAATGTTCGTTCTGGTGAATGGTCAGCGCCTGGCGCTCGACCAGGCAGGTGCCGATGCCGTTGGTGCCTTCGCTGGCCTCGCTCCAGTCGGCGCCCAGCCACAGCCCGGCGCGCTCGAAGTTGCGCCGCTCATTGGGCGCAGTCACGCAGTTGAGGATCACCCCGCGGGCATCGGTCAGCAACACCGCATGACCAGCACCGGAAAGCTGCTGATGCAGGCTGTTCATTTCGCCATCGGCGATTTTCAGCACCTGATGCAGGCGCTCGCGGCTTTCCAGCAGGCGACCATGCTCGAGCACCACCGGTGCCTCGATTACCGAAGGATCGAGGTGGTAGTCCTCCAGGCAGCGCAACCAGGAGCGGGCAATCGATGGATCGCTTCCGGCTTCGCCGCGGGCGACGGTATGTACCTGCTGGGCATGGCGACTGAAGTGATTGTTCTGCATTAGTTGTTGTTCTCCGCAGATAGAGACTCTTTCCAGCATCCTCCACCCCACCGGGCTTTGCAATGCACCGTCATCCGCTGTGTCGCAAACGGCACAAAGTGTCACCCCCGGCCGTGCCAGCCTTGGCACAAGGGCTGACTGGTCAGTGCTGAGCAACACCCCAAGTCATTGATTTACATAGGGCTTCCCACGCTGGCCCAACCTTTGCTCTACGCTTGTTAACTCCTCAACAAACACAATTAACCAGGAGACACACCATGCGTTATGCACATCCCGGTACCGAGGGCGCGAAGGTTACCTTCAAGAGCCGCTACGGCAACTACATCGGTGGTGAGTTCGTAGCTCCGGTCAAGGGGCAGTACTTCGAAAACACCTCCCCGGTGAATGGCAAACTGATCGCAGAATTCCCCCGTTCCACTGCCGAAGACATCGACAAGGCACTCGACGCTGCCCACGCCGCAGCCGACGCCTGGGGTCGCACTTCAGTGCAGGACCGCTCCAACGTGCTGCTGAAGATCGCCGACCGTATCGAGCAGAACCTCGAAGTCCTGGCCATCACCGAAACCTGGGACAACGGCAAGCCTGTCCGCGAAACCCTCAACGCCGACATCCCGCTGGCCGTCGACCACTTCCGCTACTTCGCCGGCTGCATCCGCGCCCAGGAAGGCGGCGCGGCCGAAATCAACGAAGGCACCGTGTCCTACCACATCCACGAGCCGCTGGGCGTGGTCGGCCAGATCATTCCGTGGAACTTCCCGATCCTCATGGCCGCCTGGAAACTTGCGCCGGCCCTGGCCGCCGGCAACTGCGTGGTACTGAAGCCGGCCGAGCAGACCCCGCTGGGCATCACCGTGCTGGTCGAGCTGATCGGCGACCTGCTGCCACCTGGCGTGCTCAACGTGGTGCAAGGCTATGGCCGCGAAGCCGGTGAAGCGCTGGCCACCAGCAAGCGTATCGCCAAGATCGCCTTCACCGGCTCCACGCCAGTGGGCTCGCACATCATGAAGTGCGCCGCCGAGAACATCATTCCCTCCACCGTCGAGCTGGGCGGCAAGTCGCCGAACGTGTACTTCGAAGACATCATGCAGGCCGAGCCGAGCTTCATCGACAAGGCCGCCGAAGGCATGGTGCTGGCGTTCTTCAACCAGGGCGAAGTGTGCACCTGTCCATCGCGCGCCCTTGTGCAGGAGTCGATCTACCCGCAGTTCATGGAAGTGGTGATGAAGAAGGTGCTGCAGATCAAGCGCGGCGACCCGCTGGACACCGACACCATGGTCGGCGCCCAGGCCTCGCAGCAGCAGTTCGAGAAGATCCTGTCGTACCTGCAGATCGCCCAGGATGAAGGCGCCGAGCTGCTGACCGGCGGCAAGGTGGAAAAACTGGAGGGCTCGCTGGCCACCGGCTACTACATCCAGCCGACCCTGCTCAAAGGCAACAACAAGATGCGCGTGTTCCAGGAAGAAATCTTCGGCCCGGTGGTCAGCGTCACCACCTTCAAGGACGAAGCCGAAGCCCTGGCGATCGCCAACGACACCGAGTTCGGCCTCGGTGCCGGTGTCTGGACCCGCGACATCAACCGCGCCTACCGCATGGGTCGCGGCATCAAGGCGGGCCGCGTGTGGACCAACTGCTACCACCTGTACCCGGCGCATGCCGCGTTCGGTGGCTACAAGAAGTCCGGCGTTGGCCGTGAAACCCACAAGATGATGCTCGACCATTACCAGCAGACCAAGAACCTGCTGGTGAGCTACGACATCAACCCGCTGGGCTTCTTCTAAACCGCGTCGCGCCCTTCGCGGGGCAAGCCCGCTCCCACAGTCTTGCAGTGCAACTGCTGTCACTGTGGGAGCGGGCTTGCCCCGCGAAGAGGCCGGCACAGCATCACACCCTCCAGAGCCACCGTGCAAAAACCGCTCTGGCTCGCTTCCTGCAGTACCCATCACCAACGGCCGGAACCCTTCCAGCCACCAAGAAAAACAACAGGTGAATCTATGCCAAGCGATCATTCCGCCGGCGCGCCGGCAGGTGCATCCGTCGACTTCGAAAAAGTCGGTTCGGACTATTTCCAGCAACGTGAACTGAAAAAAGGCGCCGCCGGCTGGGTCCTGCTGGTGGGCCTGGGCGTCGCCTACGTGATCTCTGGCGACTACGCCGGCTGGAACTTCGGCCTGGCCCAGGGGGGCTGGGGTGGCATGTTCCTCGCCACCTTGCTGATGGCCACCATGTACCTGTGCATGTGCTTCTCGCTGGCCGAGCTGTCGTCGATGATCCCCACCGCAGGTGGCGGCTACGGCTTTGCCCGCAGCGCCTTTGGCCCGTGGGGCGGCTTTCTCACCGGTACGGCGATCCTGATCGAATACGCCATCGCCCCCGCCGCCATCGCCGTGTTCATCGGCGCCTACTGCCAGTCACTGTTCGGTATCGGCGGCTGGATGATCTATCTGGCGTTCTACGTCGTGTTCATCGGCATCCACATTTTTGGCGTCGGTGAAGCGCTCAAGCTGATGTTCATCATCACCGCGATCGCCGCCATCGCCCTGGCTGTGTTCCTGGTGAGCATGGTGCCCCATTTTGATGCAGCGAACCTGTTCGACATCGCCCAGACCGACGCGGTGGGCGCCAGCAGCTTCCTGCCGTTCGGCTATGTCGGGGTGTGGGCGGCCATCCCCTACGCCATCTGGTTCTTCCTGGCGGTCGAAGGCGTGCCACTGGCGGCCGAGGAAACCAAGAACCCGAAACGCGACCTGCCACGCGGCCTGATTGGCGCAATGCTGGTGCTGCTGGCCTTCGCCCTGCTGATCCTGGTGGTCGGCCCGGGCGCCGCCGGTGCCGAAGCGCTGAAGGCCTCCGGCAACCCGCTGGTCGAGGCACTGGCCAAGGCTTACGGCGGCTCCACCTGGATGGGCAGCTTCGTCAACCTGGTGGGCCTGGCGGGCCTGATCGCCAGCTTTTTCTCGATTATCTACGCCTATTCGCGGCAGATCTTCGCCCTGTCCCGTGCCGGCTACCTGCCCCGCAAACTGTCCGAGACAAACAAGAGCAAGGCGCCGGTGCTGGCCCTGGTCATCCCGGGCATCATCGGTTTTGCCCTGTCACTGACCGGCCAGGGCGACCTGCTGATCCTGGTCGCGGTGTTCGGCGCTACGCTGTCTTATGTACTGATGATGGCTGCGCACATCACCCTGCGTATCCGCCGGCCGAAGATGGAGCGCCCATATCGCACCCCAGGCGGCATCTTCACCTCGGGCGTAGCACTGGTGCTGGCCTGCATCGCGGTGGTCGCGGGCTTCCTGGTCGACCCACGGGTGGTGATTGGCGCTGCAGTGATCTATGCGGTATTGATCGCCTACTTTGCGTGCTACAGCCGCCACCACCTGGTTGCGGGGACACCGGAAGAGGAATTCGCCGCGATCCAGAAAGCCGAAGAGGCTCTGCACTGATCGTCGACACCCGCCGCGGGCAAGCCCCGCGGCGCTCTGGAGATTCTGTATGGCAAGTTTCGTACACACGGTGGGCCACCTGGTCTACCGCTTCGACAGCCTCAAGGACGTGATGGCCAAGGCCAGCCCGGCACGTTCCGGGGATTACCTGGCCGGCGTTGCCGCCGCCAACGACGGCGAACGGGTGGCCGCGCAGATGGCCCTGGCCAATATCCCGCTCAGCCACTTTCTCAACGAAGCGCTGATCCCTTATGAACAGGATGAAGTGACCCGGCTGATCATCGACAGCCACGACGCCCAGGCGTTTGCCCCGGTCAGCCACCTCACCGTGGGCGGCCTGCGCGACTGGCTGCTCAGCGAAGAGGCCGACGAAGACAGCCTGCGCGCCCTGGCCCCAGGCCTGACGCCGGAAATGGCCGCTGCAGTGTCGAAGATCATGCGCGTGCAGGACCTGGTGCTGGTGGCCCAGAAAATCCGCGTGGTCACCCGTTTTCGCGGCACCATGGGCTTGCGCGGGCGGCTGTCGACCCGGCTGCAACCCAACCACCCCACCGACGAGCCGGCCGGCATCGCTGCCAGCATTCTCGACGGCCTGCTCTACGGCAATGGCGACGCCATGATCGGCATCAACCCGGCCACCGACAGCATCGCCTCGATCTGCGCCTTGCTGGAAATGCTCGACGCCATCATCCAGCGCTACGACATCCCCACCCAGGCGTGCGTGCTGACCCACGTGACCACCTCGATCGAAGCCATCAACCGCGGCGTGCCCCTGGACCTGGTGTTCCAGTCGATTGCCGGCACCGAGGCCGCCAACGCCAGTTTCGGCATCAACCTCAACGTGCTGCAGGAAGGCTATGAGGCCGGCCTGTCCCAGGGGCGTGGCACCCTCGGACAGAACCTCATGTACTTCGAAACCGGCCAGGGCAGTGCCTTGTCGGCCAATGCCCACCAGGGTGTCGACCAGCAGACCTGCGAAACCCGCGCCTATGCCGTGGCCCGCCACTTCAAGCCGTTTCTGGTCAACACCGTGGTCGGTTTCATCGGTCCAGAGTACCTGTACAACGGCAAGCAGATCATCCGCGCAGGGCTGGAAGACCACTTCTGCGGCAAGCTGCTTGGCGTGCCGATGGGCTGCGACATCTGCTACACCAACCACGCCGAAGCCGACCAGGACGACATGGATACCCTGCTGACCCTGCTGGGTGTGGCCGGGATCAACTTCATCATGGGCATCCCCGGCTCCGACGACATCATGCTCAACTACCAGACCACCTCGTTCCACGACGCGCTGTACGCGCGCCAGACCCTGGGCCTGAAGCCCGGGCCGGAATTCGAGGCCTGGTTGCAGCGCACCGGCATCTTCACCCAGGCCGATGGCCGGATACGCTTCGGCGACAACCTGCCGCCGGCGTTCCGCCAGGCCTTGGCGCAGCTGGCATAGAGGTGACCATGGACCATCGTACACCCACTCCCGAAAACCCCTGGCTGGCCTTGCGCAACCTGACGCCAGCCCGCATCGCTCTGGGCCGCAGCGGCATCAGCCTGCCGACCAGCGCCCAGCTGGACTTCCAGTTCGCCCACGCCCAGGCCCGTGACGCCGTGCACCTGCCGTTCGACCACGCGGCGCTGGCCGAGCAATTGAAGGACCGGGGGCGCGACAGCCTGCTGCTGCACAGTGCCGCCAGCGACCGCAACCAGTATCTGCAGCGCCCCGACCTCGGCCGACGGCTGAACGAAGACTCGATCGAGCGCCTGCGCCAGCATGCCCAGGCCAACCCAGGCGGCTTCGACCTGGCGATCGTGGTCGCCGATGGCCTCTCGGCCCTGGCCGTGCATCGCCATACCCTGCCGTTTCTGAGCCGTTTCGAAGAACAGGCGGCGGCCGATGGCTGGACCAGCGCCCCGGTCGTGCTGGTGGAACAAGGCCGTGTGGCCGTGGCCGATGAGGTCGGCGAACTGCTCGGCGCCCGCATGACGGTCATGCTGATCGGCGAACGGCCCGGATTGAGCTCCCCCGACAGCCTTGGCCTGTACTTCACCTATGGGCCCAAGGTCGGCCTGACCGACGCCTACCGCAACTGCATATCCAACGTACGCCTGGAGGGCCTGAGCTACGGCATGGCCGCCCACCGCCTGCTCTACCTGATGCGCGAGGCCTGTCGCCGGCAGCTGTCCGGGGTGAATCTGAAGGATGAAGCACAGGTCCCTACCCTCGAAAATGACAACGACCGCAATCAAAAAGGTAACTTTCTGCTCGGCGAAGGGTAAAAAACATGTCACGGCTGGCGGATTGCACTTCTAGCCAGCATTGGGCAGCATGCGTTTGAGAGTTGCTGGCATTCCGCTGTTTCCCCAAATGGACTCTGAGGGCCACACATGCGCATCATCAAGGCAAGCCTGGAACACCTCGACCTGCTCACTCCGCTGTTTGTCAGATACCGCGAGTTCTATGGGCAGCTCCCCTATCCGGACAGCTCGCGCAGCTTCCTGGAAAAACGCCTCAAGCATGACGAATCGGTCATCTACCTGGCCTTGCCGGATGATGACGACGGTAAATTGCTGGGTTTCTGCCAGCTGTACCCGAGCTTCTCGTCGCTGTCGCTCAAGCGGGTATGGATTCTCAACGATATCTTCGTGGCCGAAGACTCGCGGCGCATGCTGGTGGCCGACCACCTGATGCGCGAGGCCAAGAAAATGGCCAAGGGCACCCAGTCGGTGCGCATGCGGGTGTCGACCAGTGCCAATAACGAGGTGGCACGCATGACGTATGAATCCATGGGCTTTCGCAAGGATACCGAGTTCGAGAGCTACATCTTGCCTATTACTTACGATTGACCTGTATTGGCCCTATCGCCGGCTTGCCGGCGATAGGGCCGGTAACCCCCCGCTACAAACTCCCCGGGCACGACTCCGACTTAGCCGTATAATGCGTCCTCCTGACATGTGTGAAAAATTACCCTCCCGCAGGTCCGCGCGCCCGTAGCAGCTGCGGGTCAAGAACACAGGTGCTGTACATGGATTTCAACCCGCTGGACCTTATCCTGCATCTCGATGCCTACCTCGATCTGCTGGTCACCAATTACGGCCCCTGGATCTACGCCATCCTGTTCACGGTGATCTTCTGCGAAACCGGCCTGGTGGTGATGCCGTTCCTGCCTGGCGATTCGCTGCTGTTCATCGCCGGTGCGGTAGCCGCAGGCGGCGGCATGGACCCCGTGTTGCTGGCTGGGCTGCTGATGGCTGCGGCGATCCTGGGCGACAGCACCAACTACGTGATCGGTCGCACAGCGGGTGAGCGACTGTTCAACAACCCCAATTCGAAGATCTTCCGCCGCGATTACCTGCAGCGCACCCACGAATTCTACGATCGCCACGGCGGCAAGACCGTGACCCTGGCGCGTTTCCTGCCAATCCTGCGCACCTTCGCACCGTTCGTCGCCGGCATCGCCCACATGCACTACCCGCGCTTCCTGGCCTTCAGCGTCGCAGGTTCAATCCTGTGGGTCTGCGGACTGGTGACCTTGGGCTACTTCTTTGGCAACGTGCCGTTCATCAAGCAACACCTGTCGCTGATGGTGGTCGGCATCATCCTGCTCTCGCTGATCCCGATGATCCTGGGCCTGCTGCGCGGGCGTCTGAGCCGCACGGCCAAGGCCCACTGACAGCGCCTATGTGGTCGTTCAGCGCCTGGCGGCGCAAGCGCACCCTGGCGCGCTACCCGATCGAGCCTCGGCAATGGCAGGCGGTTCGCGAGCGCCTGCCCATGCTCGACGGCATCAGCGATGCCGAGGACCGTTGGCTGCGCGAGGCCTGCATCCTGTTTCTGCTCGACAAGCACCTGACGACCCTGCCCGGCGTCGAGCTTGACGACGAACAGCGCCTGTTCCTCGCCGCCCAGGCCCAGTTGCCGCTGCTGCACCTGGGCGAGCTTAACTGGTACCAGGGCTTTCACGAGATCATCCTTTACCCCGACGACTTCAAGAGCCCCCAGCGCCACCGCGACGCCAGCGGCGTGGAGCATGTCTGGGATGCCGAGCACAGCGGCGAAGCCTGGCAACAAGGCCCGGTGATCATGGCCTGGCCCGGGGTGCTGGCCAGCGGCGGCTGGGAAGCCTACAACCTGGTGATCCATGAGCTGGCGCACAAGCTCGACATGCTCAATGGCGATGCCAACGGCCTGCCCCCTCTGCACAGCGACATGCGCGTCGAGGACTGGGCCATCACCCTGCAGCAGGCCTACGACGACCTCAACCGCCAGCTGGATGCCAACCCCGACGCGCATACGGCCATCGACCCCTACGCGGCGGAAAACCCAGCGGAGTTCTTTGCCGTAGCCAGCGAATACTTCTTCAGCGCCCCCGACGTGCTGCAGCAGGCTTATCCACAGGTGTACCAGCAGTTGTCGCTGTTCTACCGTCAGGACCCGCTGGCGCGGCTCACGCAGTTGCAGAACGAACACCCCGACTACCGCGAAAGCCACGCCTGATGCGCCCGCGCATCAGGTCGGGCGTGGCATGGCCTGGCGGAATGTGCCTATAATCGCCGCCACTTTTTTGATCAAACACGGGGGCACTGCCCAATGAGCTACAGCAAGATTCCGGCTGGCAAAGACCTGCCGAACGACATCTACGTCGCCATCGAGATCCCGGCCAACCACGCGCCGATCAAGTACGAAATCGACAAGGACAGCGACACCCTGTTCGTCGACCGCTTCATGGCCACCCCGATGTTCTACCCGGCCAACTACGGTTTCATCCCCAACACCCTGGCCGACGACGGTGATCCGCTGGACGTGCTGGTCGTGACCCCATACCCAGTTGCCCCTGGCTCGGTCATCCGTGCCCGTCCGGTTGGCATCCTGAACATGACCGACGACGGCGGCGGCGACGCCAAAGTCATTGCCGTACCGCACGACAAACTGTCGCAGCTGTACGTCGACGTGAAGGAATACACCGACCTGCCGGCGCTGCTGATCCAGCAGATCGAGCACTTCTTCGAGAACTACAAGGATCTCGAAAAGGGCAAGTGGGTCAAGATCGAAGGCTGGGAAGGCGCCGACGCCGCCCGCGCCGCGATCACCAAGTCGGTTGCTGCCTACAAGGGCTGATAGCGACTGCAACAAAAACCCCGCTTCGGCGGGGTTTTTTGTGGGTGTCGGTTTGGCGGTAAAAAGTCCTACAGCGTCCTACTCCAACGTCCTACAAACTCGCCCTTTTCGCACATTTTCCATCAACATCGCGTTCATTTCCCTACCGAGAGCTGGCCGTTAGACTCGGCCTCATGAAAACTTCCGGTGACCGCCTAAAGGCCCTGCTCCAAGAATGCGGCCTGACCCCTTCCGACTTCGCCGCGCAGCGTCGTGTCACGCCCCAGCACGTCAACAACTGGTTCCGACGCGGCGTTCCCCTTGCTCGCCTCGACGAAATCGCCGACCTGTTCTGTGTCCACAGGCGCTGGTTGCGCTGCGGCGAAGGCCCCAAGCACCCCAGTTCGATCCTGCGGGTTGACGCCTCCGAGTCCGAGCCCGTTTCGACCCGTTCTCTGTCGAAGCACGCTAGCCGGCTGCTGCAGGTACCCTTCCACGAGGTGAGCGAAGGCCGACTCGTCGCCGTCGACGGACATTGCCTGCGCCTGCCCTCTAAAGCACTCAAAGCGCTCGGCATCGCGCCAGGCAATGCCGTGAGCCTGGCGATGCCAGCCAGCAACATGGAGCCGTGGATACCCAGTAACGCGATCCTGGCCATCGACCTGAGCCAGACCTGCGTGGCCGACGGGGAAACCTATGCGCTGCTGCATAACGGCGCACTCAGGGTGAACAGCCTCAGCAGCGGCCAGAACGGTACCTTGTGCCTGCACAGCAGTGACCGGCACAACTACCCCGTAGAGCGCTACACCCGCGCCCAACGCCAGGACCAACGCCTGGAAATCCTCGGCTGGGTGTTCCACTGGTCGCATTACCGCCAACGACGGCCCGGTTGAAACACCCTGTGCCATTTTTTGCTGGGCATCCTGCGCAAGCCTCTGTATGCTACGCCGCACATCAAGCCCAGGCCGGCACAAGCCGCGATCCAGAGGGCTCGGCAGCGATCCATACGAGCGCTTGCTATCTCTTTCAGGCCTTCATGGCCACACAGTTAAGGCGGTTGCGGCTTACCATAAATTAGCCGGAGCCGTCCCCGAGAAGCCGGCCACAAGCCGGCTTTTTAATGCCTGCAAAACACACCCTGGCCATGCTTGCCCATCAACGCACGCAGTGGGATGATTCGTATTTGATACTACTTCTCATTCAAGGCTCCTGCCGTGCCCACCAAGCTTCTCCTCGCCGAAGACGACCAGCGCCTGCGCCAGGACCTGGAACAGCATTTCTGCAACCGTGGTTTCCGCGTCCACGCCTGCGCCTCCGGCACCCAGGCCCTGAACGCCATGCAGCAAGCGCGCTTCGACCTGGTGTTGCTGGACATCATGTTGCCCGGCATCGACGGCCTCAGCCTGCTCGACGAGCTGCGCCGCCAGCAGGCGGTGCCGGTGATGCTGATGTCGGCGCTGGGCGCCGAGCAGGACCGCATCAGTGGCTTCACCCGAGGTGCTGACGATTACCTGCCCAAGCCTTTCAGCCTCGCCGAACTCAATGCCCGCGTCGATGCGCTGCTGCGCCGGGTGGCCCTTGACCGCTTGCCCGCCACGCCAGGCCACCAGGGCTCGGTGACCCTCGATCAGGAGCGCCAGGATGCCCTCTACCAAGACCAGGGCGCTGGCCTTACCGGCTCCGAATTCCGCCTGCTGACCACCCTCCACGCGCACCCCGGCGAAGCGCTGAGCAAGGCATTTCTCTACCAGACCGTATTGCACCGGGCCTACACCCGTCTGGATCGCGGCCTCGATGTGCATGTCTGCAACCTGCGCCGCAAGCTCACCGACATCGGCGCCCAGCACCTGCAGATCCAAGCCGTGCGCGGCCAAGGTTACATTCTGGTGAACACGGAAGAATGCTGATGCGTCGTCATCCCCTGTTGTGGAAGCTGGCGCTGCTGCAAGTTGGCTTCTGTCTGTTGCTGACCTGGCTGATCTGGACCTGGGGGCTGTCGGTGGAGCGCAGTACCTATTTCCTTTCCCCCGCCGACCAGGACTCTCTCGCGCGTTACGCACAACAGGCCGAAGACGCCTGGCACAGCGGCGGTGCAACGGGCGCCGAAGCCTATCGTCGCCAGCTTGAACGCGCCGAGGACACCTGGGTGGCACTGATCGGCCCACGCCTGGAGAGCCTCGGCAGTACGCCACTGAGCGCCGAGGAGGCCAGCCACCTGACCTTCATGCGCAAGCTCGACTGGCCCATGAGCCGGCGCCTGCAGGACGAACTGCCCTACGTCAGCATCGCCTTCCCCGAGCACCCGGAGGAAGGTCGCCTGGTCATCCAGTTACCCGAGCACCTGCTGCCCACGGGCCTCACCCCATGGACCCACGTCATCACCCACGGCGTCGCCCCTGCGCTGCTCGCGCTGCTGATGGGGCTGGCCCTGTATCGCCATCTGGTAGCACCGCTGAACCGCCTGCGCGACCGCGCCGACGCCTTGCGCGCCGACGACCTGGAGAGCCCTGGCCTGCCCTTGCAGAAGCGCCGCGACGAGCTGGGCGAACTGGCCCAGGCCTTCGAGCACATGGCCGCCCGCCTGCGCCAGAGCCTGGAGCAGCAACGGCTGTTGCTGCGCACCTTGTCCCACGAGCTGCGCACGCCCCTGGCCCGCCTGCGCATCGCCCACGACAGCGACCTGCCGCCAGCGCAGCTGCGCGAGCGCCTGGACCGTGAGGTGGACGACATGCAGAAACTGCTGGAAGACACCCTCGACCTGGCCTGGATGGACACCGAACAACCGCAGCTCGCCACCGAGCCGGTGCTGGTGCTGTCGGTCTGGGAGGCATTGAGCCAGGACAGCTGTTTCGAAAGCGGCTGGGACCGCACGCGCCTCCCTTGCTCGCTGAGCACCGACTGCGTGGTGCAGGCCCATCTCGACAGCCTGGCCCAGGCGCTGGAGAACCTGCTGCGCAACGCCATCCGCCATTCGCCGGACGCTGGCCGGGTCTGCCTGGACGGCTGGCGCGAGGGCGATTTCTGGCATCTGCGCCTGAGCGACCAGGGCCCCGGCGTGCCCCACGATGAGCTGGAACGCATATTCCAACCCTACCAACGCTTGGCTGACAGCGGCGCCGGTTTCGGCCTGGGCCTGGCCATCGCCCGCCGGGCCATCGAACTGCAAGGCGGCAAGCTGTGGGCCAGCAATGGCCATCCGGGCCTGTGCCTGCACCTGTTGCTACCCAGCGCCGGCAAATGTTTAGAAAGTTAATGCGCTTTACTCTCAATTAAGAGTAATTATCATCCACGATCTCTTGCCTTCCGCTCGCTGTTCCGGAGATCGATGATGTCGCCCCGCCCGCTTTCTTTCGCCCCCTTCCTGCTGCTGTCCAGCTGCCTGCTGAGCAGCGCCGTGCAGGCCGCCACCGACCAGCCTGCGCCCATCGAGCTGGAAAGCCAGAACGTGGTGGCCACTGCACTGGAAGAAACCAAGCAGGCGCCGGGCGTGTCGATCATCACCGCCGAGGACATCAAGAAACGCCCACCGGCCAACGACCTGTCGCAGATCATCCGCACCATGCCCGGGGTCAACCTCACCGGCAACTCCACCAGTGGCCAGCGCGGCAATAACCGGCAGATCGACATCCGCGGCATGGGCCCGGAAAACACCCTGATCCTGGTCGATGGCAAGCCGGTGAGCAGCCGCAGTTCGGTGCGCTACGGCTGGCGTGGCGAGCGCGACTCGCGCGGTGATACCAACTGGGTGCCGGCCGACCAGGTCGAGCGCATCGAAGTGATCCGTGGCCCGGCCGCGGCCCGCTATGGCTCCGGGGCCATGGGCGGGGTGGTCAACATCATCACCAAGCAGGCCTCTGGCGAAATCCACGGCAACATGACCGTTTACCAGAACTTTCCCCAGCACGGCGACGAAGGCGCTACCAAGCGCGTGAGCTTCGGCCTCAACGGCCCGCTCACCGACACCCTCAGCTACCGCGTGTACGGCAACGTCGCCAAGACCGACTCGGATGACTGGGACATCAACGCCGGCCATGAATCCGAGCGCACCGGCAATCAGGCCGGCACCTTGCCCGCCGGCCGCGAAGGCGTGCGCAACAAGGACGTCAATGGCTTGCTGAGCTGGCACCTGACGCCTGAGCAAACCCTGGAATTCGAGGCCGGCTTCAGCCGCCAGGGCAACATCTACACCGGCGATACCCAGAACACCAACTCCAACGCCAACGTGAAAAGCATGCTGGGCAAGGAGACCAACATTCTCTACCGCGAGAACTTCGCCCTCACCCACCGCGGCGACTGGGACTTCGGCAGCAGCATGGCCTACCTGCAATATGAAAAGACCCGCAACCAACGGATCAACGAAGGTCTGGCCGGCGGCACCGAAGGGATCTTCAGCAGCACCGATTTCTACACCTCGACCCTGCGCGACCTGACGGCCCACGGCGAGCTGAACCTGCCGCTGCACGCCTGGCGCGACCAGACCCTGACCCTGGGCAGCGAATGGACCCAGCAAAAACTCGACGACCCCAGTGCCAACACCCAGAGTACCAGCGAGGGCGGCGGCGTCGACGGTCTGACCAGCACCGGTCGCGACACCCGCTCGCAAGCGCAGATCTTCTCCCTGTTCGCCGAAGACAACATCGAGCTGATGCCCGGCACCATGCTCACCCCGGCCCTGCGCTTCGACCACCACAGCATCGTTGGCGACAACTGGAGCCCATCGCTCAACCTGTCCCACGCACTGACCGAGACCCTCACCCTGAAGGCCGGCATCGCCCGTGCCTACAAGGCGCCGAACCTGTACCAGCTCAACCCCGACTACCTGCTCTACAGCCGCGGCCAGGGCTGCTATGGGCAGAGCACCAGCTGCTACCTGCAAGGCAACGAGAACCTTGAAGCCGAGACCAGCATCAACAAGGAACTGGGCATCGAGTACCAGCGTGACGGCTGGGTCGCGGGCCTGACCTACTTTCGCAACGACTACAAGAACAAGATCGACTCCGGCCTGAGCCCGATCGGCAACGCCAGCGGCGGCAGCGGCAGCTACGCCAACGCCGCGATCTACCAGTGGGAGAACATCCCCAAGGCCGTGGTCGAGGGCCTGGAAGGCACCCTGACCATCCCGCTGACCGAGCAGTTGCAGTGGACCAACAACCTCACCTACATGCTGCAGTCGAAGAACAAGGAAACCGGCGAGACCCTGTCGGTGACCCCGGCCTACACCCTCAATTCGATGCTCGACTGGCAAGCCAGCGATGACCTTTCGCTGCAGTTGAGCGTGGCCTGGTACGGCAAGCAGAAGCCGAAGAAGTACGACTACCACGGCGAGCGTGTCACCGGTTCGTCGAACGACCAGCTGGCGCCCTATGCCCTGGTTGGCGCCAGCGGCACCTATGCGATCAGCAAGAACCTCAGCCTGACTGCCGGCATCGACAACCTGTTCGACAAGCGCCTGTTCCGGGCCGGCAATGCCCAGGGCGTGAACGGCATCGAAGGTGCCGGCGCCGCCACCTACAACGAACCGGGGCGCACCCTGTACACCAGCCTGACCGCGTCGTTCTGACGCCATGACGAGTATTGCCTGATGAGCAAGATGCCCCTGTACCTGGCCATGGCACTGGCCCTCACCGCCCCGGCCACCCAGGCGCAGCCGGAGCGCGAGCAGAAGATGGACACCTCACTGCTGCAGCGCCAGGACCTGGCCTACCGCTTCAGCCAGCTCGACCTGGACTCGGTCGATGGCCAGCGTCATTACCGGTTGTGGATCGGCAAGCCGGACCGCCCGGCACCTGCCGCTGGCTATCCGGTGCTGTGGATGCTCGACGGCAATGCCGCGCTTGGTGCGCTGGACCGCGCGCAGTTGCAGCGACTCGCCGCAGGTCAGGCGCCGCTGCTGGTGGCGGTGGGTTACCAGACCGAGCAACGGATCGAGCGGACCGGGCGCACCTATGACTACACCCCGGCGCTACCTGGGCAAACCGAGCAGCGCGATCCGCTGACCGGGCAGCCCAGTGGTGGCGTGGATGCGTTTCTCGATCTGCTGACCCAGCGCATGCGACCGAAGGTGGCCGAGGTGGCGCCGATCGACCTGCAACGCCAGACGCTGTGGGGGCATTCCTACGGGGGGCTGGCGGTGCTGCATGCGCTGTTCACCCGGCCTGGGGCGTTCAGCGACTACGCGGCGGCCAGCCCTTCGTTGTGGTGGCATGACGGGGCGATCGTTCGCGAGGCGCAGGGGTTAGAGCAACGCTTGGGGGACAGCCGCCCGACACTGTTGTTGATGCGGGGAGGTGAGGAACCGTCGAATCCGCGTGCGCCGGTGAAAGGCGATGTGGAACGGCCAGCGCGGGAGCTGGCGGAGGATCTGGCCAAGGTGCAGGGGTTGCAGGTGCGCTTCGAGCGGTTCGAGGGGCTGGGGCATGGGCCGATGTTGCCGGCTTCGCTGAGAAAGGTGATCGAGGACATGTCGCGGTAGGCCTGTACCGGCCCTATCGCCGGCAAGCCGGCTCCCACAGGTACAGCGCAAACCGTGAGAGCAGCACAATCCCTGTGGGAGCCGGCTTGCCGGCGATAGGGCCCGCACAGTCACCCCTTCACACAAACCACCTGCCGCAGCGTGTGCACCACCTCCACCAGCTCCCGCTGCGCCCGCATCACCGCATCGATGTCCTTGTACGCCATGGGAATCTCATCGATCACCTCCTTGTCCTTGCGGCACTCCACATGCGCCGTCGCGCGCCGCTGGTCTTCCACGGTAAAGCGACTCTTGGCCTTGGTCCGGCTCATCACCCTGCCGGCACCATGGCTGCACGAACAGAACGCTTTCTCATTACCCAACCCCCGCACGATGAAGCTCTTGGCCCCCATCGAGCCGGGGATGATGCCCAACTGCCCTTTCTGCGCCGACACCGCCCCTTTGCGCGTGACCAGCACCTCACGCCCGAAATGCTGCTCACGCTGCACGTAGTTGTGGTGGCAGTCGACCGCCTCCAGGCTGGCCTCGAAAGGCTTGCCCAGCACCTTGCGCGCCGCCGCGACCACCGCCCGCATCATCAGCTCGCGGTTGTGCCGGGCGAAATCCTGCGCCCATTCGACGGCCTGAACGTAATCGGCGAAATGGCGGCTGCCCTCTTCGAAGTACGCCAAATCCTTGTCCGGCAGGTTGGCCAGGTGCTGACGCATGTCTGCCTGGGCCAGCTCGATGAACAGGTTGCCGATGGCATTGCCGACACCTCGTGAGCCGCTGTGCAGCATGAACCACACCCGGTCGGCTTCATCCAGGCAGACTTCGATGAAGTGATTGCCGCCGCCCAGGGTGCCCAGGTGATGGCGGTTGTTGGTTTTTTCCAGCCGGGGATACTTGTCGGTAATGGCTTTGAAGCGCCCGGCAAGCTGGCCCCAGGCCTTGTCCGCGCTGCCCGGCACATTGTCCCAGGCGCCCTGGTCGTGGCGGCCGAAGGTCTTGCCATGGGGCACGGCATGTTCAATGGCTGTGCGCAGGCCGTGCAGATTGTCCGGCAGGTCGCGGGCATGCAGCGAAGTCCGTGCGGCGATCATCCCGCAGCCGATATCGACGCCCACGGCCGCCGGGATGATCGCGCCCACGGTGGGGATCACGCTGCCGATGGTCGAACCCTTGCCCAGGTGCACGTCGGGCATCACCGCCAGGTGCTTGAAGATGAACGGCAGCTGCGCCGTGTTGAGCAGCTGGCGGCGTGCTTCGTCTTCGACCGGCACACCGTCGGTCCAGAGTTTGACCGGCTTGCCGCCGGCGGCTTGGAGAATGTCCATGGGGCTGTTCCAGTAAGGCCATGGCGCCATGATACCGCCGAAGGTCGTAGGCCGGCGGGTTGCCAGCGGGGTGGCACTGTGCTGTATGCTTGGCCGGTCTTCAGGGCGGGGTGAAAGTCCCCACCGGCGGTAAATCGAAAGATGAGCCCGCGAGCGCCCCGGCCATGCCGGGGGTCAGCAGATCTGGTGCGACTCCAGAGCCGACGGTCATAGTCCGGATGAAAGAAGGCGTCAGGCAGGGGCCATCCGGGCGCCCCTGCGCGCGCATTTTGTTCGCCCCGAGACGTTCATCGATCATTCACGAGGAGCGTTTCATGTCCACCCAGTACCTCTCGCAATTCCCCAATGTGTCCGCCGCCATCGCCGCCTTCCAGGCCGGGCGCCCCGTGCTGCTGCTCGACGATGACGATCGCGAGGACGAAGCGGACATCGTGGCCGCCGCAGAAAACCTCTCGCTGCAGACCATGGCCATGATGATCCGCGACTGCAGCGGCATCGTCTGCCTGTGCCTGGACGAGGCCACCGTCGATGCCCTGCAGCTGGCGCCGATGGTGCAGAACAACCAGGCGCGGCATGGCACCGGTTTCACCGTGACCATCGAGGCTGCCGAGGGCGTGAGCACCGGCGTTTCGGCACAGGACCGCATCACCACCATCGAAGCGGCGTTGCGTTCGACTGCCGAACAGCGCCATATCGTCAGCCCGGGGCACGTGTTCCCGCTGCGCGCGCGCAATGGTGGGGTGCTTACCCGTCGGGGGCATACCGAAGGCTCGGTGGACCTGGCGCGCCTGGCGGGGTTGCGGCCGGCGGCGGTGCTGTGTGAGCTGATGAACCCCGATGGGAGCATGGCCCGGGGCGAGCAGGTGGCGGTGTATGCGCGGCAGTACAATTTGCCGGTGCTGACCATCGAAGAGCTGGCGCGCTACCGCGAGGCGATGGTGGAACGGGAAGAAGCTGTGCCAGCCTGATGAACTGCCGGGGCCGCTTTGCGGCCCATTCGCGGGACAAGCCCGCTCCCACAGGTACAACACAGCCCTCCGGAACTGTGGGGTGCCTGTGGGAGCGGGCTTGTCCCGCGAAAGGGCCGGCAAGTTCAGCCTCAACCGTCCTGAAGTTTGCTCCCCCCGCCCCGCTCTGCTAGTGTCGCGCCGTTCTGACCAGCCACCGAGACCCATCGCCATGGCCCGCAAAAAAGCCTCCATCGATTTCGAGCAATCCCTCGCCGACCTGCAAGCCCTGGTCGAGCGCCTGGAGAACGGCGAGTTGTCGCTGGAAGACTCGCTGGCCGCCTTCGAGCAAGGCATCGCCCTGACGCGCGATTGCCAGGGCGCCCTGGCCCAGGCCGAGCAAAAAGTGCAAATCCTCCTGGAGCGTGACGGCGAGCTCGCCGCGCAGCCCTTCGACGCGGAGCCAGAAGCATGATCAGCGCTTACCAGGCCAGCAGCCAGGCCCGTGTCGATGCCGCGCTCGAACCCCTGTTCGTCGCCCCCGCCAAAGAGCTGGAGCGGCTGTATGCCGCCATGCGCTACAGCGTCATGAATGGCGGCAAACGCGTACGCCCGCTGCTGGCCTTTGCTGCCTGCGAAGCCTTGGGCGCACCGGCCGACCAGGCCAATGGCGCTGCCTGCGCGGTGGAGCTGATCCATGCCTATTCATTGGTGCATGACGACCTGCCGGCCATGGACGACGACGACCTGCGCCGTGGCCAGCCGACCACCCACAAGGCCTTCGACGAAGCCTGCGCGATCCTCGCCGGTGACGGCCTGCAAAGCCTGGCCTTCAGTGCCCTGCTGGACCCACGCCTAAGCCCGCAGTCCGACGCCATCCGCCTGGCCATGGTCCAGGCCCTGGCCAAGGCCGCAGGCCCCGCCGGCATGGTCGGCGGCCAAGCCATCGACCTGGGTTCGGTGGGCTTGAAGCTGGACCAGCAGGCCCTTGAATACATGCACCGGCACAAGACCGGTGCGCTGATCGAGGCCAGCGTGCGCCTCGGCGCCCTGGCCAGCGGCCGTGCCGAACAGCCGCAGCTGGATGCCCTGCAGACCTATGCCCAGGCGATCGGCCTGGCGTTCCAGGTGCAGGACGATATCCTCGACGTGGAAAGCGACACCGCGACCCTCGGCAAGCGCCAGGGTGCTGACGTCGCCCGCGACAAACCGACCTACCCGGCACTGCTCGGGCTGGAGGCGGCCAAGGCCTATGCGATCGAACTGCGCGACCAGGCGCTGTTCGCACTCGAAGGGTTTGGCGAGAACGCCGAGCCGCTGCGGGCGTTGGCTCGCTATATTGTCGAGCGGCGTCATTGATTGGGGCCGCTTCGCGGCCCCATTCCACCACCCGTCTGAATGGGCAGTATTTCCCACAATGGGGTAAACTGCCGCGTCTTAAACATCCATAACGACTCGCCTGATGCCCACGACGTTTCAAGAGATCCCCCGCGAACGCCCGGTCACGCCGTTGCTCGACCGCGCTGACACGCCCGCCGGCCTGCGCCGGTTGGCCGAAGCCGACCTGGAGACCCTGGCCGACGAATTGCGCCAGGAGTTGCTCTATACCGTTGGTCAGACCGGTGGGCATTTCGGCGCCGGCCTGGGCGTCATCGAGCTGACGATCGCCCTGCACTATGTGTTCGACACCCCGGACGACCGTCTGGTGTGGGACGTCGGCCACCAGGCCTATCCGCACAAGATCCTCACCGGCCGGCGCAACCGTATGCTGACCCTGCGCCAGAAGGACGGCATCGCCGCCTTCCCGCGCCGCAGCGAAAGCGAGTACGACACCTTTGGTGTCGGCCACTCCAGCACCTCGATCAGCGCCGCACTGGGCATGGCCATTGCCGCCCGGCTGCAGAACAGCGCACGCAAATCGATCGCGGTGATCGGCGACGGCGCACTCACCGCCGGCATGGCCTTCGAGGCGTTGAACCACGCCCAGGAAGTCGATGCCGACATGCTGGTGATCCTCAACGACAACGACATGTCGATTTCGCGCAATGTCGGCGGCTTGTCCAATTACCTGGCCAAGATCCTCTCCAGCCGCACCTACTCGAGCATGCGCGAGGGCAGCAAGAAAGTGCTGTCGCGCCTGCCGGGTGCCTGGGAAATCGCTCGCCGCACCGAGGAATACGCCAAGGGCATGCTGGCCCCCGGCACCCTGTTCGAGGAACTGGGCTGGAACTACATCGGCCCGATCGATGGCCATGACCTGCCAACCATGATCGCCACCCTGCGCAACATGCGTGACCTCAAGGGCCCGCAGTTCCTGCACGTGGTGACCAAGAAGGGCAAGGGCTTCGCCCCGGCCGAGATCGACCCGATCGGCTACCACGCCATCACCAAGCTCGAACCTGCCGACAAGCCGGCCGCGCCGAAGCCGAAGAAAGCCAGCGGGCCGAAATACTCCGCGGTGTTCGGCCAGTGGCTGTGCGACATGGCCGCCGCCGACAATCGCCTGGTGGGCATCACCCCGGCGATGAAGGAAGGCTCCGACCTGGTGGCGTTCAGCGAACGCTACCCGCAGCGCTACTTCGACGTGGCGATCGCCGAGCAGCATGCCGTCACCCTCGCCGCGGGCATGGCCTGCGAAGGCAGCAAGCCGGTGGTGGCGATCTACTCGACCTTCCTGCAGCGCGCCTACGACCAGTTGATCCACGATGTGGCGGTGCAGAACCTCGACGTGCTGTTCGCCATCGACCGTGCCGGTCTGGTCGGCGAAGACGGCCCGACCCATGCCGGCAGCTACGACCTGTCGTACCTGCGCTGCATCCCCGGCATGCTGGTGATGACCCCGAGCGACGAAAACGAACTGCGCAAGATGCTCAGCACCGGCCACCTGTACAACGGCCCGGCGGCCGTGCGCTACCCGCGCGGTACCGGCCCTAACGCGCCGATCAGCGGCGATCTGGACCCGCTGGAAATTGGCAAGGGCGTGGTCCGTCGCCAGGGTGAAAAAGTCGCCCTGCTGGTGTTTGGCGTGCAGTTGGCCGAAGCCCTCGAAGTGGCCGAGCGCATCGACGCCACGGTGGTCGACATGCGTTTCGTCAAACCGCTGGATGAGGCCCTGGTGCTGGAACTGGCGGGCAGCCATGAATTGCTGGTGACCATCGAAGAGAACGCCATCATGGGCGGTGCTGGCGCTGCCGTGGGCGAGTTACTGGCCAGCCAGGCCGTGGTCAAGCCACTGCTGCACCTGGGTCTGCCGGACATCTACGTCGAGCACGCCAAGCCGGCGCAGATGCTGGCCGAGTGCGGGCTGGATGCTGCCGGGATCGAGGCTTCGGTAACGGCGCGCATGGCCAAGCTGGGCCTGTAAATCCTTGGGGCCGCTTTGCGGCCCATTCGCGGGACAAGCCCGCTCCCACAGTTGACTCGCTCTTCTCAAGAGCATTGGTGAACCTGTGGGAGCGGGCTTGTCCCGCGAATACGATGGTGATACCAATGAAAATTCCGACCCTTGCCACGCTGCTGTGCGTCCCCACTGCTGCCTTGGCTGCCGAACCTGCTCGCGACGACGCCCTGAAGCTCCCCGATGTGCTGATCAGCGCCAACCGCCAGGTCGAGTCACGCACCGCCACCAGCGCCGCCAACACCGTGTTCACCCGCAGCGACATCGACCGCCTGCAGCCCAGCAGCGTCACCGATCTGCTCACCCGAGTGCCGGGTGTACAGGTCGCACCCACCGGTGGCCGTGGCAGCCTGCCAGGGATCTTCATCCGTGGCACCAAGGCCGCCCAGAGCCTGGTGCTGGTCGATGGCGTGCGCATTGCCAACGCCACCTCCGGCGACAGCGGCCTGCAGTTTCTCGACATCGACCAGATCGAACGCGTCGAAGTGCTGCGCGGTTCGCGTTCGGCCGTTTATGGCAGCGATGCTATCGGTGGCGTAATCCAGATCTTCACCCGCCGCAGCAGTGGCCCCGGCCTGCAGCCGCGCCTGCGCATGGCCGCTGGCAGCAACCAGACCTGGCAACGCAGCCTGGGCCTGTCCGGCGGTGACGGCGCGACTCGTTTCAACCTGGGCGCCAGCCTGGACGAGACCGCCGGCATCGACTCCACCGGTCCCTCCTTCAGCAGTGACGGCGATCATGACGCGTTTCGCAACAAGTCGCTGAACCTGAGCCTGAGCCACACTTTCGGCGAGCGTTTCGAGGCAGGTCTCAACCTGCTCGACAGCAGCGGCCGCAGCGAATACGACAATTCATTCGGGCGCTTCGACCCGGCTACGTTCGAAAGCGTTGGGCAAAAGCCCTACACCGATTTCGAAGTCAGCAGCCTTGGCACCTACCTCGATGCCCAGCTCAATGACCTGTGGCACTCGCGGCTGGAACTCGGCCACAGCGAAAACCGCGACGACAAGCGCGACAAGCTGAGCGACGAGCGCTTCGTCTTCAATACCTACCGCGATCAGGTCACCTGGCAAAACGACCTTGCCCTGGCCGATCAACAGAACCTGCTGATCGGCGGCGACTGGTACGAGGACCGCGTACACGGCAGCACCGACTTTACCGAAGACAGCCGCTGGAACCGCGCCGCGTTCATCCAGCATCGCTTCAGCGGCGAGCAGTTTTCCACCGAACTCGGGGTGCGGCGCGACCAGAACCAGCAGTTCGGCGGCCAGACCACGTGGAGCGGCAGCCTCACCGTGCCGCTCGACGCGCACAACGATGTGCTGCTTTCCTACAGTGAAGGTTTCCGCGCGCCCACCTTCAACGACCTTTACTACCCGCAGTACAGCAACCCCGACCTGAAGCCGGAGCGCTCGAAAAGCTACGAGCTGCAGTGGCGCAGCCAGCTCACGACAGACAGCCGTCTCGAAACTTCGCTGTACCGCACGGACCTGCGTGACGCGATCATCTTCGGTGAGGGCTCGATCCCTCGTAACGTCGCCTCTGCACGCATCAACGGCTTCGAAATGGCGCTGGACCAACAGTGGGGCGAGTGGCGCAGCCAGCTTGGCCTAGCCTTGATTGATCCGCGCGATCGCGACAGCGGCCATACCCTCGCCCGGCGCGCCCGCCGCACCCTGAGTCTGGACCTGGACCGTCAGTTCGACCGTTTCGGTATCGGCGCCAGCTGGCAGGCCGTCAGTGGCAGCTACGACGACGAGAGCAATCGCAACCGCCTTGGCGGCTATGGCCTGTTTGGCCTGCGCGGCAGTTGGGCGGCAACCGATGAGCTGAAGATGGAATTGAAGCTGGATAACCTGCTGGACAAGAACTACAGCCGGGCACTGTACAGCTACGACGGCAACAACTACGGCTACCGCGAAGAAGGCCGCACGGCGCTGTTCAGCGTCACCTGGACGCCGGCGCTCTAGCCGCCAGCAGCGCGCACAGGCGGGCGGTGGCTTCGATCATCTGCCCGCTGGGCCGCTCCAGGCCCTTGTCCGGCACCACCAGCAGGCGCTCGCCGGCCACGGCGCTCAGGCGTGGCCAGGCCTTCCAGCTGGCCAATTGCGCCGAGTCGCCCGCAAGAATCACCTGCGGATCGCGCAACAACACCGATTCGACACTGACCTGCGGTGCCGGCAGGCTGAGGTCGGCAAAGATGTTGCGCGCACCGCACACTGCCAGGGCATCACTGACCACCTGCCCGCCACCCAAGGTGTACAGCGGCCGGTCCCACACTTGATAGAACACTCGCAGCGGCTCTGCCCGCCGATACTGCTGGCGCAATTGCCGCAATCGCTCGCCCAGTGCCGCTGCGTGGTGCCGCCCTTGCTCGGCGCGTCCGACCTGCACAGCAATCGCCTCGATCTGCGCGAGCAACTGGTCCAGGTCGTGGGGTTCGGCGCTGTAGGTGGCGATGCCCAGGCGTTTGAGCTGGTCGCGCTGGGCCGGGGCCACGCTTGAAGGCCACAGCAGCAGTAAATCCGGCTTGAGGCTGAGCAGGCGCTCCATGTCCAACTGCCCCTGGCGCCCTACTGAAGGCAGGTCGGCCAGCGCCGCCGGCCGTTCGCCACCGTCGAGCACGCCAACCAGCAGGTCGTTGGCCTGCAGTTCGAGCATGATTTCAGTCATGGATGGGGCAAGGCTGATGACCCGCAACGGCTCACCGGCCTGGGCGCTGCTGGCCAGCAATGCCAGCAGCCAGAAGAGTACGCGCATCAGCCCAGTTGACGCGGGATACGGTAGAGGTAGAGCAGCACGACGGTGGACAGCGCCAGCAAGATCTGCGGCACGGCTTCGAGCCCCACCAGTACCGACATCGCGGCGACCCACGCGGGGAAGCAGGCGAACAGCATGGCCATGCGCCGCACACGCGCCAACTCGATCCAGGCGGCCGGCTCTTCAGCCGTGCCGAGTACCTTGGAGGTGGCGATCAAGGCGCGCTTGTAGGCGCCAAAGCGCGGCAGACTGAGGAACATGGTCGCCGCACCGGCGATGAACAGCGGCATGGCCAGCACCGAGACCAAGGCATCGCCGCCACCGAAGGCCCAGGCCATCACCGGCAACGGCACCAGGCCGACCGCCAGGTATTGCCACCAGGCCAGGGCCAGACGCCGTTTCACCTCGCCACGGGTCACGCCTGGGGCACCTCGCCCTGGTGTTCGCTACCCAGCATGTGGCCAAGCTTGTCGGCCTTGGTCGCCAGGTAATAGCGGTTGTGGGGGTTGTGACCGGTGTGCAGCGGAACACGCTCGGCGACATTGATGTTCATGTCGGTGAGTGCTTTGACCTTGCGCGGATTGTTGGTCATCAGCCGCAGCGACTTCACACCCAGGTGTTCGAGCATCGGCAGGCACATGGCGTAGTCGCGCTGGTCGGCAGCAAAGCCCAGGCGCTCGTTGGCTTCGACGGTGTCGGCGCCACCGTCCTGCAGTTCGTAGGCGCGAATCTTGTTCAAAAGGCCGATGCCGCGGCCTTCCTGGCGCAGGTACAACAGCACGCCACGGCCTTCACGGGCGATGGCCTGCAAGGCGGCTTCCAGCTGCGAACCGCAGTCGCACCGCTGGCTGAACAGGGCATCGCCAGTCAGGCACTCGGAGTGCAGACGCCCCAGCACCGGCTCGCCGTCGGCAATATCACCCAGGCTGAGCACTACGTGCTCACGGCCAGTGGCTTCGTCGAGAAAGCCATGCATGGTGAAAGTTGCAAAGGGAGTCGGGAGTTTAGAGGCGGCAACAAAGACGACGGGCACGTTGTGCTCCTGGATAAGTAGGAAATTTCTCGTGAAGCGATTGTATCAGCAGGTTGGGGCCTGTGCGCTCGTTGAATACCGTGGCATAAGATCGAAAAGTTCGATGCTTAGTAGGTGGCCTTCACGGGCCCTATCGCCGGCAAGCCGGCTCCCACAGGGTTAGCGCTGGCCTTGAGCGCAGCGCTGAACCTGTGAGAGCCGGCTCGCCGGCGATGGGCCGCCCAGCGGCCCCAGCTATTGCGGCTTGCTGTCCGGAGTGAACGGATACGGCTGCTTCCAGTGCTCGAAAATCGGCTTCAACTCGCCACTGCGTACCAGTTCGGCCATGCGCCTGTCGTACAGGTCAAGCAAAGCCTTGGCCTGTTCGTTACGGGCAAAGGCCAGGTACAACGGCAGCTCGGCTACATGGGTACGGCGAAAACGCTCAGGTTGCGAGCTCTGCCCCAGCACATAGTCCACTTCGGTCTGCGCATCGATGTAGAAGTCCACACGGTCATGTTCGAGCATCGGCAGGATGCCTTCGCGACGCTGGATCTCACGGAACGTGTGCACATTGGGCAGGTAGCTGGCGTAGTCATAACCGCGCACCCAGGCCAGGCGATAGCTACCGACCGTGTCATGGCTCGGCACCGGCTTGCTGGCAAGCCCCAGGGCATAGATATGATCCATGTCGAAGTGCCAGCGCGGGTAAAGGTTGTCGTCGGTCTCTTCCTTGTACGAGCCAACCCAGGCATCCGCCTCGCCGCGTTTCACCAGCCCGATCGCACGACTGTACGGCATGGTCTGGGTGACCACCTTGACCCCAGCTGGCTCGAACACCTTGCGCAGTACATCCCAGGCCACGCCTGTTCCGTCGGCATTGGTGTAGTCGAGCCACTCTTCACTGACCAGGTGGATCTGTTTCGGCACCTCTTCGGCTGCCACCACCCAGGGCGCAAACGTAAGCAGCATTGCCAGCAGCACAGTCCTTATGGCCATCGAAGCACTCCCTGTTGTCAGCCCACCGCCCATACCAGAAGCTGCATGCCCAGCCAGGCGAAGACGCCAGCCAGGATATCGTCGAGCATGATGCCGACTCCGCCATGCACATGACGATCGATCCAGCGGATCGGCCATGGCTTGAGGATGTCGAAGAAGCGGAACATCAGGAACCCTGCCAGGATCCACTGCCACCCTTCAGGCACCAGCCAAAGGGTGATCCACATGCCGACCATCTCGTCCCAGACAATGCCTTCATGATCGTGCACGCGCAAGTCATTGGCGACTTTACCGCACAGCCAGAAGCCGAACAGCATGGTGACGCCCAGCAGCAGCCAGTAGCCCCAGTCCGGCAACATCTGCCACAACGGGATGAACGGGATGGCCACCATCGAACCCCAGGTGCCTGGGGCCTTGGGAAGGGTGCCGGAGCCGAAGCCGAAGGCGATGAAATGCCAGGGGTTGCGCCAGACCGATGGCGGAACGAACTCCGCAGGCACCTGGTTGGGGTGGTCGGTCACGGTGTCTCCCTAAAGTGTTGATAGCCCCGTTGGACGGGGGTGATGTCCAGGCCCTGCGGGTCACGCAGCGTCACCCCATGGCCTTCGAGCACGCGGCCGACGACATGCACCTCGACGTCTGCCAGCGCCGCGAGCGACTCGGGGGGCAAGGTGAATGCCAGCACATAGTCATCGCCGCCGGTAAGCGCCGCCTGCACGGCGGCTTCGCGGCCGAGAAAGGCCTCTAGAACTGGAGACACTGGCACCTGCGCCAGGTTCACCTCAAGCGCGACACCGGACGCCTTGGCGATATGCCCGCAGTCCGCGAGCAGACCGTCAGAGATGTCCAGGGCCGCCGTGGCCAGGCCGCGCAAGCGTTGGCCGAGGCCGAGCTGGGGCAGCGGTGACCAGTAGTGCGCCAGCAGCGGCTCTGCCAGTTCGACAGGCGCATCGCGCTCACCGAGCACCAGTGGCAGTGCACCCGCCGCCTTGCCTAGCGAACCACCCACACACAACAGGTCGCCCGGACGGGCACCGCTGCGGCGCAGGGCCTGGCCAGCCGGCACGCGGCCAAACACAGTGACGGTGATACTCAACGGACCCCGGGTGGTGTCGCCGCCAATCAGGCTGATGCGACAACGCTGGGCCATGTGGCTGAGGCCGGCGGCATAGGCTTCGAGCCAGTCCGGGCCGACCCCTGGCAGGGTCAGGGCAAGGGTGAAGCCGATGGCTTCGGCGCCCATGGCCGCCAGGTCGCTGACCGCCACGGCCAATGAGCGCTGGCCAAGCAGGCGAGGGTCGCAGACAGCGGGAAAATGCACGCCGGCAACCAGGGTGTCGGTCGACACCGCCAGCTGCTCGCCGGGGGGAAGGTCCAGCAGGGCACAGTCGTCGCCGATCCCCAACACCACGCCCTCGCCGCCCTGCGCACAGGGCGCGGCGGCGAAGTAATGGTTGATCAGCTCGAACTCACCCATGGCCAGGCAGCGCCAGGATCAGCGCTTGTTCGCCTTGACTTCTGCTTCGCGCAGCGATGGCGCGAGCTTGTCCAGCACGCCGTTGACGAACTTGTGGCCGTCGGTGGCGCCGAAGACCTTGGCCAGTTCCACGCCTTCGTTGATCACCACGCGGTACGGTACGTCGACGCGCTTGATGAATTCCCAGGTGGACAGACGCAGCACGGCCAGCTCGACGGGGTCGAGCTCTTCCAGTGCGATGGTCATGCAAGGCACCAGCGCCTTGTCGATTTCGCTCTTGATCGCCGGAACCCCATGCAGGATCTCGCGGAAGTAGGCGCCATCGACATCGGTGAAATCGTTATCGACCCGGAACTGCGCTTCGATCTCGTTCAGCGAATGCTGTGCCATGTGCCACTGATACAACGCCTGGGTCGCGAGCTTGCGGGCTTCGCGGCGCTTGGCGCTCTTCGATGGCTTGCCGGCATCCGCAGGTTTTGGATCGCGCGGGTTGAAACGATCGCTTTCGTCGCTAATCACTTGGCCTCCAACTGCGCCAGCAGGCTGACCATTTCCAGAGCGGACAGGGCAGCTTCAGCACCTTTGTTGCCGGCCTTGGTGCCGGAACGCTCGATGGCTTGCTCGATGGAGTCGACGGTCAGAACACCGAAGGCCACCGGCACACCGAACTCCATGGACACCTGGGCCAGGCCCTTGGTGCATTCGCCCGCCACGTATTCAAAGTGCGGGGTACCGCCACGGATCACTGCGCCCAGGGCGATGATCGCGTCGTATTCGCCTTGCTGGGCGACTTTCTGTGCCACCAGCGGGATTTCGAACGCGCCCGGGGCACGGATGATGGTGATGTCGCTTTCGCTGACACCGTGGCGTACCAGGGCATCAACGGCACCGCTCACCAGGCTTTCTACGACGAAGCTGTTGAAGCGGCCAACCACCAAAGCATAGCGACCTTTGGGGGCGATGAAGGTACCTTCGATGGTCTTCAGGGTCATTCCGATATTCTCATATTCAAGAGCGAGGCCGCGCACGGCGGCCTCGACAGGGTCTGGACTCGAGTTGCAGGGCGTCAATGCCGCCTCAAGTCACTCGGAGGGCACGTATTCTACAACTTCCAGATCGAATCCGGATATCGCATTGAACTTCATCGGCGAACTCATCAGGCGCATCTTGCGCACGCCGAGGTCACGCAGGATCTGCGAACCGGCACCGACGGTGCTGTAGGTGGTCGGCGCCTTGGCCTGACCGTCGCCCGCGCTTTCGCGGATGTGCGCCAGCAGCACGTCACCCTCCAGCGGGTGGCCAAGCAGCAGCACCACGCCGCTGCCGGCCTCGGCCACGGCGCTCATGGCTGCGCGCAGGCTCCAGCGACCCGCCTGCTTGACCATCAGCAGGTCGCGCAGTGGGTCCATGTTGTGCACACGTACCAGGGTGGGCTCTTCAGCGCAGATCTTGCCCAGGGTCAGGGCCATGTGCACGTCGCCTTCCACCGAATCGCGGTAGGTGACCAGGTTGAACTGGCCCAGCTCGCTTTCGATCGGCTGCTCGGAAACGCGCTGCACGGTGCGCTCGTGGATCATGCGGTAGTGGATCAGGTCGGCGATGGTGCCGATCTTCAGGCCGTGTTCGGCAGCGAACACTTCCAGCTCGGCACGGCGCGACATGGTGCCGTCGTCGTTCATCACTTCGCAGATCACGCCGCTCGGCTCGAAGCCGGCCATGCGCGCCAGGTCGCAGGCAGCTTCGGTGTGGCCGGCGCGGGCCAGGGTACCGCCGGGCTGGGCCATCAGCGGGAAGATGTGGCCTGGGCTGACGATGTCCTCGGCCTTGGCATCCTTGGCGGCGGCAGCCTGCACGGTACGTGCGCGGTCAGCGGCGGAGATGCCGGTGGTGACGCCTTCGGCGGCCTCGATGGACACGGTGAACTTGGTGCCGAAGCCCGAACCGTTGCGGGGTGCCATCAGCGGCAGCTTGAGCGTTTCGCAGCGCTCACGGGTCATCGGCATGCAAATCAGGCCACGGGCATGCTTGGCCATGAAGTTGATGTGCTCAGGCAGGCAGCACTCTGCCGCCATGATGATGTCGCCTTCGTTCTCGCGGTCTTCGTCATCCATGAGGATGACCATTTTGCCCTGGCGGATGTCTTCGACCAGTTCTTCGATGCTGTTGAGCGCCACGCGGCACCCCCTTCTCAATCAGGATTTCAAGAAGCCGTTGGCGGCCAGGAAGCTTTCGGTGATGCCACTGCCCTTGCTCGGTTCGGCAGCCTTGTCACCCAGCAGCAAGCGCTCCAGGTAACGGGCCAGCAGGTCGACCTCAAGGTTCACCCGACGTCCTGCGCGGTAGTCGGCCATGATGGTTTCGGACAGGGTGTGCGGGACAATGGTCAGCTCGAACTCAGCTCCATTGACCTCATTGACCGTCAGGCTGGTGCCGTCGACGGTGATCGACCCCTTGTGGGCGATGTACTTGGCCAGCTCCTTGGGCGCACGCACGCGGAACTGGATGGCGCGGGCGTTATCGCTGCGCGAGATGATTTCGCCGACACCGTCGACATGGCCGCTGACCAGGTGGCCGCCCAGGCGGGTGGTCGGGGTCAGGGCCTTTTCCAGATTGACCTTGCTGCCGCTCTTGAGGTCGATGAAGGCGGTGCGCTTGAGGGTCTCGACACTGACGTCGGCCCAGAAGCCATCGCCCGGCAGCTCGACGGCGGTCAGGCATACGCCGTTGACGGCGATGCTGTCGCCGAGCTTTACGTCACCCAGGTCGAGCTTGCCGGTTTCGACGTACACACGCACGTCACCGCCCTTCGGGGTCAGGCTGCGGATGGTGCCGATGGATTCGATGATGCCGGTGAACATGGGGTCTTCCTCAAGAACGGGTTGCGCGGGGCAAGCCCGGCATTATACGCCGGGCGCCGGCAGAGGGATGGCCGTGACCCGCCAGTCATCGCCCACTGCGCGCATTTCGGTGATTTTCAGCCGGGGGGCTTCGCTCATCTTGCTCAATGGCCAGTCCAGCAGCGGCCGGGCCTGGGAGCCGAGGAAGGTGCCGGCGACGAACAGTTGGTACTCGTCGATCAAGCCGTGTTGGGCGAAGGCACCGACCAGGCGGGCACCGGCCTCCAGCAGGATTTCGTTGACCCCGCGCGCTGCCAGCACCTGCATCAGGGCCTGTAGATCGACATGGCCGTTGCTGCCTGGCAGGTTCAGCAGTTCGTGGCCAGCCTCGGCATAGCGAGGGTCATCGCCCATGGCGGTCACCACCAGGGCGGGACCCGCCTGGAAGAACGGCGCCTCCAGCGGCAAACGCAGGTGGCCGTCGATCAGCACACGCAGTGGTGTCCGGCTCAGGGCCAGCGCGGTGCCTTCCTCATCCAGCCCCAGTTCGGCACCGCGTACGGTCATCCGTGCGTTATCGGCCAGCACGCTGGCGGCGCTAGTCAGCACCACGCTGGAGCGGGCACGCAGACGCTGTACCGCAGATCGCGCCGCAGGGCCGGTAATCCACTGGCTTTCGCCACTGGCCATGGCCGTGCGACCGTCCAGGCTCATGGCCAGCTTGGCGCGCACGAACGGCAGGCCGCGCTCCATGCGCTTGAGGAAACCGGGGTTCAGTGCGCGGGCCTCGGCCTCGAGCACACCGCTTGCCACTTCGATGCCCGCATCGGCCAGCCGCCGCAGGCCTTGGCCGGCGACTTGGGGGTTGGGGTCCTGCATGGCGGCCACTACCCGCGCCACACCAGCCTTGACCAGCGCTTCGGCACACGGCGGGGTACGGCCATGGTGGCTGCACGGCTCCAGGGTCACGTAGGCACAGGCGCCGCGTGCACGTTCACCGGCCTGGCGCAGCGCATGCACCTCGGCATGCGGTTCGCCGGCACGCACATGCCAGCCCTCGCCGACGACCTCGCCATCGCGAACGATCACGCAACCCACGCGCGGGTTGGGGTGGGTGGTGTACACACCCTTGCGCGCCAGTTCCAGGGCACGGGCCATGTAATGGGCGTCGAGGATCGCGGTCTGGCTCGGCATGTTCACTCTTTAGCTGGCTCGCGGGCCAGGCGGTCGATTTCTTCGCGGAATTCGTCGAGGTCCTGGAAGCGCCGGTACACCGAAGCGAAACGGATGTAGGCCACTTCATCGAGCTTGCGCAGTTCGGCCATCACCAACTCGCCGACGACCAGTGACTTGACCTCACGTTCGCCGGTCGCTCGCAGCCGGCTCTTGATATGCGCCAGCGCCGCTTCCAGGCGCTCGACACTGACCGGGCGCTTCTCCAGCGCGCGCTGCATGCCGGCACGTAGCTTTTCTTCATCGAAAGGCTGGCGCGTGCCGTCCTGCTTGATCAGCCGCGGCAGCACCAGCTCGGCGGTTTCGAAGGTGGTGAAACGCTCGCCGCAAGCCACGCACTCGCGACGGCGGCGCACTTGCTCGCCCTCGGCGACCAGGCGCGAGTCGATGACCTTGGTGTCGTTGGCACCGCAAAAGGGACAGTGCATGGTGGCAGGCAACAAAAAAAGGGAGGGCCATGGTAGCGCATTGCACTCGCAAGACAAGCCAAAGGGGTTAACATCCATGCAATTCTGCCCGTGAAGGACTCCCCTATGCATTCTCGCGCGCTCGCCGTGCTGTGCTGCACCGCCCTTCTCGCTGCCTGCGGCAGCGACCGGCCCAACACCGAACAAGCGCCCGTAGCAGCACCTTCCAAGGTGGCGAAAAAGGCGCAGCCACTCGGTCCATTGCCGGTCTACCAGCGTGAACTGAGCGGCACCTTGCTGAACATTCCGGCCGGTGCCGATGTGGAGCTGGCCCTGCTGGTCATCGACGAGCGCGACCGGCCGCAGCAGTTGCTGGCCAGCAGTTCCCTGACCGGCACCGGCCAGGACCTGCCCTACCAACTGCGTTTCAATCCCGAGGCATTCCCCGCCGGCGCCCGGGTCGAACTGCGCGGCCGCGCCAGCAGCTCGGGCCAGCTGATCATGCACCTGCCGCCGGTGCGCATCGTTCAGGCGCAAAACCAGGCCACCGGCCCGCTGCGCTTCGAGAAGGCGCCGTAAGTGGCGCCGCTGGCACTGCAACAGGCCCTCGGCAGCCTGATCGGCGAAGCCCGTCTGGTCGTCAGCGAACTGCCCGAGTGCGAGCTCAAGCTCTGGCTCATCGACGACCAGAACATGGACCGCGCCTTCAGCAGCGAAGAAACCCGGCGCATTCTCGAAGAGCCACCCTACTGGAGCTTTTGCTGGGCCAGCGGCCTGGCGATGGCCCGCTACCTGGCCGCGCACCCCGAGTGGGTGGCCGGCAAGCGCGTACTGGACTTTGGCGCGGGCTCCGGCATCGCCGGCATTGCCGCTGCCCGTGCCGGTGCTGCAGAAGTGGTGGCGTGCGACCTCGACCCGCTGGCACTCGAGGCCTGCCGCGCCAATGCCCTGCTGAATGGCGTGGAGCTGGGTTACAGCAGCGACTTCTTCGCCGAAGACGACCGCTTCGACCTGATTCTGGTCGCCGATGTGCTGTACGACCGCGCCAACCTGCCGCTGCTGGATGCCTTCCTCGGCCGCGGTCGCCAGGCCCTGGTGGCCGACTCACGGGTACGCGACTTCAGCCACCCGCTCTACCAGCAGTTGGGCGTGCTCGAAGCACTGACCCTGCCGGACCTGGCCGAACCACACGAATTCCGCCGGGTCAGCCTGTACCACGCCAGCCGTGGCGCCTTATAGTGATGCCATACACGAGTTTGCGAGAGTCGCGATGACACAAGACACGCCTTACATTTTCGACGCTACCGATGCCACCTTCCAGCAACTGGTGATCGAGAACTCCTTCCACAAGCCGGTGCTGGTGGACTTCTGGGCCGAGTGGTGCGCCCCCTGCAAGGCATTGATGCCGTTGCTGGCGAAGATCGCCGAGGGTTATCAGGGCGAGTTGCTGCTGGCCAAGATCAACTGCGACGTCGAGCAACAAGTGGTTGCCCAGTTCGGTATTCGCAGCCTGCCGACCGTGGTGTTGTTCAAGGACGGCCAGCCGGTCGACGGTTTTGCCGGTGCGCAGCCGGAGTCGGCGATTCGCGCCATGCTCGAGCCGCATGTGCAGATGCCTGCCGCCCCCGCCGCATCGCCGCTGGAGCAGGCCAAGGCGCTGTTCGCCGAGAGCCGTTTCGCCGAGGCGGAAGCTGCGCTGCAGCAGTTGCTGAGCGAGGACAACAGCAATGCCGAGGCGCTGATCCTGTATGCCCGCTGCCTGGCCGAGCGCAATGAGTTGGGTGAGGCCCAGACGGTACTGGACGCGGTCAAGAGCGACGAACACAAGGCCGCCCTGGCCGGCGCCAAGGCCCAGCTGACCTTCCTGCGCCAGGCCGCCAGCCTGCCGGAAGTCGCCGAGTTGAAGAGCCGCCTGGCGCAGAACCCGCAAGATGATGAAGCGGCGTACCAGCTGAGCATTCAGCAACTGGCGCGTCAGCAGTACGAAGCGGCGCTGGATGGGCTGCTGAAGCTGTTCCAGCGCAACCGTGGGTACGCTGACGGGCTTCCGCAGAAGGCGATGCTGCAGGTGTTCGAACTGCTCGGAGGCGATCATCCGCTGGTAGGCATGTACCGTCGCAAGCTGTCTTCGGCCATGTTCTGAAATCGCTGGGGCCGCTTCGCGCCCCTTTCGCGACACAAGGCCGCTCCTACAGATGATCGCGTAGCCTGTAGGAGCGGCCTTGTGTCGCGAAAGGGGCGCGAAGCGGCCCCCAAAATACCGAATCCTCACCCCACCCAGTGATAAACCGGCGCATCCACGCCACTTTCCACCTTCACCTCGCTGCTGTGCCGCAACCGCACCAGCAAGCGCTTGCCCGCCGCAGTGCTTCCGGCCAATCCTTCCAACCGGTCCAGCAACTCCGGCCCATTCATCTGCCCCGCCTGACGCAGGACATCGCGCGCTGCCGCCCACTGCCCATCATCCTGACGCGCCACGCCCGCCACCGCTGGAGCGCCTGCCTCAGCCACCACCGGCTCCTCGATCTGCCGCCCCAACTGCGCCCACTCCGCTGGCTCCAGCTCGATGGTCAGGTCCACCGGCCAGTCACCAATCTGTCCACGAATTCTCACGATGCGTTCCTTGAAGCCAGTTCGATACGCTCATGCTACAGCAACATGAAACCTGCGCCAGGCAGGCTGGCGAGGCAGAGAAAAGTTGTTATAACATTACCAAACCCTTACCAGCCCGCCCTGGAGTCGTCCATGCGTCGCCTGCTGCTCGCCCTGCCCTTCACCCTGCTGCCCATCACCGTGGCCCATGCCCATGATGACCACGACCACGGCACCCTCGGCGCCCACGAACATGGCGTGGCCAAGCTCAATGCCGTGCTCGACGGCAGTACCCTGGAATTGGAACTGGACAGCCCGGCGATGAACCTGGTCGGCTTCGAACATGCCGCCAACAGCGACGCCGACAAGGCCAAGGTGGCTGCCGTGCGCCAGCAGCTCGAACAGCCGCTGACGCTGTTTGGCCTGGCTGCAGCCGCCGGCTGCAAAGAGGACGCCCAGGTGCTGGAAAGCCCGCTGTTCGGTGACGCGGCAAAAGCCGACGACGACGGCGATGAACACGAACACGGCCATCAGCACAGCGATATCGGCGCTCATTATCAGTTGAACTGCGCAGCGCCCGAGAAACTCACCCAGATCGACCTCGCACCGCTGTTCAAGGCCTTCCCGGCTACCCAGAAGATCAACGTGCAACTGATTGGCCCGAACGGCCAGAAAGGCGTGGAAACCTCGCCGGGCAAAACCGTGGTCGCCTTCTGAATGAGCCAGCCGTTGATCGAACTGCATGACCTGGTGTTCGCCTGGCCAGGCCAGGCGCCGCTGCTGGATATCCCGGCGCTGCGCCTGGACGCGGGCGAAGCCTTGTTCCTCAAAGGCCCCAGTGGCAGCGGCAAGACCACGCTGCTGGGCCTGCTCGGCGGTGTGAACCTTCCGGGCCAGGGCCGCATCGAGCTGCTCGGACATGACCTGGGCGCAATGGGGCAAGGGGCGCGTGACCGCTTCCGGGTCGACCATACCGGCTACATCTTCCAGCAGTTCAACCTGCTGCCATTCCTGTCGGTGCGCGAGAACGTCGAGCTGCCCTGCCGCTTCTCGCGCAGCCGCGCCGAGCGTGCACGGCAACGGCATGGCAGTGTCGACCAGGCCGCCAGCGTACTGCTCGCACACCTGGGCCTGGATGACCCGCTTCTGCTCGCTCGGCGCGCCGGCAGCCTGTCCATCGGCCAGCAGCAGCGCGTTGCCGCCGCCCGCGCACTGATCGGCCAGCCGGAGCTGGTCATCGCCGACGAACCGACCTCGGCGCTGGATGCCGATACCCGTGAAGCGTTCATCCACCTGCTGTTCGCCGAATGCCGGGCGGCCGGTTCCAGCCTGCTGTTCGTCAGCCATGACCAGAGCCTCGCGCCCCTGTTCGACCGTCATCTGTCCCTGGCCGAGCTCAACCGCGCGGCCAAGCCCCGGGAGGCCTGATGTACCTGCTTCGCCTTGCCCTGGCCAGCCTGGCCAACCGCCGCTTCACCGCCCTGCTCACCGCGTTCGCCATCGCCCTGTCGGTGTGCCTGCTGCTGGCTGTCGAGCGCGTGCGCACCGAAGCCCGCGCCAGCTTCGCCAGCACCATCAGCGGCACCGACCTGATCGTGGGCGCCCGTTCGGGCTCGGTCAATTTGCTGCTGTATTCGGTGTTCCGCATCGGCAACGCTACCAACAACATCCGCTGGGACAGCTTTGAACACTATGCCCAGGACCCACGGGTGAAATGGGCGATCCCGATTTCGCTGGGCGACTCGCACCGCGGCTACCGGGTAATGGGCACCACCGGCGACTACTTCAGCCATTACCAGTACGGCCGCCGGCAGCACCTGGCGCTGAGCCAAGGTCGCGCCTTTGCCGACGACCCGTTCGAAGTGGTGCTCGGCGCCGAAGTCGCCGACGCGCTGCATTACAAGCTGGGCGACAAGCTGGTCCTGGCCCATGGCGTGGCCGCGATCAGCCTGGTCAAGCACGACGACAAACCATTCACCGTGGTCGGTGTGCTGGAGCGCACCGGCACGCCGGTCGACCGTACCTTGCATATCAGCCTGGCGGGGATGGAAGCCATCCACGTTGACTGGCACAACGGCGTGCCGGCCCGAGGCGCCGGGCGTATCAGCGCCGAGCAGGCGCGGAACATGGACTTGCAACCTGCCGCCATTACGGCGTTCATGCTCGGCCTGAACAGCAAGATCGCCACGTTCAGCGTGCAGCGCGAGATCAACGAATACCGCAGCGAGCCATTACTGGCGATCCTGCCTGGGGTGGCGCTGCAGGAGCTGTGGAGCCTGATGGGAACAGCCGAGCAGGCGCTGTTCGTGGTTTCGCTGTTCGTGGTGCTGACGGGGTTGATCGGGATGCTCACGGCCATTCTCACCAGCCTCAACGAGCGACGCCGGGAGATGGCGATCTTGCGCTCGGTAGGGGCTCGCCCTTGGCATATTGCCGGATTGCTGGTGCTCGAAGCGCTGGCGCTGGCCGTGGCGGGCATCGCGGCGGGGCTTGGGCTGTTGTATGCGGGGATCGCCCTGGCGCAGGGTTATCTGCAGGCCAACTATGGCTTGTACCTGCCACTGGCCTGGCCCAGCGCGCATGAATGGACGTTGCTGGCCATCATCCTCGGCGCCGCCTTGCTGATGGGCAGTGTGCCGGCCTGGCGGGCCTATCGGCAGTCGCTGGCCGATGGCTTGTCGATTCACCTCTGAGGGCTCACCATGACCGACAAACTCACTGCCCTCATCGCCGGCAAGCCGGCTCCCACAGGGAGCGTTGGCGCGGCCCATGTGGGAGCCGGCTTGCCGGCGATGAGGCCGGTCCAGGTACTGCAAAGCCTCCTGTTACTGATGCTTTTGCTACTGGCCCTGCCGCTCTGGGCAGCCGCCCCCCGCGAGCTCGACTGGCCCGCGCTGATCCCCGAAGGCGCACCCGTCATCCCGCCGCAACTCACCCCCCTGCACGACATGTCGCAGTTGAGCGACGCCCTGTCCGCCGAATCAGCGCCTGCCGCGCACCAGCAAGCGCCCGACGCCCCGGTGGTCAAGGACCTGGACGGCCAGCAAATCAAGCTGCCCGGCTACATCGTGCCGCTGGAAGTCAGTGAAGAAGGCCGTACCACCGAATTCCTCCTGGTGCCCTACTACGGCGCGTGCATCCATGTACCGCCACCTCCTGCCAACCAGATCGTGCACATCTTCAGCGAAATGGGCGTGCGCGTCGAAGACCTCTACCAGCCGTACTGGATCGAAGGAAAGCTGCAAGTTAGAGCCTCCCGCAGCGAACTGGCCGACGCCGGATACCAGATGGAAGCGGAAAAAATTTACGCCTATGTACTGAAGTGAGAACTGTTTCGAATTCGTGAGTACGCTTCTTTGAGCTGGGTCAAACTTTCTGTTCAACCGGCTCCGTAATATTGGACTACTTCAATTAATAACGTCCTCTGGGAGCTTCCATGAACAAGTCTTTGCTCGGCGCCTCGCTCGCGGCCCTTGCGCTCGTCGCCCCTGTCGCCCACGCCCACAAGGCGGGGGACATGATCCTGCGCGCGGGCGCCATCACCACTGCACCGAACGAGAACAGCGGCGATCTGAAGTTCGATGGCAGCAAGGTGTCGGGCACCAAGGCTACTCTGGACAGCGACACCCAGTTGGGCCTGACCTTCGCCTACATGCTCACCGACCACGTCGGCATCGAGCTGCTGGCCGCCACACCGTTCCAGCATGAAGTAGGGGTCAAAGGCCTGGGCGGCGGGCTGGATGGCAAGCTGGCCGACGTCAAGCAACTGCCACCGACCCTGTCCCTGCAGTACTACCCGATGGACCCGGGCTCGCGGTTCCAGCCGTATGCCGGCATCGGTATCAACTACACCCTGTTCTTCGACGAAGACCTGACCAGCGAACGCAAGCAACAAGGCTTCAGCAACCTCGAACTGCAGGACTCGGTGGGTATCTCCGGCCAGCTGGGCATGGACTACATGCTGACCGACAACATACTGCTCAACGCCTCGGTCTGGTACGTCGACATCGACACCAAAGCCAGCGTCGACGGCCCGACCGCACTGGGCTACAGCAAGACCAAGGTCAATGTGGATGTAGACCCATGGGTCTACATGGTGGGGCTTGGCTACAAGTTCTGACCGTTTAAGCGCAGGGCGGCTTTGGCCGCCCTTTTTGTTTCCGGCTACAAGCCCTGTGGGCGTTGGCTTTTCGTGGCAACGAACCACCATGATGGGCCGCGAAGCGGCCCGCTGCTGACTCAGGCCTTGCCGAGCAGGCGCGCCAAGCCTTCGACCATCGGCGTCGGCTCGGGGAAATCGAACCGCGCCAGCAACCGCTGGTTGTCCGCCCGCGAATGGCGGATGTCACCCGAACGTGCCTGGCCGTAGCTCACCGCCGGCAAGCTGCCCACGACCTGCTCCAGCGCCTTGAGCAACTGGTTCAGCGAAGTCGCCTGGTTCAGGCCGATGTTCACCGCGCCCTCCTCTACCTGCGGCTGCTCCAGCGCCTGCACCATCACTTGCACCAGGTCGCCCACATAGAGGAAATCGCGCGTCTGCTCGCCATCACCGAATACGGTGATCGGCAACCCCTGGGTCGCCCGCTCGCTGAAGATGCTGATGACCCCGGAATAGGGCGAGGAAGGGTCCTGGCGCGGCCCGAAGATGTTGAAGAAGCGGAACACCACCGGCTCCAGGCCATGCTGGCGGCGGTAGAAGTCCAAGTACTGCTCGCTGGCCAGCTTGTCCACGGCGTACGGGGTCAAGGGTGCCTTGGGCGTGTCTTCGGCAATCGACTGGCCTTCGCCATTGTTGCCGTAAACCGCGGCGCTCGACGCGAACAGCACGCGGCGCACGCCATGCACGCGCATGGCCTCGCACACATTGAGGGTACCGATGAAATTGCTCTGGTGGGTCTTTACCGGGTCTTCGACCGAAGCCTGCACCGAGGCCACTGCGGCCAGGTGGACGACAGCCTTGCAGCCTGCCGCCGCGCGCTCGACCAGTTTGGCGTCGGCGACATCTCCTTCGATCAGTTCCAGGCGCGGGTTACCCAGCTGCAGATTGTCGCGCTTGCCGGTGGAGAGGTCGTCGAGCACACGCACGGCGTAGCCTTTGTCCAGCAACGCATCGCACAGGTGGGAGCCAATGAAGCCGGCACCGCCGGTGATCAGGATGGGGGCATCAGCCATGGCGGTAGAAACGGTCCAGTAGGGGCGGCAAACCGGCGCGCCAGGCACGCGGCTTGATGCCGAAGGTGTGAAGTATTTTCTTGCAGGCCAGCACCGCATGCTGCGGTTCTTCGCTCGCATCGGGGCGAGCGGCATGGGCCTGGGCGGTCGGTGCCTGCACCGCCAGCTGGCGATACTGCCCGGCCTCGGCGAGTATCGCCTGGCCCAGCGCCAGCGGCGTGGTCGCCTCGTTGCCAGCGTAATGGTAGGTGCCCCACAGCGGCGCGTTGCAATCGAGCTGCTTGAGCACCGAGAGGATGACCCGCGCAGCATCGTCTACCGGCGTCGGGTTGCCACGTCGATCATCGGCCAGCAGCAGCTCCTGGGGCTGCTCGGCGCGGGTCAGGAAGCGGCCCAGGGCGCCGTCGATGCTTTCGTCCAGCAACCAGCCGAAACGCAACAGCACATGCTGCGGGCAGGTCGCTCGCACACTCTGCTCGATGCGCCACAACGCTTGGCCGCGCAGGCCCAAGGGTACCGGTTCGTCCTTTTCGCTGTAGGCGGTCGCTCGCGAGCCATCGAACACCCGGTAGCTGGAAGGCTGGACCAGGGTGATCTGGTGGTGCTGGCACAGCTCCGCCAGCCGCTCCACCGCCCGCTCCTGTTGCGCCAGGCGCTGCTCGCTGACCGACTCGGCCTGAAACCAGTCGAAATAGTAGGCCAGGTTGACCAGGGCATTGGGGCGATTGTCGTCCAGCAGCTGCGTGAGGCTAGCCGGCCCCCAGCCGCCTTCCGGCGGGCGCGGCGCCAGGAATGCGATGCCCTCCTCGGCCCCGAGACGAATCAGCGCTTGCCCGAGGGCATTGCCACCACCCAACAGCATCAGGCGCATACGCATAGAGTCAGCAGATCCGAACAGGTTGATTGGAGGAAAGGGGTCATTTTGCGGTTTCCGGGCGGGGAAGTCCAACCCAGGGGCCAGGGACAGTTCCTACATCGATGAAGGAACGAGCTGACTTTCTTGAGCCGAAGTGACCGCATTGAATAGCGACTCGCCCACTTCCAGTTGAAAACATCGATCTTTCCAGCCAGTGGGACAACACAATCAAACACAAGGAATGTTGCATGTTTCATCCAGAAGTCGCACATCTGAACTTCACCCCGGAACAGCGCCAAGCCTTGACCAGCGCCAGCCAGGCCATCACTCGATCGGGTGGCCCTGAAGCAAAGGGAGCAACGATTCAGGCCAGAAGCTTAGCCGAACGCCTCAAGCGCATGCTGAGCGTGGAGCAGCAAGCCATTCTGGAACACTTTGCCGAAGGCCGGCTTTGCGCACTGCTGTTTACGCAGATGCAGGGCTGCGACGATGACCCAGTCCCTGAGCGGTTGCCCGAACTTCCCGCACTGGCGGGCAATCATCATTGCCAATACCTGGCATCGCGCAACCCGTTGTTGCTCGAACTGGTGCGGCATCGTGCTTTTGCCTTCGACATCGACAACGAAGGTAGGCAGGTGCGCCTGGTCGGCAACTTCAAAGGCGGCGGCTGCGTACCGAAGCCCGAGGAAATCGCTGGCGCTGAAGTCGAAACCAGCTCGCATGCCGGTTTGCGCCTGGGACCACCCACTGAAGCGCCTTACAACTGCTCGACCCTCGCCCACACGGGCCACTCTCCGGCACCTTCCGCCCTGATCCTCACTGCACGCTGGAACCCGGCAGAAGAACCTACCTACGTATTTCCAGTACAGGACATCCTCGAACGCCTGAACTACCTCGATGTACTGGCACTTACGTCGGCCTCGTTCGACTTCACACGCAGTGAATGCTTCGCCGATGGATACGGGTCGGCTGGCAAGGCCATCTCGATGCTGCAGTTCGAAGCCAACGGCGGCTTCTCGCTGCGCTACAACAGCTACCGTTTCTCCCTCAACGATCATGCAAGCAGTGCTGCTAGCCGAGCGTTCGACAACTTTCAACAGGCAGTCAACGACACCCAGCCACTCACCTTCATTCTGCAACCTGCTTGCGCGCTGCTGATCAACAACAGCCGGGCCTTACACGGCCGCGACAGAGTACGGGACAACCGGCGCCTGCTGGTTCGTCAGTTCGGCTATTCGCCCTTCGCGACGCCTTTGGTGCTTGCCGAAGACCCTTTGCTGGTCCGTGGCTGAGAGGAGGACGCACAATGCTCGAACTTGACTGGACGCTGATCCTTACACTCGCTCTGGTTGCGCTGGCAGCAGGTTTCCTCGATGCCATTGCCGGAGGCGGCGGTCTGATCACCCTGCCGGTTTTGTTTGTGGCCGGTATCGAACCCCTGGCTGCGATCGCCACCAACAAGTTCCAAGCCGCCTCGGCCACCGTATCCGCCACGGCCGCGTTCGCGCGAAAAGGGATGATCGATTGGAGACAGGGCATGCCCATGGCGGCCATGTCATTCCTCGGCGGGGCTGCCGGAGCCTTGTCGGTCAGCTTCGTGCCCAGAACGGTACTCCAGGCGTGCATACCGATACTGCTGATTCTGGTAGCGCTTTACTTCGCCTTCAGCCCGAAGCTGAACGAGCAGGTACGCAAAGCCAGAGTGTCGCTTGCCCTGTTCTGCATGGCAGTCGCTCCGATCATCGGTTTTTACGATGGCATTTTCGGCCCCGGTGTTGGTTCGTTCTTCATGCTCGCCCTTATTTTGCTGCTGGGGCAGCACCTCATGCAGGCTATCTGCAGCAGCAAGCTGCTCAATGCGTCCTGCAACCTGGGAGCCCTGTCGGTGTTTGCCTACGGTGGCTCCATCATCTGGCCATTGGCACTGGCAATGGCCTTGTGCGCGACCATCGGCGCCCAACTCGGCGCTCGTAGCGCCCTCTACTTTGGCCCGCGGCTGGTCAAGCCGCTGCTGATCACAGTGTGCTGCCTGATGGCGTTGAGGCTGCTGCTCGACAGCAGTCATCCCGTAGGTGGATGGCTACGCCAGCTTTGAACCATCGCGAGATTTTCGTGGCCCTATCGCCGGCACAGGCAATACCGTTATTCGATCTCGAACAGACTGTTGCGCAACGGCCCCACACTCAACCGCTCACGCACATCGTCATCGATCCGCGGATCTTCCGGCTGGTACAGCTTTACCTGCCGGTAGGCATTGATGCGGTTGATTTCCTCGCCCAGGTACTCCCACACCACACGGGTACAGGCCGGATTGCGCCGGTCACCGCTGGAGACGCCGGTCTTGAGCCCATTCAAGCGGGTGATGCGGCTCTTGAAGCTGGGAATGAGGATGGTCTGGCTCATCTCGTTCAAGGTCAGCGACTCGTAGTCGATCAGGAATACCCGGTCTTGCAGCTGGAACGCCGCGCCCAGATAGCGGCAGCGCACCTCAGCGTGCTGCTCGGTCGCGCTGGAACGTTCCTGGCGCTCCTGCCGCTCGAACAGGAAGCGGCCGCGTTCTTCCCACAGGTGTACCAGCGACACCAGGATCGTGCCGGGTACCGACATGCAGTTGGAATATTCGAAGTAGTAACCGCAGTAGCGCGACAGATTGCCGGCGTGTTCGTGCAACGGCCGGAACAGTTCGCTGATCGGGTCGCTGGGCTGATCGGCCACCGCGGATACCCGGGCGCCGATCAGCCGGGCGAACTGCTCGGCCGGCAGGTTCAGCTCGTAATCCTCGACACCGAAGAAGTCGCCGATGCGCTTGAGGTTGAACGCCGTCGGGCGGCTTTGCCCGCTCAGGTACTTGTTGAACTGCGCGCGGTTGATCGACAGCTGGCGGCAAACTTCGGAAATAGAGCGGTAATGGCTGCAAGCCAGTTTGAGGTTGGTAGCGAAATGATCGCTCATGAGCAGGTTCCAGGTGACGCGAATGACGCCATTTTAGCATCAAGTCGCATCAAGTCAGAGCAAGCCGCGAAATTGTAACCACTCTTGTCATGGCCAACCATGCCCCCAACGAATAGCGGTGCGCCTGCCGTCCGCTGGTCTTTCCATGCAAAGAATAAGAATCGAGGTCATTTTCCAATGCTCGAAGCACTCAACGATTTCCTTTCGGGGAAACTCCTCATCGTGCTGATCGTCGGTCTCGGCGGTTACTTCACCATCCGCTCGCGGTTCGTTCAGTTTCGCCACTTCGGCCACATGTTCACCGTGTTCAAGGAATCGCTGCGTGGCCAGGCAGGCCAGCTGAGCTCCTTCCAGGCCCTGATGCTGAGCCTCGCGGGTCGCGTGGGCGCCGGTAACATCGCCGGTGTCGGCATCGCCGTGACCCTGGGCGGCCCAGGCGCGGTGTTCTGGATGTGGGTCACGGCCCTGGTGGGCATGGCCAGCAGCTTCTTCGAGTGCACCCTGGCCCAGGTCTACAAGCGCGCCGACGGCGATGGCCTGTACCGTGGCGGCCCGGCCTACTACATCCAGCACGGCCTGAAGTACAAAGGCATGGCGGTGGTGTTCTCGATCCTGCTGCTGGTCACCTACGGCTTCGCCTTCATCGGCCTGCAGTCGTACACCGTGACTCACTCGCTGCAAAACGCCTTTGCCTTCGACCCAAGCCACACCGGCATCGTCCTCGCAGTGCTGCTGGCCATTACCTTCCTCGGCGGCATCAAGCGCATCGCCGCCGTGTCGGACCTGCTGGTACCGGTCAAGACCCTGGCCTACATCGGCGTGACCCTGTACGTGATCGGCACCCAGATCGAACACGTACCGGCCATGCTGGAAACCATCTTCAAGAGCGCCTTCGGCCTGGACCCTGCATTCGGCGGCCTGCTCGGCAGCGCCATCGTCATGGGCGTGAAGCGTGGCGTGTTCGCCAACGAAGCGGGCCTGGGCAGTGCGCCCAACGTCGCCGCCGTAGCCGCCGTGAAGCACCCCGGTGCACAGGGTGTGGTCCAGGCCTTCAGTGTGTTCCTCGACACCTTCGTGATCTGCACCTGCACCGCGCTGCTGATCCTGCTGTCGGGCTTCTACACCCCAGGCTTCGAGGGCGATGGCATCGTCCTGACCCAGAACTCGCTGGCCGCCGTGGTCGGTGACTGGGGCCGCGTATTCGTCAGCGTGGCGCTGTCGCTGTTCGTCTTCACCTGCATCCTCTACAACTACTACCTGGGCGAGAACAGCCTGCAGTTCCTCAGCCGCAACCGCGCGGTGCTGATGGTGTTCCGCGCCCTGGTGCTGGCCCTGGTGGTCTGGGGTTCGATGCAAGACCTGTCGACCGTGTTCGCCTTCGCCGACATCACCATGACTTGCCTGGCCTTCGTCAACCTGATTGCCCTGGCCCTGCTGTTCAAGGTCGGCCTGCGGGTCATGCGCGACTACGATGACCAGCGCAAGGCGGGCATCAAGCAACCTGTGTTCGACTCGGCCAAGTTCGCCGACCTGGACCTGGACCGCAATGCCTGGCCGGCCAATCCGCAAGTTGAACCCGCCGCGGGCAACGCCACCGGCCAAGTCCAGCCACAACGCTGATATCCTGCCCTGCACAGCCGCCCCGTCCGCGGGCGGCTGCTTCCCCTCCGCTCACCGCTACGGATGCTCTCCATGCGTGCAGTCAAGAATCTCCTCGTCCTCTATACCGGGGGCACCATCGGCATGCTCGAAACCGCCGAAGGCCTGGCGCCAGCCGGTGGTTTTGAAGCGCGCATGCGCGAACACTTCGCTCAGCTGACCGCTGCACCGCAGGTGCAATGGACGCTGCAGGAACTGAACCCGCTGCTGGACAGCGCCAACATGCAGCAGCACAACTGGCTGGCCATGCGCGATGCCATCGTCACGGCGGTGGATGCGGGGCATGACGGCGTACTGGTGCTGCATGGCACCGACAGCCTGGCCTACAGCGCCGCGGCACTGTCGTTCCTGCTGCTGGGCCTGCCGGTGCCGGTGCTGCTGACCGGCTCGATGCTGCCGGCCGGGGCGCCGGGCAGCGATGCCTGGGATAACCTGTGCGGGGCCCTGCGCCAGTTCGAACAAGGCCTGGAGGATGGCGTGCAGCTGTACTTCCACGGGCAGCTGCTGCATGGCTGCCGCGCCTCGAAGTTGCGCAGTGAAGCGTTCGACGCCTTTGCCGCGCTACCGCGCCATCGTGAAGGTTCGAGGGCGAGCGAGGTGCCTGAGGCCTTGGGTTATCGTCAGCAGCGCCAGCCGGTGAGTCTTGCCGTGATGCCGGTGTATCCCGGTCTGCAAGCCGAGCATTTGCGCGGCGTGCTGGACACGGGTGTGCAAGGGCTGGTGCTGGAGTGCTATGGCAGTGGTACCGGGCCGTCGGACGATCAGGCGCTGCTTGATGTGCTGCGTGCGGCGCGTCAGCGTGGGGTGATGCTGGTTGCCATCAGCCAGTGCCCGCAAGGGTCGGTGGTGTTCGATACCTATGCGGCAGGCAATCGACTGCGTGCTGCGGGGTTGGTCAGTGGCGGCGGGATGACCCGTGAGGCGGCGCTGGGCAAGTTGTTCGGGCTGCTGGGGGCGGGGTTGGATGTCGAGGCGGCGGAGCAGTGGTTTGCGCTGGATCTGTGTGGGGAGCGGGCCTGATGGGTGACGGCTCGGGCCTCATCGCCGGCAAGCCGGCGATAGGGCCACTACAGACATAACGATTGGCGGAAGGCAGCGGGAGTCGAACCTGCCCGGGAACGGCTGCCGTCCCCAACCGGGTTTGAAGCCCGGCCGCGCCACCGGGCGCGATTGCCTTCCTTGAACTCAGTGCCTGGCTTGCTGCTGGGCCAGGGCGCTGTCGGCACGGATGTGACGCTGATCGGCAACCCTGCGGGTCAGGCCGATGCGGTCGAAGTATTCGAGAATCTGCACACTGCGCTTGCGACCGATGCCCAACATATCGCGAAACGCGGCCACCTGCACTATCGGCGTTTCGCTGGCTTGCGCGAGCAGCAGCTCTGCCATGCGCTTTAGCGTCGCCTCGGGATAGAACAGGTCGCGCACCACCTGGTGCACCAGCCCCAACCGCGCCAGCTTGCGCAGCAAGAGTCGCACTTCAGCCTCGGCACACTTTTCTCCAGTGGCCAACGTCCTGACCCAGGGCGGATCGTAGCGCCCCTCCAGCAACTTCGGCAGCAGGCTTGCCCACAAGGCGTTGTCGGCCTCGCTCAGCTGTACCTGGTGATCGGGCAAGTGCAGCCACGGCCCGCTACTGGCGACCGTACCGTCATTGAGCAGCTCATCCAGCAGGCTGACGAACACCGGGCGCTCCAGCGGCAAGGCCGCAAAGCGGCGCAACCGGTCACGGTCCGGGCCGAGCTGGTCGGGCTCCTGTTCGTGGAACTGGGCCAACTGCGCCAGAACTTGCCGCTTGAGCGCTTGCCATTGGCCGTTGGCGAACAGCACCGGGCCCTGCCGCGTGGCCACCACCAGCACGTCCTGCGGCAGATGCCAGGTTTCACGCAGCCGATTGAACTGGCGCTCCAGGCGCTGCGGATCGAGGCCGCCAGGCGCGCTGGCGAGCAGTGCCGGCAGGGCTTGTTCGAGGTCCTCGGCATCGCGCAGCACCTGCAACTGACGCAGGCGCTCGTCACTGCGACGCTGGCGGCTTGGCGCAAACGGGTCGAGCACCTTGCCGCCACCCAGCGTTCGCTGTGCGCGCTGATCGCGCAGCACCAGGCGGTCGCCGTGCACCGCTTGCAGCGGCGCGTTGAGCAGCAGCTGGGCGAACATGCGCTGGCCCGCCGCCAGGGATTCGCCTTCAAGCAACGCCACCCGCGCCGTCACATCCTGGGTGCCGAGGTGCACGTGCACGGCGCTGAAGTGTTCGAAGAGGCGCGTCTCGCTCGGCAGCAGGTTCACTTCGATATCCACCCGGGCGCTGGGCGCATGCAGCCACTCGGGCACCAGCCAGTCGCCACGATGCACCTGCTCCACCGCCAGGCGTTCGGCGGCGATATTCAGCGCCACTCGCTGGCCGGCCTCGGCCACCAGCGCGGTCTGGTTCTGCGCATGCAGGCCACGCACCCGCACCGCTTTACCGGCCTTGCCCAGCAACAGCGTGTCACCGGCACTGACGCGACCGGCCAGCGCCGTGCCGGTCACCACGACACCTGCGCCAGTCACGGCAAAGGCACGGTCCACGGCCAGGCGGAAACCACCGCGCACGCTGCGCTGGCGCACACGCGCTGCGGCCTCCAGCAAGGCCTGGCGCAGCGAGTCGATGCCCTCTCCTGTGATGCTCGACAGCGGAAACTGCCGCGCCCCGGCATACGGCCCCGGCGTCAGCAGTTCGCGGACTTGTACCTGGACTTCGGCCAGCCGCGCCGGCTCGACCCGGTCGCATTTGCTGATCGCCACCAGCGCCTGGGGAATACCCAACAGCTCAAGGATCGCCAAGTGCTCTCGGGTCTGCGGCATCACACCGTCATCCGCGGCCACCACCAGCAGCACCAGGTCGATGCCATGGGCACCGGCCAGCATGTTGTGGATAAATCGCTCATGGCCTGGCACATCGATGAAACCGGTCAACGGCGCGCCTTCGGCGAGCGACGCATAACGGTAGCCCAGGTCGATGGTCATGCCTCGGTCGCGTTCCTCCTGACGCTGGTCGCCGGGCTGACCGGTCAGGGCCTGAAGCAGCGCGGTCTTGCCGTGGTCGATGTGCCCGGCGGTACCAACGATCACTGCACCGGCCCCAGTTGCAGGGCGGGCAGTTGCGCCAACCACTGGGCTTCGTCGTCGAGCTGGCGCAGGTCAAGCCACAAGGCATCGTCATCGATGCGCCCGAGCACCGGCACGGGCAAGTCGCGCAGGGCACGCTCGAGCACATGCAGGCTGCGCCCGCGCAGTTTCTTCGACACCTGCGGGCGCAGGCACAGGGCAGCGCTCGGCAAGCGCGCCACCGGCTGGCTGCCGCTGCCGATCATGCCCAGCGCGGGCTCCACGCTGACCGCCCATTGCTCGCCGAGGCGGGCTTTGAGTTCAGGGGCCAGGCGCTCGGCCTGGGCCTGGATGTCGGCCTGGCTGCGGGTAAGCAGGCGCAGGCTCGGCAGGCGCTCGGCCAGGCGGTCGGGGTTGCGGTATAGCGCCAGCACCGCTTCAAGTGCAGCGAGGGTGATCTTGTCGACGCGCAGGGCGCGCTTGAGCGGGTTTTTCTTGATCTTGGCGATCAGTTCCTTGCGGCCGACGATGATGCCGGCTTGCGGGCCGCCCAGCAGTTTGTCGCCGCTGAAGGTGACGATGTCGGCGCCGTCAGCCAGGGCCTGGCGCACTGTCGGCTCGGCGGGCAGGCCCCAGCGCGTCAGGTCGAGCAGGCTGCCGCTGCCGAGGTCTTCGAGCAGTGGCAGTTCATGCTGGTGAGCGATGCGTGCCAGCTCGGCGGTAGGCACCTGGGTGGTGAAGCCCTGGATGCTGTAGTTGCTGCAATGCACGCGCATCAGCAAGCCGGTACGCGGGCCGATGGCCGCTTCGTAATCGCGGGCGTGGGTGCGGTTGGTGGTGCCGATCTCGTGCAGCTTCACCCCGGCGCGGGCCATGATGTCGGGGATGCGGAAGGCGCCGCCGATCTCGATCAGTTCGCCACGGGAAATGATGCCCTCCTTGCGTGCGCCGAGGCTGTTGAGCGCCAGCAGCACGGCGGCGGCGTTGTTGTTGACCACGGTAACGGCCTCGGCGCCGGTGAGCTCGCGGATCAGGCCTTCGATGAGGTCGTCACGGTCGCCGCGCTTGCCGGTGGCCAGGTCGAATTCGAGGTTGAGCGGGTAACGCGCGGCGGTCTGCATGGCTTCGACGGCCTCTTCCGGCAGCAGGGCGCGGCCGAGGTTGGTGTGCAGCACGGTGCCGGTGAGGTTGAACACGCGACGGACCTGGCTGCGTTGCTGCACGGCCAGACGTTCGCCGGTGCGGCCCAGCAAGACTTCGGCGGCCAGTTCGGCGGCGCTGAGTTGGCCATGGCGAGCAGGATCGCGCAGGTCATCGAGCAGCTGGCGCAGGGTGGCCAGGACGGCGTCGCGGCCGTGGCGGTCGATCAGCGGGAGGCAGGCCGGGTGGCGCAGGAGGGTGTCGATGGACGGCAGGCGTGGGGTGTCGCTGGCGGGGCTTGGAGACATCAGTTACTACCTTGGACTGGTCTGTTGTCTGTTCGGGCCCTTTCGCGGGACAAGCCCGCTCCCACAGGTACCCCGCTGAGTCCGAAATCAGCTGCATACCTGTGGGAGCGGGCTTGTCCCGCGAAAGGGGCGACTCGATCTTGCAGTGTAGACACTCACCCACCACCCGGTGCGAGCATCAGGTTCGGTGCCAGGCGATGGAAGCCCTCCTCGTCCAGCCGAATATCCAGCGCCAGACTGGCGAGGTCATCGGCCAGCGGCTCGGCTGCGGCATCGTTCTCCAGATAATTCTGCTTCAGGTAGCTATTGCACCCCGGACAGCACTCGGCCTGCAACGGCGCCTTGCCTGGCGCATGGCGATCATCCTCCAGGCTGGTGTAGCGCAAATCCTTGCTCGACTCGCAATACACACACTTGACCCGCACCACATGCCATTCACAGGCACACAGTGAACAGGCCAGGTACCGCAAACCGTTGTGCTTGCCGCGGTTGCGCACCACCCCGGCCATCGCCGGCGACCCACAGGCGGGGCACTGGGCCAGGCTGTCGGCAGGCTTCAGTTCAGGCGCAGGCAGCGCCAGCAGCCAACTGGACCAGGCCGCTTGCAAGGCGGCGCCAATGAACGGCACCAGCCCTGCCGGCACCGCATCATATTGACCAGCGAGCAAGGCGATACCCCAACCCTTGCGCTGGCTGTCGTCACTCCCTCGCAGCAGGTGCAGCGCCTCGCCCAGCGGGCCGCTGGTTTCAGCTTCGAAGTGTGCGAGCAATGCCTGCAACCAGACCAGCCACGGCCCCTCACGCACCAGGCTGTCGGCAGCCAGCGGCGGCAGCCCATGACTTATGCACAGGCGCTGGCGCTCCTCGGCCACCGGCAAGGCACCGGGCGGGTTATCCACAAGCTGCTGCTGGACACGGCACAGGCGCGCGACCAGCTTCAGGTACCGGCCCAGCGCATTGCCCTCGGCCAGATGCTCCAGGCGGGCGGCGCGCAGTTCGAACAGGTTGGCGGGCGGCAGATGCAGAAACGGCGGCATCACGGCCGACGCTTCGATCTGCCCGGGTTCGAGTATCGTGCTCAAGCGTTCATCCTTCTTTACGTCCGTGCGGGTGTGGCGGCTTGTCGTCCGTCACTTCGCGGTACCACAACTCATGGTGCTTGCGCGCCCAGGCGCGGCTGACCCAGCCATGCAGCATGGCGCCGATCGAGCCCTTGATCCAGATGCCGGCGTAGATGTGCACGATGATGCTGAGGATCAGCACGAACGCCGCCAGGGCATGGAGCAAGGTGGCCAGGCGAATGACGCCGATTTCGAAGTAGAGGCTGAAGTACGCGCGCCAGATCACCACGCCGCTGATCAGCAGCACCAGCATGCACGCGAGCAGGGTCCAGAACAGCAACTTCTGCCCGGCGTTGTACTTGCCGATGGGGGGAACGCCGTCTTCCCGGTTCACCATCACCCGGTCGATGCGGCGCAACCACAGGCGGTCGTTGGCGGTGATGAAGTTGGCGCGCCAGAAGCGAAACACCAAGCCAAGGAAGAATACGAACATCGCCACACCGAGGAACGGGTGCAGGATGCGCGTCCAGGGGCCGCCACCGAACAGATGGCTGAGCCAGAACAGCGCGGGGTGGAACAGCGCCAGCCCGGACAGCCCGGCGAGGATGAACAGGATGGCGACGACCCAGTGGTTGGTCCGCTCGTTGGCGGTGTACCGCAGTATTGGCTTCTTGTCGTTCATGGCCGCTGCTCCCCTTGCCCGCCGGGCCGATTGGGGTCATAGACATGGACCGCCGGGTCCACCTGATGCACGCTGTCGTCCGGCGGCGTGGGGTGTTCATCCTCCTCGACCCGTTGTGGGCCGATCCGCACGTAGTGGAAGAATCCGGCCAGTACCGCAGCGCCCATGGCCAACAGCGCCAGCGGCTTGGTAAAGCCTTTCCACAGGCCCACCAGCGGGCTGATCACGGGTTGGTCCGGCAGGCCTGCATACAGCCTGGGCGTATCGGCGTGGTGCAGCACATACATGACGTGGGTCCCGCCGACGCCGTCCGGGTCGTACAGCCCGGCGTTGTCGAAGCCCCGCGACTTGAGGTCGACGATGCGCTCGGCGGCATGCACTTTCATTTCGTCCTTGCTGCCGAAGACGATCGCCCCGGTCGGGCAGGTTTTCACGCAGGCCGGCTCCAGGCCCACGCTCACGCGGTCGGAACACAGGGTGCACTTGTACGCCTTGTGGTCCTTCTGCGAGATGCGCGGAATGTTGAACGGGCAGCCGGTGATGCAATACCCACAGCCGATGCAATGGTCCTGGTTGAAGTCAACGATGCCGTTGGCGTGCTTGATGATCGCCCCCGGGCTCGGGCAGGCCTTCAGGCAACCGGGGTCGGCGCAGTGCATGCAGCCATCCTTGCGGATCAGCCACTCCAGGTTGCCGTCGTCGCGCTCGTGCTCGGTGAAGCGCATCAAGGTCCAGGTCTCGGCGGTGAGGTCCTGGGGGTTGTCGTAGGTGCCGTGGTTGTGGCCGACCTCGTCACGCAGTTCGTTCCACTCCGAACACGCCACCTGGCAGGCCTTGCAGCCAATGCACTTGGTAGTGTCGATCAGCTTGGCGACTTCCTGCTGCTGGCGTACCGAAGGCGGTACGGTGGTGGTGGCCGAGCGGGCGATGATGTCTTGGCTGGCCATCAGATTTTCTCCACTTTGACGAGGAACGACTTGGACTCCGGCGTCTGCGTGTTGCCATCACCCAGGAATGGCACCAGGGTGTTGGTCAGGTAGCCGTGCCGCGTCGCACCGGTGAAGCCCCAGTGCAGGGGAATGCCGATCTGGTGCACGGTCTGGTTGTTGACCTGCAGCGGACGAATCCGCTTGGTCACCACCGCCACCGCCTCGATATGCCCGCGCTTGCTCGACACCCGCACCCGGTCGCCAGCCTTGATGCCTTTCTCGTTGGCCAGTACCTCGCCGATCTCGACGAACTGCTCGGGCTGGATGATTGCGTTGAGGGGGCAGTGCTTGCTCCAGAAGTGGAAGTGCTCGGTCAGCCGGTACGTGGTCGCCGCATAGGGGAACTCGTCGTGGGTGCCGAGGGTGTCCCACACCGAATCGAAGATCCGCCCGGCCGGGTTGCTGGTGGCCTTCTTGTTCTGCGGATGCAACGGGTTGATGCCGATGGGCGTCTCGAACGGCTCGTAATGCTCGGGGAACGGGCCTTCGGCCATCTTGTCGATGGCAAAGAAGCGCGCCACGCCCTCGGGGTTCATGATGAACGGGTTCATCCCGGCCTCGGGCGGCGAGTCGACCTTGAAGTCGGGCACGTCGGTGCCAGTCCAGGCCTTGCCGTTCCACCACACCAGGCGCTTCTTCTCCGGGTCCCATGGCTTGCCTTGCGGGTCGCTGGAGGCACGGTTGTAGAGGATGCGCCGGTTGGCCGGCCAGGCCCAGGCCCAGTTCTGCACCTGGTGCATGCCGAACGGGTCGCTGTTGTCACGGCGCGCCATCTGGTTGCCCTGCTCGGTCCAACTGCCGGCGAAGATCCAGCAACCCGACGCGGTGCTGCCGTCGTCCTTGAGTTGGCCGAAGCCCGCCAGCTGCTGCCCTGCCTTGATGACCGCGCCAGTCGGGTCGGTGACATCGGCTACCGCCCAGCCGTTCATCTCCTTGGCCAGCTCTTCCGGGGAAGGCTCTTCAGGAATCTTGTACGGCCAGTGGATGTTCATCATGGCATCCGGGTAGGCGCCACCCTCGGTCTGGTAACGGTGGCGCAGGCGCAGGAACAGCTCGCTCATGATCTGCACATCGGTGCGGGTTTCACCCGGGCCATCGGCGCCCTTCCAGTGCCACTGCAGCCAGCGGCTGCTGTTGACCAGCGAACCGTCCTCCTCGGCAAAGCAGGTGGTGGGCAGGCGGAACACCTCGGTCTGGATGTTGGCCGTGTCGACATCGTTGAACTTCCCGGCGTTGCGCCAGAACTCCGAAGTCTCGGTGGCCAGCGGGTCCATGATCACCAGCCACTTGAGCTTGCCCAGTGCTGCGGTGACGCGGTTCTTGTCCGGCAGCGCGGCGATCGGGTTGAAGCCTTGGCACATGTAGCCGTTGACCTTGCCCTGGCTCATCATCTCGAACATGCGCAGCACGTCGTAGGCCGGCACGTCGAGCTTGGGCAGCCAGTCGTAGCCCCAGTTGTTTTCCGCCGTGGCATTGGCGCCGTACCAGGCCTTCATCAGGCTGACGTGGAACTTGCCGTAGTTCTGCCAGTAGGACAGTTGCCCCGGGCGCAGGGGTTTGGAGGCGCGCTTGTCGATGTAGGTGGCGTAGTCCTGCTCGGCATCGCCGGCCAAGGTCAGGTAACCCGGCAACGAGTTCGACAACAGGCCCAGGTCGGTCAGGCCCTGGATGTTGGAGTGCCCGCGCAAGGCGTTGACGCCACCACCTGGCATGCCGACGTTGCCCAGCAGCAACTGGACCATCGCCGCACTGCGGATGATCTGCGCGCCAATCGAGTGCTGCGTCCAGCCCAGTGCATAGAGGATCGTCATGGTCTTGCCCGGTACCGAGCAGGTGGCGATCTCTTCCCAGATCTTGAGCATGGCGTCCTGCGGCATGCCGCAGGTCATGCTGGCGATTTCCGGGGTGTAGCGGCTGTAATGCTGCTTCATCAACTGGAACACGCAGCGCGGGTGCTGCAGGGTCGGGTCGACCTTGGCGAAACCGTCCTCGCCCAGCTCGTAGCCCCAGCCCGACTTGTCGGCATACACGCGCTTGGCCTCGTCGTAGCCGCTGAACAGCCCGTCCTCGAAGCCATAGTTCTCTTTGACGATGAACGACACGTCGGTGTAGTTGCGCACGTACTCGTGCTGGATCTTGTCGTTGCTCAACAGGTAATTGATCAGCCCGCCCATGAAGGCGATGTCGGTACCGGTACGGATCGGCGCGTAGTAGTCCGCCACCGAAGCGGTACGGGTAAACCGCGGGTCGACCACGATCAGCCGCGCCTTGTTGTGCGCCTTGGCCTCGGTCACCCACTTGAAGCCGCATGGATGCGCTTCTGCTGCGTTGCCACCCATCACCAGGACCAGATTCGCGTTGGCGATATCGGACCAGTGGTTGGTCATGGCGCCACGGCCATACGTCGGGGCAAGACTTGCCACCGTCGGGCCATGTCAGACACGAGCCTGGTTATCGAACCCCAGCATGCCTGTTGCGCGGATGACCTTGTGGGTCAGGTAGCCTGCCTCGCTGGAGGCGGCGGAGGCAGCGAGGAAACCGGTGGTAAGCCAGCGGTTGACCGTCTGCCCCTGGGCGTTCTTCTCGATAAAGTTGGCGTCACGGTCCTGCTTCATCAGGTCGGCGATGCGATCGAGCGCTTCGTCCCATTCGACCCGTACCCATTCCTTGCTCCCTGGCTTGCGTACCTCGGGGTACTGCAGGCGGCTGGGGCTGTGGATAAAGTCGAGCAGGCCGGCGCCTTTCGGGCACAGGGTGCCGCGGTTGACCGGGTGGTCGGCATCGCCTTCGATGTGGATGATGTTCTGTTTGACGTTTTTGCCCGCATCGCCCTGGCTGTACATGATCAGGCCGCAGCCGACCGAGCAGTAAGGACAGGTGTTGCGGGTTTCTTTGGTGTGCGCCAGCTTGAAGTGACGCACCTGCTCGGCGAACGCAGGCGTCGGGGCCATGCCCAACGCTGCCAGGCTCGAGCCTCCAAGGCCGACGGCGGCGACCTTGAAGAACTGCCGACGGTTGAGGTCCATCGTGCACTCCTGATCAGGTGTGTGGACGCACGGAACATGGCCGGCGTCTCTTGCGTAGTCACGGTGGCGGCTTTTTGATGGCCGCCAATAGGTAAGACTAGTCAAGAAACGCAAAGGTGCGATGACTTGGGTCAGGGGTGTGGGGTGTTGGGCATGTCTTGGGTCTTAGGGTGGTGCGCAAATCGAGTTAAGTGCCTGTCTTGGGTCTTGTGGTGGTGCGCAAATCGAGCGCCGCCCGCGCGGCGCATCGCGGATAAATCCGCTCCTACATTTGTTGCAACGTGCCATTCCTGTCAGGCCATGGTTGTTAGCCTTGGTGCATGTCTTGAAATTGCAGGGGCGCCGGCAGCGCCAGCCGAAAAATCTCGCCGTGCCAACAAGGCTGGCAACCATGCCCCATCAGACATAGGCACGTTGCAACAAATGTAGGAGCGGATTTATCCGCGATGCGCCGCGCGGGCGGCGCTCGATCTCATAGGCGCTAAATCTTTCATGGCGAGCACCTGCATGCCCCGCCAGCGATCAGCCGTAAGATATTTCTGAACCTGAAACCAAATGCTTCAGGATTTGCGTCTTTGGGAATTATCCTACGGCCGCTGCTGAAGTTTCGCTGTTGTCGGGGAAATGCCTCACGGATAACGTTCTCGGGTCGCTTCGGCGACCGGGTGTGAGAAACCCGACCGAAAAAAAATAGCAGCACCTTTATGGTGGCCGTACGTGGGCAGGCTTCTGCCTGGCCGGGTTTTTGCCTTTTTTTCCTCGGTTTTCTCACTCCACGTACGGCTACCACCCAATCCGTGAGAAAGATTCAAGTGGTAGTTCCCATTTTGAAAAAATAGGAATTACATCATGAAGAAGATCGTCCCCGATCCTCCCCGCCGTAAACCTATCATCACCCCATTCTTCACCGTTCAATCCGACATGTACCCGCCCGACGCCCTGGTCCACGCCAGCGAGCTACTACGCGGCGTCATCGAAACCCTCGACGAACACTGCTGCTCCCGCGCAGGCGAACACGGCCTGAGCATGCTGGGCAATGCCATGCATGCCAGCGAGATCGCGTTTGCGTTGGTGGAGCATGTGCACGCTCGACTTTATGGCCAACAGGCCCAGAGGTGACGAGATGGCGGATGAAACCAAAGTCCTCACCACCGCCGGCGTGGAGACGTTCCTCGATGTCGGTAACCCACCTATTGATCTGCTGCGGGTACAGCCGGGCATTCCGATCGATGATGCCTATGAGCAGGTTTCGATACTGCTGGGCTATATCAAGCACCTTGTGCGCGAGGGCGACATGGAGGATGACCACAAGTTGCTCGGTGCAGCAGACTACCTGAGTGCCTTGGCCAAGGCGTTAATGAATGATATCGAGATGGCCAAGAACCGGTTCCACTGACCTCAAGGGCCCTATCGCTGGCAAGCCAGCTCCCACAGGTAGCCCACTGATCTCAAGTGCAGTGGAGCACCTGTGGGAGCCGGCTTGCCGGCGATAGGGCCAGCAGCGACAACACACCTACCGGGCATCATTTTCGGAAAAGGACTACATCCTTGAGCGACAACCGCCTGCTAGGTTGCCCGACCGAACAGTCCTCAGGGGTAATGCTCGCATGAACTCGAACCACATCCGTGCCAGTCTTTTCATGTGCTCGCTGTTATTGGCAGCAACCTCACAAGCCGACGCTCCCTCCCCCATCACCGCCGAAGCCGCCCGCACAATGGCCGCCGCCGCCGAGCGCGCTGCCCGCGCCCAGGGCCATGCCATCGTCATCAGCATCGTCGACAACCATGGCAACCTCAAACACTTCCACCGCATGGACGGCACCAGTAGCGGCAGCATCAAGGTCGCGCAGCTCAAGGCCTCGACCTCGGCCCGCTTCCCGCTTTCCTCCGGCTCGCTCGCAGAACGAAGTGCCGCACTTCCAGCAAACCCCTATGCGGCTCTCCCAGGCTTCACCCTGTTGGGTGGCGGCCTGCCAATCATGGATGCGAAGGGCCGGCATATCGGCGGCATCGGCATCAGCGGCGCAACGCCGGAGCTGGATGCGGAGTTTGCCCAGGCAGCGCTGGATGGCGATGCCTGACTGCCACTCCCACCGTGACGATTCACTCGCATAAAAAAACCCAGGGCCAATGCCCTGGGTTTTTGCTCTAGCGTGACGCCCTACCGCTCTGGTCAGAACGGAATATCGTCATCGAAGCTGTCGAAGTCAGCCGCTGGCTGTGGCGCAGGCTGCTGCGGCGCTGGGCGCTGCTGGGCCTGTTGCGGGCGCGGGGCCTGCTGGCGCTGAGGCGCCTGGTTGTACTGTTGCTGCTGGCCGCCCTGGTTGTAGTTGTTACCACCACCCTGGTTGTATTGGTCGCCGCCACCTTGCTGGTTCTGCGGACGGCCGCCGAGCAGCTGCATGGTGCCCTGCATGTCGACGATGATTTCAGTGGTGTAGCGCTTGATGCCGTCTTTTTCCCACTCGCGGGTCTGCAGCTTGCCTTCGATGTACACCTGCGAACCCTTGCGCAGGTATTCGCCGGCAATTTCGGCAACCTTGCCGAACAGCGACACACGGTGCCACTCGGTACGCTCGACCTTCTGGCCCGACTGCTTGTCGGTCCACTGCTCGCTGGTAGCCAGGCTCAGGTTGGTCACGGCGTTACCGTTGGGCAGGTAGCGGACTTCGGGATCCTGGCCACAGGTGCCGACCAGAATGACTTTGTTAACCCCACGGGCCATAACGTTCTCCTAGGCTTCGCACGCCGAAGAGGCTGGGTTCACCAGACGCTCGAGGGTCGCACGGTCCAAAATTTTCGTATCCAGTTTGATATAGATGGCGGCCTCTTCTGCCACCACCACAGCGTCGGTCACACCCGGCACAGCCATCAGGCGTTCGGTCAGCCCAGCTTCCCGGACTGCTTCAGGCGTCAGCGGCATGCGCAGGCTGGTCACATAGGGCGGCTCGTTCATGCGCAAGGCCACGATCAGCCAGATGGCACACAACACCGCGCAACCGAGGAACACTGTGCTCAGTCCGCCATGCTGGAACAGCCAGCCACCGAGGATTCCACCTAACGCAGCACCGAGGAACTGGCTGGTGGAGTACACCCCCATCGCCGTCCCCTTGCCACCAGCAGGTGACACCTTGCTCACCAGCGAAGGCAACGATGCCTCCAGCAGGTTGAATGCGGTAAAGAATACCACGGTGCCAATCACCAGTCCGCGCAAACCGTCAGCCCACTCCCAGAAGTATATCTCCGTGAGTAGCAGCACACTGACCGCACCGGCCAACACACGTTTCATCTTGCGCTTTTTCTCGCCGTAGATGATGAACGGGACCATTGCAAAAAATGAGACGAACAGCGCAGTCAGGTATACCCACCAGTGCTCCTCCTTCGGCAGGCCGCCGCGCTCGACGAGCGCCAGTGGCAGTGCGACGAAGCTGGCCATGAGGATCGCGTGGAGCACGAAGATACCCACGTCCAGGCGCAGAAGGTCCGGATGGCGCAGGGTCGGGCCAAGGGCCTGGCGCGCCACGCCCGATTCGCGGTGCTGCAAGGTGCTGTGGGTGTTGGGCACGACGAAGGCGATCAGGGCCATGCCGACCAGGGCAAGTCCTGCCGTGGCCAGGAACAAACCTGACAAGCCAAAGGCGCGAGTCAACAATGGGCCGACCACCATCGCCACCGCGAACGACAGGCCGATGCTCATGCCGATCATGGCCATGGCCTTGGTTCGGTGCTGCTCGCGGGTGAGATCGGAAAGCAGCGCCATCACCGCGGCAGAAATCGCCCCGGCGCCCTGCAGGATACGCCCGGCGATCACCCCCCAGATGGAATCGGCCTGGGCCGCCAGCACGCTGCCCAGGGCGAAGATCACCAACCCCAGGTAGATCACCGGGCGACGGCCGATGCGGTCGGAAATCATCCCGAACGGGATCTGCAGGACCGCCTGGGTCAGGCCGTAAGCACCAATGGCCAGGCCGATCAGCGCAGGGGTGGCGCCGGCCAGGTCCATGCCGTAGGTGGCCAGCACCGGCAAGACCATGAACATGCCCAGCATACGAAAGGCAAAGACCAGGGCCAGGCCGCCAGCGGCGCGGGTTTCGCTGCCACTCATGCGCTCGTTGTGGGTGTCGTGCATGGATTAACCTCGTGTGAACCGGCGGCGATTCTATCAGTCCGACAGCTTGACGGCATCTACGCGACGCTTTGCCGCGTACTGGCAGGGCGCCGTATACTTCCTTGTTTATGCCCGCCAAGCGAGGCCGCAGTGGACAAGATCCTGATTCGTGGGGCGCGTACCCACAACCTTAAGAACATCGACCTGACCCTGCCACGCGACAAGCTGATCGTGATCACCGGCCTGTCCGGGTCCGGCAAGTCGTCGCTTGCCTTCGACACACTGTACGCCGAAGGCCAGCGCCGCTATGTGGAGTCGCTGTCGGCCTATGCCCGGCAATTTCTGTCGATGATGGAAAAGCCTGACGTCGACACTATCGAAGGCTTGTCGCCGGCCATTTCCATCGAGCAGAAGTCGACCTCGCACAACCCGCGTTCGACGGTTGGCACCATCACCGAGATCTACGACTACCTGCGCTTGCTCTATGCGCGCGTAGGCACCCCACGCTGCCCGGACCATGACATTGCGCTGGAGGCGCAAACGATCAGCCAGATGGTCGACCTGGTGCTGGAGCGCCCGGAAGGCAGCAAGCTGATGTTGCTGGCGCCGGTAATCCGCGAGCGCAAGGGTGAGCACCTGGCCGTGTTCGACGAGCTGCGTGCCCAGGGCTTCGTGCGGGCGCGGGTCAACGGCAAGCTCTATGAGCTCGACGAACTGCCCAAGCTGGACAAGCAGAAAAAGCACAGCATCGACGTGGTGGTGGACCGCTTCAAGGTGCGCGCAGATCTGCAGCAGCGCCTAGCCGAATCGTTCGAAACCGCGCTCAAGCTGGCCGACGGTATTGCCCTGGTGGCACCGATGGACGACGAAGAAGGCGAAGAGACGATTTTCTCCGCACGCTTCGCTTGCCCGATCTGCGGCCATGCCATCAGCGAGCTGGAACCCAAGCTGTTCTCCTTCAACAACCCGGCTGGCGCCTGCCCCACCTGTGACGGCCTGGGCGTGAAGCAGTTCTTCGACACCAAGCGCCTGGTCAACAGTGAGCTGACCTTGGCCGAGGGTGCGATCCGTGGCTGGGACAGGCGCAACGTCTATTACTTCCAGATGCTCGGATCGCTCGCCGCGCACTACGGCTTCAGCCTTGAGGAGCCATTCGGCGAACTGTCGGCCGAGCACCAGAAGGTGATTTTGCAAGGCAGCGGCAAGCAGACGGTCGACTTCAAGTACCTCAACGACCGGGGCGACATCGTCAAACGCTCGCACCCGTTCGAAGGGATCGTGCCGAACCTTGAGCGCCGCTACCGCGAGACCGAGTCCGCCACCGTGCGCGAAGAGCTGGCGAAGTTCCTCGGCACCCAACCCTGCCCCGACTGCCGCGGCACCCGCCTGCGCCGTGAGGCGCGGCATGTGTGGGTGGGCGAAAAGACCCTGCCGGCGGTCACCAACCTGCCCATCGGCGAGGCCAGCAACTATTTTGGCGCGCTGACACTGACCGGTCGCCGTGGCGAAATCGCCGCAAAGATCCTCAAGGAAATCTGCGAGCGCTTGCAGTTCCTGGTCAATGTCGGCCTCGACTACCTCACCCTCGACCGCAGCGCCGATACCCTGTCGGGCGGCGAAGCCCAGCGTATCCGCCTGGCCAGCCAGATCGGCGCCGGCCTGGTGGGGGTCATGTACATCCTCGATGAACCGTCCATCGGCCTTCATCAACGGGACAACGACCGCTTGCTGGCCACCCTTAACCACCTGCGCGACCTGGGCAACACGGTGATCGTGGTCGAGCACGACGAGGATGCCATTCGCCTGGCCGACTACGTCGTGGACATCGGCCCGGGTGCGGGTGTGCATGGTGGCCAGATCGTGGCCGAGGGCACGCCGCAGGAGGTCATGGACCACCCTGACTCGCTGACCGGCAAGTACCTGTCGGGGCGCAAGAAGATCGTCGTGCCGGCCAAGCGCACCCCGCGCGACAAGAAGCTGCAGCTCAAGCTCAAGGGCGCCCGTGGCAACAACTTGCAGAACGTCGATCTGGAGATTCCGATCGGCCTGCTGACCTGCGTGACCGGTGTGTCCGGCTCGGGCAAGTCGACGCTGATCAACAACACCCTGTTCCCGCTGGCAGCCACTGCGCTCAACGGCGCAAGCACCCTGGAAGCCGCCGCGCACAGCAGCATGGACGGCCTGCAGCATCTGGACAAGGTGGTCGATATCGACCAGAGCCCGATCGGCCGCACACCGCGCTCGAACCCGGCGACCTACACCGGCATCTTCACCCCGATCCGCGAACTGTTCTCCGGCGTGCCGGAATCGCGCTCGCGCGGTTATGGCCCGGGTCGCTTCTCGTTCAACGTCAAGGGCGGGCGCTGCGAGGCCTGCCAGGGCGACGGCCTGATCAAGGTTGAGATGCACTTCCTGCCGGACATCTACGTGCCGTGCGACGTGTGCAAGAGCAAGCGCTACAACCGTGAAACCTTGGAGATCAAGTACAAGGGCAAGAACATCCACGAGGTGCTGGAAATGACCATCGAGGATGCCCGCGGGTTCTTCGACGCGGTACCGGCCCTGGCGCGCAAGCTGCAGACCCTGATGGATGTAGGTCTTTCGTACATCAAGCTGGGGCAGTCGGCGACCACTTTGTCCGGTGGCGAAGCGCAGCGGGTCAAGCTTTCGCGGGAGCTGTCCAAGCGCGATACCGGCAAGACGCTGTACATCCTCGACGAACCGACCACCGGGCTGCACTTCGCCGATATCCAGCAACTGCTCGATGTGCTGCACCGTCTGCGCGACCACGGCAACACCGTGGTGGTGATCGAGCACAATCTGGACGTGATCAAGACGGCCGACTGGCTGGTGGACCTGGGGCCGGAAGGTGGCTCCAAAGGTGGGCAGATCATTGCCTGCGGCACCCCGGAAGAACTGACCAAGATGAAACAGTCCTACACCGGCCATTACCTCAAGCCGTTGCTGGAGCGTGACCGGGCCTGACTGGCCTGTGGATGAAAAAAGCCCCTGGTACCGTGGGTGCCAGGGGCTTTTTTGTGGCCTGTGGATAACTTACATCTGCGACTGCAGGTAGTTCTCCAGGCCGATGACCTTGATCAGGCCCTGCTGCTTCTCCAGCCAGTAGGTGTGATCTTCTTCGGTATCGGCCAACTGCGCGCGCAGGATGTCGCGGCTGATGTAGTCCTTGTGCAGTTCGCACAGTTCAATGCCTTTGCACAGCGCGGCGCGCACCTTGTACTCGAGCTTGAGGTCGGCCTCGATCATTTCCGGCACGGTGCTGCCCACTTCCAGGTCATCGGCGCGCATGTCCGGTGTACCTTCGAGCATGAGGATACGGCGCATCAGCGCATCGGCGTGCTGCGTTTCTTCTTCCATCTCGTGGTTGATACGCTCGTAGAGCTTGGACAGGCCCCAGTCTTCGTACATGCGCGAGTGAATGAAGTACTGGTCGCGTGCTGCCAGTTCGCCCTTCAGCAACGTGACGAGGTAGTTGATTACGTCCGGGTGACCTTGCATCGCCCTGCTTCTCCGTGTTGAAACTTGAATACCACATAGTGTGAACCAGCTTTTCGTCTCGGTCACTGAAAAACGCGCAATTAGAAGCAAAAAATCGGTTAAACAGTAGTGATATTCATTGAAAAACCGCCCAAATGAGGGCGGTTCTTCTTATCACTTCGAGTTAGGCGAGATTCAGCCCGAGGGATTTGGCGATACCTTCCCCGTAGGCTGGGTCCGCCTTGAAGAAGTACTGCAACTGCCGCTGAATCACGTCTTCGCTGACGCCTGCCATGGCACCGGCGATGTTGTTGATCAGCAGGGCTTTCTGTTCATCACTCATCAGGCGGAACAGCGCGCCGGCATGGCTGTAGTAATCATCGTCCTCGCGGTGGTCATAACGGTCGGCCGAACCATTGAGGGCCAACGCTGGCTCGGCGTGGCGAGGCGACTGTTTCGGTGCATCGGTGTAGCTGTTGGGCTCGTAGTTCGGCGCGTTGCCATAGCTGCCGGTGGCCATCGAACCGTCACGCTGGTAGCTGTTTACCGGGCAACGCGGGGCGTTGACGGGCAACTGCTGGTGGTTGGTGCCCACCCGGTAGCGATGCGCATCTGCATAGGCGAATACGCGGCCTTGCAGCATGCGGTCGGGTGACAGGCCTACACCGGGCACCATGTTGCTCGGGCCAAATGCGGCTTGCTCGACTTCGGCGAAGTAGTTGAGCGGGTTGCGGTTGAGCTCCAGCACGCCCACTTCGATCAGTGGATAGTCCTTTTGCGACCATGTCTTGGTCACGTCGAACGGGTTTTCGTCGCGGCTGGCTGCCTCGGCTTCACTCATCACCTGGATGCAGACGGACCAACGTGGAAAATCACTGCGCTCGATGGCCTCGAACAGGTCACGCTGGGCGTAGTCCGGGTCACTGCCAGCAAGGCGCGCCGCCTCTGCTGGAGCCAGATTCTTGATGCCCTGTTGAGTCTTGAAGTGCCACTTCACCCAGGTGCGCTCGCCTTGCGCATTGATCAGGCTGTAGGTGTGGCTGCCGAAGCCGTGCATGTGGCGGTAACCATCCGGGATACCCCGGTCGGAGAACAGGATGGTGACCTGGTGCAATGCCTCGGGAGAGTGCGACCAGAAATCCCACATCATCTGGGCATTCTTCAAGTTGCTTTGCGGGTGACGCTTCTGGGTGTGGATAAAGTCCGGGAACTTGAGCGGGTCACGGATGAAAAACACCGGCGTGTTGTTACCGACGATGTCCCAGTTGCCTTCCTCGGTGTAGAACTTCACTGCAAAACCACGCGGGTCGCGCTCGGTGTCTGCCGAACCGCGTTCGCCACCAACCGTGGAGAAACGCAGGAAGGTCTCGGTCTGCTTGCCAACCTGTGCGAAAAGCTTGGCACTGGTGTAGCCGGTAATGTCGCGGGTGACAGTGAATGTGCCGTAGGCACCCGACCCCTTGGCGTGAACGCGTCGCTCAGGGATGTTCTCACGGTTGAAGTGGGCGAGCTTCTCGATCAGGTGGAAGTCGTCGAGCAGCAACGGGCCGCGCGGGCCGGCAGAACGGGAATTCTGGTTGTCAGCTACAGGTGCACCGCTGGCGGTGGTGAGTATCTTGCTCATGGGCTCTCCTTAACGGTCTTCAAGCGCCGGGCTAAACGGCTTGAAGGAGAGTATTGAGCAGGTAAGTTAGAAGGACAAATTCATTGATTGATTCACATCAATAGAAACAAACAATACGTGCAGGCACAAAAAACCGGGCACTAGGCCCGGTTCTTTGTAGCAGACAGAACGTCTTACTCAGCAGCTTCTACAGCACCGCCGACCGGACGATCAACCAGCTCGACGTACGCCATAGGCGCGTTGTCGCCAGCGCGGAAACCGCACTTCAGGATGCGCAGGTAGCCGCCCTGACGGGTGGCGTAACGCTTGCCCAGGTCGTTGAACAGTTTGCCAACAGCGGACTTCGAACGGGTACGGTCGAAGGCCAGACGACGGTTAGCAACGCTGTCTTCCTTGGCCAGGGTGATCAGCGGCTCGGCAACGCGGCGCAGTTCCTTGGCTTTCGGCAGGGTGGTTTTGATCAGCTCGTGCTCGATCAACGACACTGCCATGTTCTGGAACATAGCCTTGCGGTGAGAGCTGGTACGGCTCAGGTGACGTCCACTTTTACGATGACGCATGATTCATTCCTTACCAAACACTACGTTCGGTGATTACGACGATCAGGCGGTCGCCTTGTCGTCTTTCTTAAGACTTGCAGGCGGCCAGTTGTCGAGGCGCATGCCGAGAGACAGACCACGAGAGGCCAGGACGTCCTTGATTTCAGTCAGGGACTTCTTGCCCAGGTTAGGAGTCTTCAACAGCTCTACTTCGGTACGCTGAATCAGGTCGCCGATGTAGTAGATGTTCTCCGCCTTGAGGCAGTTGGCCGAACGTACAGTCAGTTCCAGGTCGTCAACCGGACGCAGCAGGATCGGATCGATCTCGTCTTCCTGCTCGACTACGACAGGCTCGCTGTCACCTTTGAGGTCGACGAACGCGGCCAACTGCTGTTGCAGGATGGTCGCAGCGCGGCGGATAGCCTCTTCAGGATCCAGGGTGCCGTTGGTTTCCAGATCAATGACCAGCTTGTCCAAGTTGGTACGCTGTTCAACACGGGCGTTTTCGACCACATAGGCGATACGACGCACCGGGCTGAACGAAGCGTCCAACTGCAGACGGCCAATGCTACGGCTTTCGTCTTCGTCGGTCTGACGGGAGTCGGCCGGCTCGTAACCGCGACCACGAGCTACAGTGAGCTTCATGTTCAGGGCGCCATTCGACGCCAGGTTCGCGATTACGTGATCGGGGTTGACGATCTCGACATCGTGATCCAGCTGAATATCGGCAGCGGTAACCACCCCCGAACCCTTTTTCGACAAGGTCAGCGTAACTTCGTCACGACCGTGCAGCTTGATAGCCAGGCCTTTCAGGTTCAACAGGATTTCAATGACATCTTCCTGTACACCTTCGATCGCGGAGTACTCATGGAGTACGCCATCGATCTCGGCCTCGACTACTGCACAGCCAGGCATGGAGGACAACAGGATGCGGCGCAGCGCGTTGCCCAGGGTATGGCCGAAACCACGCTCGAGAGGCTCGAGCGTGATCTTGGCGCGGGTCGGACTGACTACCTGCACATCAATATGGCGGGGAGTCAGGAACTCATTTACCGAAATCTGCATGGATGCACCTATTTTCTAGCCCTTACTTGGAGTAGAGCTCGACAATCAGGTTTTCGTTGATGTCGGCAGACAGGTCGCCGCGAGCAGGAACGTTCTTGAAAACGCCCGACTTTTTAGCAGCATCTACGTCTACCCACTCAACTCGGCCACGCTGGGCGCACAGTTCAAGGGCTTGAACAATGCGCAGCTGGTTCGACGACTTCTCGCGAACCGCGACCACGTCACCCGGACGAACTTGGTAGGATGGAATGTTTACAGTCTTACCGTTGACGCTGATCGCTTTGTGCGAAACCAGCTGACGGGACTCGGAACGAGTCGAGCCGAAGCCCATACGGTAAACGACGTTATCCAGACGGCACTCGAGCAGTTGCAGCAGGTTCTCACCGGTTGCGCCTTTTTTCGAGGCAGCAGCTTGGTAGTAACCGCGGAACTGACGCTCCAGAACACCGTAGATACGACGGACTTTTTGTTTCTCGCGCAGCTGGGTACCGTAGTCGGACTGACGGCCACGGCGCTGGCCGTGGATACCTGGGGCTGCTTCGATGTTGCACTTCGATTCCAGAGCGCGAACGCCGCTCTTCAGGAACAGATCGGTGCCTTCACGACGAGACAGTTTGCATTTTGGACCAATGTAACGTGCCATTCTTCTGTCTCCTGATTACACGCGGCGCTTCTTCGGCGGACGGCACCCGTTATGCGGGATTGGCGTCACGTCGGTGATGCTGGCGATCTTGTAGCCACAGCTGTTCAAAGCACGAACGGCGGACTCACGACCTGGACCTGGACCCTTGACGTTAACGTCGAGGTTCTTCAGACCGTATTCCAGCGCAGCTTGACCAGCACGCTCAGCAGCGATCTGGGCTGCGAACGGGGTGGATTTGCGCGAACCACGGAAACCCGAACCACCGGAGGTCGCCCAGGACAAAGCATTGCCCTGACGGTCGGTGATGGTCACGATGGTGTTGTTGAAAGACGCATGGATGTGGGCGATGCCATCAACCACTGTCTTTTTGACTTTCTTACGAGGACGAGCAGCAGGTTTTGCCATGTCTATATTCCTGGGCGGTTACTTGCGGATCGGCTTACGCGGGCCCTTACGGGTGCGTGCGTTGGTCTTGGTGCGCTGACCGCGAACCGGCAGACCTTTACGATGACGCAGGCCGCGGTAGCAACCCAGGTCCATCAAGCGCTTGATCTTCATGTTGATGTCACGACGCAGGTCACCTTCAGTGGTGAACTTCGCGACTTCGCCACGCAGGGTTTCGATTTGCTCGTCGCTCAGATCCTTGATCTTTGCGGCTGGGTTGACACCAGCGTCTGCACAGATCTTCTGTGCAGTTGTGCGACCGACACCATAGATGTAGGTCAGCGAGATAACAGTATGCTTGTTATCTGGAATGTTGACGCCTGCAATACGGGCCATTCAGTGGGACTCCAATTGACAGCTACCTACGCCCCGGAAGCCAAGAAATAGGGCGCGAGATAATATCGCTGTAGAAACGAATAATCAACCCAGCAGCACACTAGCTGCTGGGTTTGAAGCGCAGATCACACTCAGCCTTGGCGCTGTTTGTGACGCGGTTCCGCGCTGCAGATCACTCGTACGACGCCTTCGCGACGGATGATCTTGCAGTTACGGCACAGCTTTTTCACCGATGCACGAACTTTCATTACCGACTCCTCGAACCTTAGGGGCGTATCAGCGCAGCAGACCGCTGCCACCGTAGCCTTTCAGGTTGGCTTTCTTCATCAGGGATTCGTACTGGTGCGAAACGAGGTGCGATTGTACTTGGGACATGAAGTCCATCACAACCACTACCACAATCAGCAACGAGGTCCCGCCAAGGTAGAACGGCACATTTGCTGCTACCACCAGGAACTGGGGCAGAAGGCAGACGGCCATCATGTAAAGAGCACCGAACATGGTCAAACGGGTCAGAACGCCATCAATGTAGCGCGCCGACTGCTCACCAGGACGGATACCCGGAATAAAGGCACCGGACTTCTTCAGGTTTTCCGCTACGTCTTTCGGATTGAACATCAACGCTGTGTAGAAGAAGCAGAAGAAAATGATCCCTGCACTAAACAGCAGAATGTTCAACGGCTGACCAGGAGCGATCGACTGCGAGATGTCCTGCAGCCAGCCCATACCTTCGGACTGACCGAACCAGGCACCCAGCGAAGCCGGGAACAGCAGAATGCTGCTCGCGAAAATGGCCGGGATAACCCCCGCCATGTTCACCTTCAGCGGCAAGTGGCTGGTCTGCGCAGCGAAGACCTTGCGGCCCTGCTGACGCTTGGCGTAGTGAACGGCGATACGACGCTGACCACGCTCAATGAACACCACGAAACCGATAATCGCTACTGCCAGCAAACCGATAGCGACCAGGGCGAAAATGTTGATATCGCCTGTGCGCGCAGACTCGAAAGACTGCCCGATTGCTCTCGGAAGACCGGCAACGATACCTGCGAAGATCAACATCGAGATACCGTTGCCCACACCGCGCTCGGTGATCTGCTCGCCCAGCCACATCATGAACATCGCGCCTGCCACGAAAGTGGAGACGGCGACGACATGGAAGCCCAGGCCCGCAGAAAACGCCACGCCCTGGTTGGCCAGGCCAATGGACATGCCAATGGCTTGTACCAGTGCCAGGATAACGGTGCCGTAGCGGGTGTACTGGCTGATCTTGCGACGGCCAGCTTCACCTTCCTTCTTCAACTGCTCCAGTTGCGGGCTGACCGCCGTCATCAGCTGCATGATGATCGATGCCGAGATGTACGGCATGATCCCCAGTGCAAAGATGCTCATGCGCTCGAGCGCGCCACCGGAAAACATGTTGAACAAGCTAAGAATGGTCCCCTCATTCTGCCGAAACAGATCCGCCAGACGGTCCGGATTGATGCCTGGAACCGGGATATGCGCACCTATCCGATAGACGATGATCGCCATGAACAGAAAGCGCAGACGAGCCCAGAGTTCCGACATCCCGCCCTTACCGAGCGAAGAGAGAGCACCTTGCTTAGCCATTTATTCCTCGAACTTGCCGCCAGCTGCTTCGATAGCCGCACGCGCACCCTTGGTGGCTGCGATACCCTTGATGGTGACTGCGCGAGTGACTTCGCCAGACAGCATGATTTTCACACGCTGTACGTTCTGGTTGATCACGTTGGCATCCTTCAAGGATTGCACGGAGATCACGTCGCCTTCCACCTTGGCCAGCTCGGACAGACGCACTTCGGCGCGGTCCATGGCTTTCAGGGAAACGAAGCCGAATTTCGGCAGACGACGGTGCAGCGGCTGTTGACCGCCTTCGAAGCCCGGAGCGATCGAACCACCCGAACGGGAGGTCTGACCTTTGTGGCCACGGCCGCCGGTCTTACCCAGACCGCTACCGATACCACGACCCGGACGATGCTTTTCGCGACGGGAACCCGGCGCTGGACTCAGATCATTGAGTTTCATCGATTAACCCTCGACGCGCAGCATGTAGTAAGCCTTGTTGATCATCCCGCGGTTCTCGGGAGTATCCTGGACTTCTACAGTGTGACCGATGCGACGCAGACCCAGACCCTTAACGCACAGTTTGTGGTTAGGAATACGGCCCGAGACGCTCTTGATCAGCGTTACTTTTACGGTTGCCATGATCAGAAGATCTCCTCAACGCTCTTGCCGCGCTTGGCAGCAATGGACTCAGGAGATTGCATGGCTTTCAGACCCTTGAAGGTGGCGTAAACCACGTTCACTGGGTTGGTCGAACCGTAGCACTTGGCCAGGACGTTCTGAACACCAGCAACTTCCAGGACAGCACGCATGGCGCCGCCGGCGATGATACCGGTACCTTCCGAAGCAGGCTGCATGTAAACCTTCGAGGCGCCGTGGGCAGCCTTGGTGGCGTACTGCAGGGTGGTGCCCTTCAGGTCAACCTGGATCATGTTGCGACGAGCAGCTTCCATGGCTTTCTGGATCGCGGCAGGTACTTCGCGCGATTTGCCACGGCCGAAGCCAACGCGACCCTTGCCATCACCAACCACGGTCAGCGCGGTGAAGGTGAAGATACGGCCGCCTTTAACGGTTTTAGCTACGCGGTTAACTTGAACCAGCTTCTCGATGTAGCCTTCGTCGCGCTTTTGATCGTTATTTGCCATAACTTAGAACTCCAGCCCGCCTTCACGAGCAGCATCAGCCAGCGCTTTGACGCGGCCATGGTACTTGAAGCCGGAACGGTCAAAGGCAACTTGAGATACACCGGCGGCTTTCGCGCGCTCAGCTACCAGCTTGCCAACCTTAGTGGCCGCGTCGATGTTGCCAGTGGCGCCATCACGCAGGTCTTTGTCCAAGGTCGAGGCGCTTGCCAGAACCTTGCTGCCGTCGGCCGAAATGACCTGGGCATAGATGTGCTGCGAGGAGCGGAACACGCACAGGCGCACGACTTCGAGTTCGTGCATCTTGAGACGTGCTTTGCGAGCGCGACGCAGTCGAGTAACTTTTTTGTCGGTCATTTGCTAGGCCCTACTTCTTCTTGGCTTCTTTACGACGGACTACTTCGTCCGCGTAACGCACACCCTTGCCTTTGTACGGCTCTGGTGGACGGAAGTCGCGGATTTCAGCGGCCACCTGACCTACCAGCTGCTTGTCGATACCCTTGATCAGGATGTCGGTCTGGCTAGGAGTTTCAGCGGTGATACCGGCTGGCAGTTCGTAGTCCACTGGATGCGAGAAGCCCAGAGCCAGGTTCAGGACGGTGCCTTTAGCCTGTGCCTTGTAACCAACACCGACCAGCTGGAGCTTGCGCTCGAAGCCTTGGCTTACGCCTTGGACCATGTTGTTGACCAGAGCACGGGTAGTACCGGCCATGGCGCGAGCTTGCTGATCACCGTTGCGAGCGACGAAACGCAGTTCGCCGGACTCTTCGGTAACTTCAACAGACGAGTGAACGTTCAGTTCGAGAGCGCCTTTGGCACCCTTCACCGAAAGCTGCTGGCCGGCGAATTTTACTTCGACGCCTGCTGGCAGCTTAACGGGGTTCTTAGCGACGCGAGACATGCCTATCTCCCCTTAGAACACTGTGCACAGAACTTCGCCGCCGACACCGGCAGCGCGCGCAGCGCGGTCAGTCATCACACCTTTGTTGGTGGAGACGATAGACACGCCCAGGCCGCCACGAACTTTCGGCAGATCTGTGACGGACTTGTACTGGCGCAGGCCAGGACGGCTGGAACGCTTCAGTTCCTCGATGACCGGACGGCCTTCGAAGTACTTGAGTTCGATCGACAGGGACGGCTTGGCCTCACCAGTAACCTGGTAGCCAGCGATGTAACCTTCGTCTTTCAGAACTTTGGCAACCGCGACCTTCAGGGTAGAGGAAGGCATGCTTACGACGGACTTTTCAGCCATCTGGGCATTACGGATGCGAGTTAGCATGTCCGCTAACGGGTCCTGCATACTCATGGGCTAGATGCTCCTGATACAAGAATTATTAGCCTTGCGGCTATCACAACCACCCGAGCGGGCAGGGTAAAAAACCCAGGCTCGGGTGAGCCGGTCATTCTAGACACAAGGCAGAAACGAAACAAGCCCCATATAGGGGCTTGTTTCTAGGTGAGGTCACCGACGGTCGGAAGATTGCTCCCCTTCCGTCGGGATCACACCGACAGCGATTACCAGGAGGCCTTGACCAGACCTGGTACGTCGCCGCGCATTGCAGCTTGACGCAGCATGTTACGGCCCAGGCCGAACTTACGGTATACACCGTGAGGACGACCGGTCAGGCGGCAACGGTTGCGCAGGCGCGCAGCGCTAGCGTCACGCGGTTGCTTCTGCAGAGCGACTACGGCAGCGAAACGCTCTTCTGGAGAGGCGTTCACGTTGACGATGGTCGCTTTCAGCTCAGCGCGCTTTTTAGCGAACTTGGCTACCGTGAGCTGACGCTTCAGCTCGCGGTTTTTCATGCTCTTCTTGGCCATTTTCCTACTCCAATCAGTTGCGGAACGGGAACTTGAAAGCACGCAGCAGAGCGCGGCCTTCGTCGTCCGAACGAGCAGTGGTGGTCAGGGTGATGTCCAAACCGCGCAGAGCATCGATCTTGTCGTAATCGATTTCCGGGAAGATGATCTGCTCTTTCACGCCCATGCTGTAGTTGCCACGGCCATCGAAGGACTTGGCATTCAGGCCGCGGAAGTCGCGTACCCGAGGCAGGGAGATCGCCAGCAGGCGGTCCAGGAATTCGTACATCTTGTCGCTACGCAGGGTCACCTTGACGCCGATCGGCCATCCTTCACGGACTTTGAAGCCCGCGATGGATTTACGAGCGAAAGTCACGACCGGCTTTTGACCGGTGATCTTTTCCAGGTCGGCTACAGCGTGCTCGATGACTTTCTTGTCACCGATGGCTTCGCCCAGACCCATGTTCAGGGTGATCTTGGTTACGCGTGGAACTTCCATCACGTTCGACAGCTTAAGTTCTTCCTTAAGCTTGGGAGCGATTTCGTTCCGGTAAATCTCTTTCAGTCGTGCCATGGTCTTCTACCTAGCAGTGTTCAAGCATCAACCGCTTTTTGGGTCGACTTGAAGACACGAATTTTCTTACCGTCTTCTACTTTGAAACCAACGCGGTCAGCCTTGTTGGTTTCGCCGTTGAAGATGGCAACGTTGGAAGCGTGCAGAGGCGCTTCTTTTTCGACGATACCGCCCTGAACGCCCGCCATCGGGTTAGGCTTGGTATGACGCTTAACCAGGTTCACACCACCGATGACCAGACGGTCATCAGCGAGAACCTTCAGCACCTTACCGCGCTTACCTTTGTCTTTGCCGGCGATCACGATGATCTCGTCGTCACGACGAATCTTTTGCATGTCGGATCTCCTTACAGCACTTCAGGGGCGAGCGAGACGATCTTCATGAACTTCTCAGTACGAAGTTCACGGGTCACTGGCCCGAAGATGCGAGTGCCGATCGGCTCTTGCTTGGTGTTCAGCAGAACAGCAGCGTTGCCGTCGAAACGAATGATGGAACCGTCAGCGCGACGTACACCGTGACGGGTACGGACGACAACAGCGGTCATCACCTGGCCTTTTTTGACCTTACCGCGCGGAATTGCTTCCTTGACGGTTACTTTGATGATGTCACCGATGCCGGCGTAACGGCGGTGCGAACCGCCGAGTACCTTGATGCACATGACGCGACGAGCGCCGCTGTTATCGGCCACATCGAGCATGGATTGAGTCTGAATCATAAAATTTCTCCGACCCCTAGCCCTTAGACTTCAACAGCGCGTTCGAGGACTTCAACCAGTGCCCAGGACTTGGTCTTGGCCAGCGGACGGGTTTCACGGATGGAAACCTTGTCGCCGATTTTGCACTGGTTGGATTCGTCGTGCGCGTGCAGCTTAGTCGAACGCTTAACGTATTTACCGTAGATCGGGTGCTTTACGCGACGCTCGATCAGAACGGTGATGGTCTTGTCCATTTTGTCGCTGACGACACGGCCAGTCAGCGTACGGACGGTTTTTTCAGCTTCAGCCATGATCACTTACCTGCCTGCTGGTTGAGCACAGTTTTCACGCGAGCGATGTCACGCTTAACTTGCGAGAGCAGGTGCGACTGACCCAACTGGCCAGTTGCTTTCTGCATACGCAGATTGAACTGGTCGCGCAGCAAGCCGAGCAATTGCTCATTCAGTTGCTGTGCAGATTTTTCACGAAGTTCATTCGCTTTCATCACATCACCGTCCGCTTAACAAAGGAGGTGGCGAGAGGCAGCTTTGCAGCAGCCAGGGCGAAAGCTTCGCGCGCCAGCTCTTCAGAAACACCCTCGATCTCGTACAGGACTTTGCCTGGCTGGATCTGGGCAACCCAGTATTCCACGGAGCCCTTACCTTTACCCATACGAACCTCGAGAGGCTTCTTGGAGATCGGCTTGTCCGGGAACACACGGATCCAGATCTTACCGCCACGTTTAACGTGACGGGTCAGCGCACGACGTGCGGACTCGATCTGGCGAGCGGTGAGGCGACCGCGAGCAACAGCTTTCAGGGCGAATTCGCCGAAGCTGACTTTGCTACCGCGCAGTGCCAGACCACGGTTGTGGCCAGTCATCTGCTTGCGGAATTTTGTACGCTTTGGTTGCAACATTTGGCGTACCCCTTACTTAGCAGCTTTTTTACGAGGCGCTGGTGCTTGTGGTTTCAGTTCTTCTTGGCGACCACCAATAACTTCGCCTTTGAAGATCCAAACCTTCACACCGATCACACCGTAAGTGGTGTGAGCTTCGTAGGTGTTGTAGTCGATATCGGCACGCAGGGTGTGCAGGGGCACACGACCTTCGCGATACCACTCGGTACGAGCAATCTCAGCACCGCCGAGACGACCGCTCACCTGGATCTTGATGCCCTTGGCACCAATACGCATGGCGTTCTGCACGGCGCGCTTCATGGCGCGACGGAACATTACGCGGCGTTCCAGCTGCTGAGCTACGCTCTGCGCAACCAGCATAGCGTCGAGTTCCGGCTTGCGGATCTCTTCGATGTTGATGTGCACAGGCACACCCATCTGCTTGGTCAGGTCCTGACGCAGCTTCTCGACATCCTCACCTTTCTTCCCGATAACGATACCTGGACGAGCGGTGTGGATGGTGATGCGTGCAGTTTGAGCCGGACGATGAATATCGATACGGCTTACGGACGCGCTTTTTAGTTTGTCTTGGAGGTACTCACGCGTTTTCAGATCCTTCAACAGGTAATCTGCGTAAGTAGCACCGTCTGCGTACCAGACGGAGGTGTGCTCCTTGACGATTCCCAGGCGAATGCCAGTGGGATGTACTTTCTGACCCATCTGATCGACTCCGTTACTTGTCCGCAACCTTGACAGTGATATGGCAAGACCGCTTGACGATGCGATCAGCACGGCCTTTGGCACGTGGCATGATGCGCTTCAGCGAACGCCCTTCGTTGACGAAGACGGTGGAGACCTTCAGGTCATCAACGTCTGCGCCTTCGTTGTGTTCGGCGTTGGCAACGGCCGACTCGAGGACTTTCTTCATGATTTCAGCGGCTTTTTTGCTGCTGAAGGCCAACAGGTTGAGCGCTTCGCCCACCTTCTTCCCGCGGATCTGGTCGGCGACCAAGCGGGCTTTCTGGGCGGAGATGCGAGCGCCCGACAACTTAGCGGCTACTTCCATTTCCTTACCCCTTAACGCTTGGCTTTCTTGTCAGCCACGTGCCCGCGATAGGTGCGGGTACCGGCGAACTCGCCCAGTTTGTGGCCGACCATGTCTTCGTTCACGAGAACTGGGACATGCTGGCGACCGTTGTGAACCGCGATGGTCAGACCGACCATTTGTGGCAGGATCATCGAGCGACGCGACCAGGTTTTAACTGGCTTGCGATCGTTCTTCTCCACCGCCACTTCGACCTTCTTCAACAGGTGAAGATCGATAAAAGGACCTTTTTTCAGAGAACGTGGCACTGTCGTATCCCTCTAGTTACTTGCGACGACGGACGATCATGTTGTCGGTACGCTTATTACCGCGGGTTTTAGCACCCTTGGTTGGGAAGCCCCATGGCGATACCGGATGACGACCACCGGAGGTACGACCTTCACCACCACCATGTGGGTGGTCAACCGGGTTCATGGCAACACCACGAACGGTTGGGCGAACGCCGCGCCAGCGTTTGGCACCAGCTTTACCCAGCGAGC
>NZ_JBIVID010000009.1:246791-270145 GCF_044749525.1 Pseudomonas sp. NPDC089395
CTGTGCTCGGAGTTCGAGACTTCGCCCAGGGTCGCACGGCACTCAGCCAGTACTTTACGCATCTCACCGGAGCGCAGACGCAGGGTCACGTAAACGCCGTCACGAGCGATCAGCTGAGCCGAAGCACCAGCGGAACGAGCGATCTGAGCACCTTTACCCGGCTTCAGTTCGACGCCGTGAATGGTGCTACCTACTGGGATGTTGCGCAGCTGCAGGGAGTTACCGGCCTTGATTGGGGCCAGGGCACCTGCGATCAGCTGGTCGCCAGCGCTCACGCCTTTAGGGGCGATGATGTAGCGACGCTCGCCGTCTGCGTAGCACAGCAGGGCGATGTGAGCAGTACGGTTTGGATCGTATTCGATACGCTCGACAGTGGCTGGGATGCCATCTTTGTCGTTGCGACGGAAGTCGACCAGACGGTAATGCTGCTTATGACCACCACCAACGTGACGAGTGGTAATACGGCCATTGTTGTTACGACCACCAGACTTCGATTTCTTCTCGAGCAGCGGTGCGTGAGGAGCGCCTTTGTGCAGCTCCTTGTTGACCACCTTGACCACGAAACGGCGGCCAGGGGAAGTCGGTTTGCATTTAACGATTGCCATGATGCACCCCTTCCTTACTCAGCACTGCTGCTGAAATCGAGATCTTGGCCTGGCTGAAGGGAGACGATCGCCTTCTTCCAGTCATTACGCTTGCCCAGACCACGTGCGGTACGCTTGGTTTTACCCAGAACGTTAACAGTCGACACGTTTTCAACTTTTACGTTGAACAGGCCTTCGACAGCTTTCTTGATTTCCAGCTTGGTTGCATCGGTAGCAACCTTGAATACGAACTGGCCTTTTTTCTCAGCCAGAACGGTAGCCTTCTCGGAAACGTGCGGGCCAAGGAGGACTTTGAATACGCGTTCCTGGTTCATCCCAGCAGCTCCTCGAATTTCTTCACGGCCGAGACAGTGATCAACACTTTCTCGTATGCGATCAGACTGACCGGGTCGGAACCTTGTACGTCACGTACATCGACGTGCGGCAGGTTACGAGCAGCCAGGTACAGGTTCTGATCAACAGCGTCGGAAACGATCAGAACGTCGTTCAGACCCATGCCGTTCAGCTTGTTCAGCAGATCTTTGGTTTTCGGCGCTTCAACAGCGAAGTCCTGAACCACGACCAGACGGTCGCTACGCACCAGCTCAGCGAGGATGGAGCGCAGTGCTGCGCGGTACATCTTCTTGTTGAGCTTCTGCGAGTGATCTTGAGGGCGAGCTGCGAAGGTAACACCACCGCCACGCCAGATCGGACCACGAGTGGTACCAGCACGAGCACGGCCAGTACCCTTCTGACGCCATGGGCGCTTACCGCCACCAGCCACGTCGGAACGGGTCTTCTGCTGCTTGGTGCCCTGACGGCCGCCGGCCATGTAGGCCACGACTGCTTGGTGAACCAGCGTCTCGTTGAATTCGCCACCGAAGGTCAGTTCGGAAACTTCGATCGCCTGAGCGTCATTTACGTTAAGTTGCATGTCAGTTTCCCCTTAACCGCGAGCCTTGACAGCTGGACGTACAACCACGTCGCCGCCAGTAGCGCCAGGAACGGCACCCTTGACCAGCAGCAGGTTGCGTTCAGCGTCTACGCGAACTACTTCCAGGGACTGAACAGTCACGCGCTCGGCGCCCATGTGACCGGACATTTTCTTGCCCTTGAACACACGACCAGGAGTCTGGCACTGGCCGATGGAACCTGGGACACGGTGCGACACGGAGTTACCGTGGGTGTTGTCCTGGCCACGGAAGTTCCAGCGCTTGATGGTACCGGCAAAGCCTTTACCTTTGGACTGACCGGTTACGTCTACCAGCTGGCCTGCAGTGAAGAGTTCAGCTTTGATCAGATCGCCAGCCTGGAAATCGCCTTCTTCAAGACGGAACTCCCAAACACCGCGACCAGCGGCAACGTTAGCCTTGGCGAAGTGGCCTGCCTGAGCGGCAGTCACACGCGAAGCACGACGCTCGCCGACAGTGACTTGCACTGCACGGTAGCCATCGGTTTCTTCAGTTTTGAACTGGGTGACGCGATTCGGCTCGATCTCAATGACCGTGACCGGAATGGAGACACCTTCTTCGGTGAAAATGCGGGTCATACCGCATTTGCGACCGATTACACCAATAGTCATGTTGTAAACCTCATGAGTGTACGGGGCTTTCACCCGCTATGGCCGCCCATTTCAGAGCGTTACACGACTAGACCGAAGTCTTAGCCGAGGCTGATCTGTACTTCCACACCTGCCGCCAGATCAAGCTTCATCAGCGCGTCAACGGTTTTATCCGTTGGCTGGACGATGTCCAGAACACGCTTATGAGTGCGAATCTCGTACTGGTCACGCGCGTCTTTGTTGACGTGCGGGGAGACCAGAACGGTGAAACGCTCTTTGCGGGTAGGCAGTGGAATTGGACCACGCACTTGTGCACCAGTACGTTTCGCGGTTTCCACGATTTCCTGGGTGGATTGGTCGATCAGGCGATGGTCGAAAGCCTTCAACCTGATACGGATTTGCTGATTTTGCATTGGATTTCAGACTCCAGGCTGTTCCCAACGGACGCACTACGCCCGCTAAAAGGAGGCGTGATTCTATAGACGCCCCAATTTAGTGTCAACCCAATAAAAAAAACCCCCGCTGAGCGGGGGTTTTTTCAATCGGTCGAGTGATTACTCGATGATTTTGGCTACGACGCCGGCGCCGACGGTACGACCGCCTTCACGGATAGCGAAGCGCAGACCGTCTTCCATTGCGATGGTCTTGATCAGCGTGACAGTCATCTGAATGTTGTCACCTGGCATTACCATTTCAACGCCTTCCGGCAGTTCGCAGTTACCGGTCACGTCAGTGGTACGGAAGTAGAACTGAGGACGGTAGCCTTTGAAGAACGGAGTGTGACGGCCGCCTTCTTCCTTCGACAGGACGTAGACTTCTGCGGTGAACTTGGTGTGCGGCTTGACCGAACCTGGCTTGACCAGAACCTGGCCACGCTCAACGTCGTCACGCTTGGTACCACGCAGCAGAACGCCGCAGTTCTCGCCAGCACGACCTTCGTCCAGCAGCTTGCGGAACATCTCAACGCCGGTGCAGGTGGTGGTGGTGGTGTCACGCAGACCAACGATTTCCAGCGGGTCTTGAACGCGGACGATACCACGCTCGATACGGCCGGTAACAACGGTACCACGACCCGAGATCGAGAATACGTCTTCGATCGGCATCAGGAACGGCTGGTCGATGGCACGAACTGGCTCTGGGATGTAGCTGTCCAGAGTTTCTACCAGCTTCTTGACAGCGGTAGTGCCCATTTCGTTGTCGTCTTTGCCTTCCAGGGCCATACGAGCGGAACCGATGATGATCGGAGTGTCGTCGCCTGGGAAGTCGTAGGTGGACAGCAGGTCGCGAACTTCCATCTCGACCAGTTCCAGCAGCTCAGCGTCGTCTACCAGGTCAGCCTTGTTCAGGAAGACCACGATGTACGGAACGCCAACCTGACGGGACAGCAGGATGTGCTCACGGGTTTGTGGCATCGGACCATCGGCGGCCGAGCAAACCAGGATCGCGCCGTCCATCTGGGCAGCACCGGTGATCATGTTCTTCACGTAGTCAGCGTGACCTGGGCAGTCGACGTGAGCGTAGTGACGAATGGTCGAGTTGTACTCAACGTGAGCGGTGTTGATGGTGATACCGCGCGCTTTTTCTTCCGGAGCCGAGTCGATCTTGTCGAACTCAACGATTGCCGAACCGAAAACTTCGGAGCAGACGCGAGTCAGAGCTGCGGTCAGAGTGGTTTTACCGTGGTCAACGTGGCCGATGGTGCCGACGTTAACGTGGGGAAGGGAACGATCAAATTTTTCTTTAGCCACGACAGTGAACCTCTTGCCTAAAGGGGATTAGCCTTGTTTTTTAACGAGTGCTTCGACGATGTTCGACGGAGCTTCGGCGTATTTGGAGAATTCCATGGAGTAGCTTGCGCGACCCTGAGACATGGAACGAACGTCGGTTGCGTAACCGAACATCTCTCCGAGCGGTACTTCAGCACGGACGACGCGGCCGGAGACCGACTCATCCATACCCTGGACCAGACCACGACGACGGTTCAGGTCACCCATCACGTCACCCAAGTAGTCTTCCGGGGTTACAACTTCGACTTTCATGATCGGCTCGAGAACCACGCCGCCGCCTTTGGTAGCCAGCTGCTTGGTTGCCATCGATGCGGCGATCTTGAACGCCATTTCGTTGGAGTCGACGTCGTGGTACGAACCGTCGAATACCGTGGCCTTCAGGCCGATCAGAGGATAACCGGCAACAACGCCGTTTTTCATCTGCTCTTCGATACCCTTCTGGATCGGGGCGATGAATTCCTTAGGAATCACACCACCAACGACTTCGTTGGAGAACACCAGACCTTCGGTGATGTTGCCCTTGTCGTCGACTTCCGGCTCCGAGAAACGGATCCAGCAGTGACCGAACTGACCACGACCACCCGACTGACGAACGAACTTGCCTTCGATTTCGACGTTGGACTTGGTGATCTTCTCGCGGTACGAAACCTGCGGCTTGCCGATGTTGGCTTCGACGTTGAACTCGCGCTTCATGCGGTCAACGAGGATGTCCAGGTGCAGCTCACCCATACCGGAGATGATGGTCTGGCCGGTTTCTTCGTCGGTCTTGACGCGGAACGACGGGTCTTCCTGGGCCAACTTGCCCAGTGCGATACCCATCTTCTCCTGGTCAGCCTTGGTTTTCGGCTCGACGGAGAGCGAAATGACCGGCTCAGGGAAGTCCATACGCTCAAGAATGATTGGCTTGTCAGCGTTGCACAGGGTTTCGCCTGTGGTCACGTCCTTCATGCCGATCAGTGCAGCGATGTCGCCAGCGCGCACTTCCTTGATCTCTTCACGCTGGTTGGCGTGCATCTGGACCATACGACCAACGCGCTCTTTCTTGCCCTTGACCGAGTTGATGACCGAGTCACCAGAGGTCAGAACACCCGAGTAGACGCGAACGAAGGTCAGAGTACCAACGAACGGGTCAGTCGCGATCTTGAACGCCAGGGCCGAGAACGGCTCGTTGTCGTCTGCATGACGCTCGTCCTTGCGAACAGCCGGATCTTCTTTATCCAGATCCTTGTCGTCCGGGTTGATACCCTGGATTGCAGGGATCTCGGTCGGAGCAGGCAGGTAGTCGATGACGGCGTCGAGAACCAGGGGAACGCCCTTGTTCTTGAACGACGAACCGCAGACAGCCGGAACGATCTCGCTGGCCAGGGTGCGCGCGCGCAGGCCTGCCTTGATCTCTTCGACGGTCAGCTCTTCGCCTTCCAGGTACTTGTTCATCAGCTCTTCGCTGGACTCGGCAGCCGCTTCAACCATGTTCGCGCGCCATTCTTCGGCCAGCTCGAGCATGTCCGCAGGAATTTCTTCCTCGCGGTAGGTGGTGCCTTTGTCGTCGTCGTTCCAGTAGATAGCCTTCATCTTGATCAGGTCGACCTGACCCTGGAAGTTATCTTCCGAACCGATGGCCAGCTGAACAGGAACCGGGGTGTGACCCAGACGGTTCTTGATCTGACCTACGACGCGCAGGAAGTTTGCACCGGCACGGTCCATCTTGTTCACGTAAACAACACGCGGAACGCCGTACTTGTTGGCCTGACGCCATACGGTTTCGGACTGCGGCTCAACGCCGGAGGTACCGCAGAACACAACGACCGCGCCGTCGAGTACGCGCAGCGAACGCTCTACTTCAATGGTGAAGTCAACGTGGCCGGGGGTATCGATGACGTTTACACGGTAGTTGTCGTACTGACCAACGGAACCTTTCCAGAAGGTGGTAACGGCAGCGGAGGTAATGGTGATACCGCGCTCCTGCTCCTGCACCATCCAGTCGGTGGTCGCGGCGCCGTCATGCACCTCGCCCATCTTGTGGCTCAGACCTGTGTAGAACAGGATCCGCTCGGTAGTGGTAGTCTTGCCCGCGTCAACGTGGGCACAGATACCAATGTTACGGTAGCGGTTAATTGCTGTAGTACGAGCCATAAAGCCCTCGCAAAATGATTGATGCTTGAATTAGAAGCGGTAGTGCGAGAACGCTTTGTTGGCTTCAGCCATACGGTGCACGTCTTCACGCTTCTTGACTGCAGCACCTTTGCCTTCGGCAGCATCCAGCAGCTCGCCAGCCAGGCGCAGGGCCATCGACTTCTCGCCACGCTTGCGGGCGTAGTCTACGAGCCAGCGCATTGCCAGAGCATTACGACGGGATGGACGAACTTCAACCGGAACCTGGTAAGTGGCACCGCCGACACGACGGGACTTTACTTCGACCAGCGGAGCGATGGCGTCGAGAGCTTTCTCGAAGATTTCCAGGGGGTCGCTGTTCTTGCGCTCTTTGACCTTGTCCAGTGCACCGTAAACGATGCGCTCGGCCACGGCCTTCTTGCCGCTTTCCATCACGTGGTTCATGAACTTGGCGAGGATTTGGGATCCGTACTTAGGATCGTCCAGAATCTCACGTTTTGCTGCTACACGACGTCTTGGCATGATAAGCCCTCAAACGGTCTTCAGGTTAGCCCGGGACGTGGGTCTTCGACCCCTGCCCGACCTTACTCTTATCGACTCAAAAAAATGGATGTCTGCAAACGGCCGATTACTTCGGACGCTTGGTACCGTATTTCGAACGACCCTGGTTACGGCCTTTAACGCCCGAAGTATCCAGAGAGCCGCGAACGGTGTGGTAACGAACACCTGGCAAGTCTTTTACACGGCCGCCACGGATCAGGACGACGCTGTGCTCTTGCAGGTTGTGGCCTTCACCGCCGATGTACGAGGAAACCTCGAAACCGTTGGTCAGACGCACACGGCATACTTTACGCAGTGCCGAGTTAGGTTTTTTCGGCGTGGTGGTGTACACGCGGGTGCACACGCCACGACGTTGCGGGCAGTTCTGCAGCGCAGGAACGTCGGACTTCTCGACCGAACGCTTACGCGGCTGACGTACCAGCTGGTTGATAGTTGCCATCTACTAGCTCCACTGATTGTCTTGCGACTCTATTGTCTTGCAAGAAAGCCAAAAATTGGCGAGACGGAGCCTCACCAAATTTAAGGGTACAAAAGTCTACGGAGGATCTTGCACCCAGTCAAGACGAGGCCCCGGCCCTCCCCGCCCGGTCATCGGCAACAATTCATGTCGCCGACGACCGTTCGGGGCTAGCCGGGGCCCTGCCCTGTTCTTAGTTACCGCTGGAATTCAACGCTTCGGTCAGTGCGGCTTCCACCTCACTGGCACTTACGCGCAGCGGTTTGTCGGCATCACGGCGACGCTTGCGCTCGCTGTGGTAGGCCAGACCAGTACCAGCCGGGATCAGACGACCCACGACCACGTTCTCTTTCAGGCCGCGCAGGTAATCGCGCTTGCCGGTTACCGCCGCCTCGGTCAATACGCGGGTAGTTTCCTGGAAGGAAGCCGCGGAGATGAACGACTCGGTCGACAGCGAGGCCTTGGTGATACCCAGCAGCACACGGGTGAACTTCGAGATGAACTTGTCTTCGCCGGCGAGACGCTCGTTCTCGACCAGTACGTGAGTCAGTTCCATCTGGTCGCCCTTGATGAAGCTGGAATCGCCCGACTCGGAGATCTCGACCTTGCGCAGCATCTGACGCAGGATGGTCTCGATGTGCTTGTCGTTGATCTTAACGCCTTGCAGACGGTAAACGTCCTGGATCTCGTTGACGATGTACTTCGCCAGCGCGCTCACACCCAGCAGACGCAGGATGTCGTGCGGATCGCTCGGGCCGTCGGAGATAACTTCGCCGCGGTTTACCTGTTCGCCTTCGAAGACGTTCAGGTGGCGCCACTTCGGAATCAGCTCTTCGTACGGATCGCTACCGTCGGTCGGAGTAATGACCAGACGACGCTTGCCCTTGGTTTCCTTACCGAACGCGATGGTGCCGCTGACTTCAGCCAGAATCGAGGCTTCTTTCGGACGACGCGCTTCGAACAAGTCGGCAACGCGTGGCAGACCACCGGTGATGTCACGGGTCTTCGACGTTTCTTGCGGGATACGCGCGATAACGTCACCAACACCGATCTGTGCACCGTCAGCCACACCGACCAAGGCGTTGGCCGGCAGGAAGTACTGAGCCGGTACGTCGGTACCCGGCAGGTACAGATCCTTGCCGTTGGCGTCGACCATCTTGATTGCCGGACGGATTTCCTTGCCAGCGGCAGGGCGATCCTTGACGTCCAGAACTTCGATGTTGGTCAGGCCGGTCAGTTCGTCGGTCTGGCGCTTGATGGTGATGTTTTCTTCCATGCCCACGAAGGTCACGGTACCTTTCAGCTCGGTAACGATCGGGTGGGTGTGCGGGTCCCACTTGGCGACGATTGCGCCAGCTTCGACCTTGTCACCTTCCTTGACCGAAATCACCGCACCGTAAGGCAGCTTGTAGCGCTCACGCTCACGACCGAACTCGTCGGCAATGGCCAGCTCGCCGGAACGCGATACAGCAACCAGGTTGCCGTCAGCACGCTCAACCTGCTTCAGGTTGTGCAGACGCACCATACCGCCGTTCTTCACCTGGACGCTGTCGGCAGCCGAAGTACGGCTTGCAGCACCACCGATGTGGAACGTACGCATGGTCAGCTGGGTACCCGGCTCACCGATGGACTGTGCAGCGATAACGCCGACGGCTTCACCGATGTTCACCTGGTGACCACGTGCCAGGTCACGACCGTAGCACTTGGCGCAGATACCGAAGCGGGTTTCGCAGTTGATCGGCGAACGCACGATCACTTCGTCGATGCTGTTCAGCTCGATGAACTCGACCCACTGCTCGTCGACCAGGGTACCGGCCGGAACGATGACGTCCTCGGTGCCTGGCTTGAACACGTCACGGGCGATTACACGGCCCAGTACACGCTCACCCAGCGGCTCTACAACGTCACCGCCTTCAATGTGCGGAGTCATCAGCAGGCCGTGGTCGGTGCCGCAGTCGATCTCGGTCACGACCAAGTCTTGTGCAACGTCTACCAGACGACGAGTCAGGTAACCGGAGTTAGCAGTCTTCAAGGCGGTATCCGCCAGACCCTTACGAGCACCGTGAGTCGAGATGAAGTACTGGAGTACGCTCAGACCTTCACGGAAGTTCGCGGTGATCGGCGTCTCGATGATCGAGCCGTCCGGCTTGGCCATCAGACCACGCATACCGGCCAGCTGACGGATCTGGGCTGCGGAACCCCGCGCACCGGAGTCAGCCATCATGTACATCGAGTTGAAGGACTCTTGCTCGACTTCCTTGCCCTCGCGGTCGATGACCTTCTCTTTCGAGAGGTTGGCCATCATCGCCTTGGACACTTCGTCGTTCGCCTTGGACCACAAGTCGATGACCTTGTTGTACTTCTCGCCCTGGGTTACCAGGCCGGAGGCGTACTGGCTTTCGATTTCCTTCACTTCATCGGTGGCGCTGTTGATGATGCGCGCTTTCTCATCCGGGATGACAAAGTCGTTCACACCAATGGACACGCCAGAGATGGTGGAGTAAGCGAAACCGGTGTACATCAACTGGTCAGCGAAGATAACGGTCTCTTTCAGACCAACCACGCGGTAGCACTGGTTGATCAGCTTGGAGATCGCCTTTTTCTTCATCGGCTGGTTGACCACGTCGTACGGCAGGCCTGCCGGTACAACCTGGAACAGCAGCGCACGGCCGACGGTGGTGTCGACGATACGGGTGTTCTTGGTGACGCTGCCATCACGGTCTTTCACGGTCTCGTTGATACGGACCTTGATTTTCGCGTGCAGGGCGGCTTCGCCGGCGCGGAATACGCGGTCGACTTCCTGCAGGTCGGCGAACACGCGACCTTCGCCCTTGGCGTTGATGGCTTCACGGGTCATGTAGTACAGACCCAGTACAACGTCCTGCGACGGAACGATGATTGGCTCACCGTTGGCTGGCGACAGAATGTTGTTGGTCGACATCATCAGCGCGCGCGCTTCGAGCTGGGCTTCCAGCGTCAGCGGCACGTGAACGGCCATCTGGTCACCGTCGAAGTCGGCGTTGTACGCGGCGCAGACCAGCGGGTGCAGCTGGATAGCTTTACCTTCGATCAGCACTGGCTCGAACGCCTGGATACCCAGACGGTGCAGGGTTGGCGCACGGTTGAGCAGTACGGGGTGTTCGCGAATCACTTCGGCGAGAACGTCCCACACCTCTGGCAGCTCGCGTTCGACCATCTTCTTGGCGGCCTTGATGGTGGTCGCCAGACCACGCATTTCCAGCTTGCCGAAAATGAACGGCTTGAACAGCTCCAGGGCCATCTTCTTCGGCAGACCGCACTGGTGCAGACGCAGGGTCGGGCCTACGGTAATTACCGAACGGCCGGAGTAGTCCACACGCTTACCGAGCAAGTTCTGACGGAAGCGACCTTGCTTACCTTTGATCATGTCGGCCAGGGACTTCAGCGGACGCTTGTTCGAGCCGGTGATGGCGCGACCGCGACGGCCGTTGTCCAGCAGGGCGTCGACCGCTTCCTGCAGCATGCGCTTTTCGTTGCGCACGATGATGTCCGGCGCCGACAGATCGAGCAGGCGCTTCAGACGGTTGTTACGGTTGATCACCCGACGATACAGGTCGTTCAGGTCGGAGGTCGCGAAGCGGCCGCCATCCAGCGGAACCAGCGGACGCAGGTCCGGCGGCAGTACTGGCAGGACGGTCAGGACCATCCACTCAGGCAGGTTGCCCGAGCCCTGGAAAGCTTCCATCAGCTTCAGGCGCTTGGACAGCTTCTTGATCTTGGTTTCCGAGTTGGTCTGCGGAATCTCTTCGCGCAGACGACCGATCTCGTGCTCCAGGTCGATAGCGTGCAGCAGCTCGCGGACAGCCTCGGCACCCATGCGGGCGTCGAAGTCGTCACCGAACTCTTCCAGCGCTTCGAAGTACTGCTCGTCGTTCAGCAGCTGGCCCTTCTCGAGGGTGGTCATGCCCGGATCGATAACGACGTAGCTCTCGAAGTAGAGCACGCGCTCGATATCACGCAGGGTCATGTCCATCAGCAGGCCGATACGGGACGGCAGCGACTTCAGGAACCAGATGTGGGCAACTGGCGAGGCCAGTTCGATGTGCGCCATGCGCTCACGACGAACCTTGGCCAGGGCAACTTCAACGCCGCACTTCTCGCAGATCACGCCGCGGTGCTTGAGGCGCTTGTACTTGCCGCACAGGCACTCGTAGTCCTTGACTGGGCCAAAGATCTTGGCGCAGAACAGGCCGTCACGCTCAGGCTTGAACGTACGGTAGTTGATGGTTTCCGGCTTCTTAACTTCACCGAACGACCACGAACGGATCATTTCAGGCGACGCCAGACCGATGCGGATGGCGTCGAACTCTTCGACTTGACCCTGGTTTTTCAGCAAATTCAGTAGGTCTTTCAAGGCCTTTCCTCCTGGCGGAGCAGGGAGCGGGCATTACCTGCCCCACTCCCCTTCGCGTCACGTGTTATTCGGTTTCCAGATCGATATCGATACCGAGCGAACGGATCTCTTTGATCAACACGTTGAAGGACTCGGGCATGCCCGGCTCCATACGGTGATCGCCATCCACGATGTTTTTGTACATCTTGGTACGGCCGTTCACGTCGTCCGACTTCACTGTGAGCATTTCTTGCAGGGTGTATGCCGCGCCGTATGCTTCCAGCGCCCACACTTCCATCTCCCCGAAACGCTGACCACCGAACTGCGCCTTACCACCCAGCGGCTGCTGGGTAACCAGGCTGTAGGAACCAGTGGAACGCGCGTGCATCTTGTCGTCCACCAAGTGGTTCAGCTTGAGCATGTACATGTAACCAACGGTCACAGGACGCTCGAACTTGTTGCCGGTACGGCCATCGAACAGCACCATCTGGCCGCTCTCTGGCAGGTCGGCCAGCTTCAGCATGGCCTTGATCTCGCTTTCCTTGGCACCGTCGAAGACCGGAGTAGCCATCGGCACGCCTTTCTTCAGGTTGTTCGCCAGGGCGAGAATCTCTTCGTCGGTGAACTCTTCCAAGCTCTCCTGACGACCACCGATCTCGTTGTAGATCTCGGTGAGGAAACCACGCAGTTCAGCGGCCTTGCGCTGCTCTTCGATCATGCGGTCGATTTTCTCGCCCAGACCCTTGGCCGCGAGGCCCAGGTGGGTTTCGAGAATCTGACCGACGTTCATACGCGAAGGTACGCCCAGTGGGTTCAGTACGACGTCGACCGGAGTACCGTTGGCGTCGTGCGGCATGTCTTCAACCGGCATGATCACCGAGACGACACCCTTGTTACCGTGACGACCGGCCATCTTGTCACCCGGCTGGATGCGACGGCGGATTGCCAGGTAGACCTTGACGATCTTCAGTACGCCTGGAGCCAGGTCATCGCCCTGCTGCAGCTTGCGCTTCTTGTCTTCGAACTTGTCGTCCAGCAGACGGCGGCGATCGACGATGTACTGTTGAGCCTTTTCCAGCTGCTCGTTCAGTGCATCTTCGGCCATGCGCAGTTTGAACCACTGGCCGTGCTCCAGACCGTCCAGTACTTCGTCAGTGATCACGGTGCCTTTCTTCAGGCCCGCGCCACCATCGACCACTTGGCCGTTCAGGGCAGCACGCAGACGCTCGAAGGTTGCACCTTCGACGATGCGGAACTCTTCGTTGAGGTCCTTGCGGATCTCGTCCAGCTGCATCTTCTCGATGGCCAGAGCGCGGCTGTCGCGCTCGACGCCATCACGGGTGAAGACCTGTACGTCAATGACGGTACCTTTGGTGCCAGTTGGCACGCGCAGGGAGGTGTCCTTAACGTCGCTGGCCTTCTCACCGAAGATTGCGCGCAGCAGTTTTTCTTCCGGCGTCAGCTGGGTTTCGCCTTTTGGCGTGACCTTGCCGACCAGGATGTCGCCAGCGCCGACTTCAGCACCTACGTAGACGATACCGGCTTCGTCCAGCTTGTTCAGAGCGGCTTCACCCACGTTCGGGATGTCCGCAGTGATTTCCTCTGGGCCAAGCTTGGTGTCACGCGCCACACAGGTCAGTTCCTGGATGTGGATAGTGGTGAAGCGGTCTTCCTGAACCACACGCTCAGACAGGCAGATGGAGTCTTCGAAGTTGAAGCCGTTCCACGCCATGAACGCGATGCGCATGTTCTGACCCAGTGCCAGTTCACCCATGTCGGTGGACGGACCGTCGGCCATGATGTCGCTACGCTGAACCTTGTCACCTTTGCTGACCAGCGGACGCTGGTTGATGCAGGTGTTCTGGTTGGAGCGGGTGTACTTGGTCAGGTTGTAGATATCTACACCGGCTTCGCCGGTCTCGACTTCGTCGTCAGCTACGCGAACAACGATACGGCTGGCGTCGACCGAGTCGATCACACCACCGCGGCGAGCAACCACGCAGACACCGGAGTCACGGGCAACGTTGCGCTCCATGCCGGTACCTACCAGCGGCTTGTCAGCGCGCAGGGTTGGCACAGCCTGACGCTGCATGTTCGAACCCATGAGTGCACGGTTGGCGTCGTCGTGCTCGAGGAACGGAATCAGCGAGGCAGCAACGGAAACAACCTGCTTCGGCGAAACGTCCATCAGGGTGACGTCTTCCGGCGCCTTGACGGTGAATTCGTTCAGGTGACGGACCGCTACCAGCTCATCGATCAGCTGCTTCTTCTCGTTCATCGCGGCCGAAGCCTGAGCGATGACGTGATCGGCTTCTTCGATCGCCGACAGGAACACGATGTCGTCGCTGACCACGCCTTCCTTCACCACGCGGTACGGGCTTTCCAGGAAGCCGTACTGGTTGGTGCGGGCATAGGCTGCCAGGGAGTTGATCAGACCGATGTTCGGACCTTCAGGGGTCTCGATCGGGCACACACGGCCGTAGTGGGTCGGGTGTACGTCACGGACTTCAAAGCCTGCACGCTCACGGGTCAGACCACCTGGGCCGAGTGCGGAGACACGACGCTTGTGGGTGATCTCGGAGAGCGGGTTGTTCTGGTCCATGAACTGCGAGAGCTGGCTGGAACCGAAGAACTCTTTCACCGCCGCCGCAACGGGCTTGGCGTTGATCAGGTCCTGCGGCATCAGACCTTCGCTTTCGGCCATCGACAGGCGTTCCTTGACCGCGCGCTCGACGCGCACCAGGCCAACACGGAACTGGTTTTCGGCCATCTCGCCGACGCAGCGTACGCGACGGTTACCGAGGTGGTCGATGTCGTCGACAATGCCTTTGCCGTTACGGATATCGACCAGGGTCTTGAGGACCTCGACGATATCTTCCTTGCTCAGCACGCCCGAACCTTCGATCTCGGTGCGACCGATACGACGGTTGAACTTCATGCGGCCAACGGCGGACAGATCGTACCGCTCGGCGCTGAAGAACAGGTTGTTGAACAGGGTCTCGGCAGCGTCCTTGGTTGGCGGCTCGCCTGGACGCATCATGCGGTAGATCTCGACCAGCGCTTCCAGTTGGTTGCTGGTGGTATCGATCTTCAGGGTATCCGAGATGAACGGACCGCAGTCGATGTCGTTGGTGTACAGGGTCTCGATGCGGACGACCTGAGCCTTGGCGATCTTGATCAGCAGCTCAGTGGTCAGCTCGGTGTTGCACTCGGCCAGGATCTCGCCGGTAGCCGGATGCACGAGGGCCTTGGCAGTGGTGCGACCCAGGACGTATTCCATGGGTACGTCCAGCTGGTTGACACCGGCCTTCTCGAGCTGGTTGACGTGGCGCGCGGTAATACGGCGGCCTTGCTCGACGATGACCTTGCCGCTGTCGTCATGGATATCCATGACCGCAACTTCACCACGCAGACGCTGAGGTACCAGTTCCAGGCTGAGTTTCTCGCCGGAAATGTGGAACACGTTGGTGGTGTAGAAGGTGTTCAGAACTTCTTCGGTGCTGTAGCCCAGCGCGCGCAGCAGTACCGAGGCCGGCAGCTTGCGGCGACGGTCGATACGCACGAATACGCAGTCCTTCGGGTCGAACTCGAAGTCCAGCCACGAACCGCGGTATGGAATGATGCGAGCGGAGTACAGCAGCTTGCCCGAGCTGTGAGTCTTGCCACGGTCGTGGTCGAAGAACACACCAGGCGAACGGTGCAGCTGGGAAACGATTACACGCTCGGTACCGTTGATAACGAAGGTACCGTTCTCAGTCATCAGGGGGATTTCACCCATGTAGACTTCTTGCTCTTTGATGTCCTTGATCGCTTTGTTCGACGATTCCTTGTCGAAGATGATCAGGCGCACCTTGACCCGCAGTGGGACCGCGAAGGTCACGCCACGCAGGACACATTCCTTCACATCGAAGGCTGGTTCGCCCAGGCGATAGCCTACGTACTCCAGGGCAGCATTGCCGGAGTAGCTGATGATCGGGAATACCGACTTGAAGGCCGCGTGCAGGCCGACGTCGCGGAACTGATCCTTGGATGCTCCCGCTTGCAGGAATTCGCGATACGAATCCAGCTGGATGGCCAGGAGGTAAGGCACATCCATGACGTCCGGCAACTTGCTAAAGTCCTTGCGGATACGTTTTTTCTCAGTGTATGAGTAAGCCATCAGCGTTCCCCAGCTTGGTCACCTGCTTGTTTGGCTTCTCCCGGCGGGAGCAGCCAGAAAATCGTGCAAACCCCTTGGTTTGCGCCACCCACATGGGTGTCTTGCAGCTTGTTATCGGGGCCGACCTGGCCGACCGCCAATAACGGAAAAAGGCCGGTGGCATAAGCCACCAGCCATCAGCCTTCGCTCAACGCTCCGGCTGGCGTCGCAAAGTCGAGATTACTTCAGCTCGACTTTAGCGCCTGCTTCTTCCAGCTTCTTCTTAGCGTCTTCAGCGGCTTCTTTCGAAACGCCTTCAGCTACGACCTGAGGAGCGCCGTCGACTTTCTCTTTGGCTTCTTTCAGGCCCAGACCGGTCAGTTCGCGAACGGCTTTGATCACGTTCACTTTCTTGTCGCCGGCTTCAACCAGAACAACGTTGAACTCGGTCTGCTCTTCAACAACGGCAGCAGCAGCAGCTGGGCCAGCAGCGGCAACAGCAGCGGTAACGCCGAAGGTTTCTTCCATTGCTTTGATCAGCTCAACAACTTCCAGAACGGTTTTCTGGCCGATTGCTTCGATGATTTGTTCGTTAGTCAGGGACATGACTTAAATCCTGTATTGGGGTGACAGCCTTCGCAGCCATCAAATTAAACATATGATTTTGAAAGAGGTTACGCGGCCTTAGGCAGCAGCAGCTTCTTTCTGGTCGCGAACGGCCGCCAGAGTACGAGCCAGCTTGCTGGTAGCGCCTTGAATAACGCTCATCAGACGTGCGATAGCTTCGTCACGGGTCGGCAAGGTAGCCAGTACATCGATCTGGTTGGCGGCAATGAAATTGCCGTCAAACGCAGCTGCCTTGATCTCGAACTTGTCCTGACCCTTGGCGAACTCTTTGAACAGACGAGCAGCAGCGCCCGGGTGTTCGTTGGAGAAAGCAATCAGGGTCGGGCCTTTGAACGCGTCGTTGAGGATCGAAAATTCGGTGCCTTCAACTGCGCGCTTGAGCAGGGTGTTACGTACGACACGTACGTAAACGCCAGCTTCGCGGGCCTCTTTACGGAGTCCGGTCATTGCGCTTACAGTCACACCACGGGCATCAGCCACGACAGCGGACAGAGCGACTTTGGCAGCCTCGTTGACTTCAGCGACGATGGCCTTCTTGTCTTCGAGTTTAATTGCCACGGGTTTACTCCTGGTTTTTACCGTTTCATCTGGCCGAAGCCGGATGTCGTTTTGGTGTCTGATTCGGTAACGAATCGGGAGCACCATCTGCGTAGGCTGGTGGTTTAAGGCTTGCGCCGCCTACGGTCTTGGATAGCCCCCGCCAGGCAGGGACCCCAATTTTTGCTGGCGGCGCGACGAATCGCACCGCCATGGTCTTACGCGTTCAGCGAGCTCTGATCGATGACCAGACCTGGGCCCATGGTGGTGCTCAGGGTAACGCGCTTGACGTAGATACCTTTCGAAGAAGCTGGCTTGATACGCTTCAGATCAGCGATCAGGGCTTCAACGTTTTCCTTCAGCTTGCCAGCTTCGAAGCCGACCTTGCCAACGGAGGTGTGGATGATACCGTTTTTGTCGGTACGATAGCGAACCTGACCAGCCTTGGCGTTTTTGACAGCCGTGGCAACGTCTGGAGTCACAGTACCGACTTTCGGGTTAGGCATCAGGCCGCGAGGACCCAGAACCTGACCCAGCTGACCAACAACGCGCATGGCATCAGGCGATGCGATGACGACGTCATAGTTCAGGTCGCCGCCTTTCATTTCGGCAGCCAGATCGTCCATACCTACACGGTCAGCGCCGGCAGCCAGAGCGGCTTCAGCAGCTGGACCCTGGGTGAAGACAGCAACACGTACGGTCTTGCCAGTGCCGTGTGGCAGCACGGTAGCGCTACGAACGACCTGGTCGGATTTACGCGGGTCAACACCGAGGTTGACGGCAACGTCGAAGGATTCGCTGAACTTCACGGTGGACAGTTCGGCCAGCAGCGCGGCTGCGTCTTCGAAGTTGTAAACTTTGCCAGCTTCGATTTTCGAAGCAATGGCCTTTTGGCGCTTGGTCAGCTTAGCCATTACACACCCTCCACGTTCAGGCCCATGCTGCGGGCAGAGCCAGCGATGGTGCGTACAGCAGCGTCCAGGTCAGCAGCGGTCAGATCAGCCTGTTTAGCTTTGGCGATGTCTTCCAGCTGAGCGCGGGTAACGGTACCGACTTTGACGGTGTTCGGACGAGCCGAACCACTGGTCAGGCCAGCAGCTTTCTTCAGCAGAACCGAGGCAGGGGTGCTCTTGGTCTCGAAAGTGAAGCTACGGTCACTGTAAACAGTGATGATCACAGGAGTCGGCAGGCCGGCTTCTTGACCCTGAGTACGGGCGTTGAAGGCCTTGCAGAATTCCATGATGTTCACACCGTGTTGACCCAGTGCTGGACCAACGGGTGGGCTTGGGTTGGCCTGGCCGGCCTTAACTTGCAGCTTGATGTAAGCCTGAATCTTCTTAGCCATGAGCTACTCCAATATCGGGTACGAACGCCAGAAGGCTCCCCGGATGACTTGCGTTTTATCCCAGTGACGACAAAACCCCGCAGCACACAGGGCTGCGGGGTATGGGATGCTTCGTCCGCCTAGACCTTTTCGACCTGGCTGAACTCGAGCTCTACCGGGGTAGAGCGACCGAAAATGAGCACCGCCACCTGGAGGCGACTCTTTTCGTAGTTAACTTCTTCGACACTACCATTGAAGTCAGCGAACGGACCGTCAATGACTCGAACCACTTCACCTGGCTCGAACAGCGTCTTCGGCTTCGGCTTGTCACTGCCGTCGGCTACGCGACGCAGGATAGCTTCAGCTTCTTTATCAGTGATCGGTGCAGGCTTGTCTGCAGTACCACCAATAAAGCCCATCACACGAGGGGTATCCTTGACCAAGTGCCAAGTCCCTTCGTTCATCTCCATCTGGACCAGTACATAGCCAGGGAAGAATTTACGCTCACTCTTGCGCTTCTGGCCGTTACGCATTTCGACGACTTCTTCGGTCGGGACCAAGATCTCGCCGAAACCGTCTTCCATGCCTGCCAGCTTGACGCGCTCGATCAGGGAGCGCATTACATGCTTCTCGTAACCCGAGTAAGCATGCACAACATACCAACGCTTAGCCACGGGACACCTTTAGCCAACGATCAGGGAGACCGCCCAGCCGAGCAGGGAATCGAGACCCCACAACAGCAGTGCCATAACCAGCACGACAGCCACGACAATCAGCGTGGTCTGGGTGGTTTCCTGGCGGGTCGGCCACACGACTTTACGGATCTCAGTACGAGCTTCCTTCGCCAGCGCAAAGAACGACTTACCCTTCGCAGTCTGCAGAGCTACGAAGCCTGCGACAGCAGCCAGGGCAAGAAGTGCAAGGACGCGATACAGGATTGGAGAGGCGGAGTAATACTGATTACCCACAACACCAACAACAACCAAAGCCACTACAGCCAGCCACTTGAACAGATCAAAACGCGATTCTTGGGCTTCAGTTTTGGGAGTCATCGGGGAGGATCCTGTAAGAAGAAAGCCAATCACACTGAGGTGAATGGCAGGTCAGGAGGGAATCGAACCCCCAACCTACGGTTTTGGAGACCGTCGCTCTGCCAATTGAGCTACTGACCTGTAACGCTGTATCAGGCCGGCCATTATACCGGCCTGATCAAGTAAATCAACTACTTATTCAATAATTTTTGCTACGACGCCGGCGCCGACGGTACGACCGCCTTCACGGATAGCGAAGCGCAGACCGTCTTCCATTGCGATGGTCTTGATCAGCGTGACAGTCATCTGAATGTTGTCACCTGGCATTACCATTTCAACGCCTTCCGGCAGTTCGCAGTTACCGGTCACGTCAGTGGTACGGAAGTAGAACTGAGGACGGTAGCCTTTGAAGAACGGAGTGTGACGGCCGCCTTCTTCCTTCGACAGGACGTAGACTTCTGCGGTGAACTTGGTGTGCGGCTTGACCGAACCTGGCTTGACCAGAACCTGGCCACGCTCAACGTCGTCACGCTTGGTACCACGCAGCAGAACGCCACAGTTCTCGCCAGCACGACCTTCGTCCAGCAGCTTGCGGAACATCTCAACGCCGGTGCAGGTGGTGGTGGTGGTGTCACGCAGACCAACGATTTCCAGCGGGTCTTGAACGCGGACGATACCACGCTCGATACGGCCGGTAACCACGGTACCACGACCCGAGATCGAGAATACGTCTTCGATCGGCATCAGGAACGGCTGGTCGATGGCACGAACTGGCTCTGGGATGTAGCTGTCCAGAGTTTCTACCAGCTTCTTGACAGCGGTAGTGCCCATTTCGTTGTCGTCTTTGCCTTCCAGGGCCATACGAGCGGAACCGATGATGATCGGAGTGTCGTCGCCTGGGAAGTCGTAGGTGGACAGCAGGTCGCGAACTTCCATCTCGACCAGTTCCAGCAGCTCAGCGTCGTCTACCAGGTCAGCCTTGTTCAGGAAGACCACGATGTACGGAACGCCAACCTGACGGGACAGCAGGATGTGCTCACGGGTTTGTGGCATCGGACCATCGGCGGCCGAGCAAACCAGGATCGCGCCGTCCATCTGGGCAGCACCGGTGATCATGTTCTTCACGTAGTCAGCGTGACCTGGGCAGTCGACGTGAGCGTAGTGACGAATGGTCGAGTTGTACTCAACGTGAGCGGTGTTGATGGTGATACCGCGCGCTTTTTCTTCCGGAGCCGAGTCGATCTTGTCGAACTCAACGACTGCCGAACCGAAAACTTCGGAGCAGACGCGAGTCAGAGCTGCGGTCAGAGTGGTTTTACCGTGGTCAACGTGGCCGATAGTGCCGACGTTAACGTGAGGTAGGGAACGATCAAACTTTTCCTTAGCCATCGATACAATCCTCCGCAGAAGAAATAGTCTTGCGCTGATAAAACAAAGGCAGATATTTTCATATCTGCCTTGTTTATATGGAGCTCTTGAGCGGACTTGAACCGCTGACCTCACCCTTACCAAGGGTGTGCTCTACCAACTGAGCTACAAGAGCGAAACACATTGTGCAAAATCCAGCAAACTTGGAGCGGGTAGCGGGAATCGAACCCGCATCATCAGCTTGGAAGGCTGAGGTTCTACCACTAAACTATACCCGCGGAGCTTGCGGCTCTCGCTAAAACTGGTGGAGGGAGAAGGATTCGAACCTTCGAAGCTCTCGCAACGGATTTACAGTCCGTCCCCTTTGACCGCTCGGGAATCCCTCCAGATGTGGCCGGCATTCTATTTGTCTGCCGTCCTAGTGTCAAGCTTTTTTTCAAATTTTTTCAATCAAATCTGAAACTTAGCTGCTTTGACACTGCTTCCAGTTCTGACACCTAAGTGGTGTTCCCTGTGAAGCGGGCGCCATTCTATCAAGCTATTCGCCAGTTGCAATACCCTGGCAGAAAATAATTTTATGTTTTAAGTCTTTGAAATCATTGGAAAGAGTGGCGAGGACGGTTTGATCCAGTAAACGCTCGCTTTCCGGGGCGATTTTCAGCCATACACCATCGGCGCCAGGCAGCTGGCCTGCGACCGGGGAAGCGCTGATATCCAGGCTCAACAGACGCTGACGCAGGGCATCAAGCTGCTCACGCCCGGCGAAGCCGCCCACCACCAGACATTCGTCACGGCGGCGGGTCGGCTCGGCCCCACCTGTTTCGCGCAACAGACGGATTTCCTGCTGGCTTCCTTTATAGAGTGACAGCGGGGCGACATCCTTGGCTTTCAGCGGGGCTTCCTGTTGGTGCCAGACGTAATAGAAGACATTGAGCACCAGCAACAGCAGAAACAACCAACGCATAAGCACCTCAGTCCAGTGGGCAGGCCATTGCCAGGCCAACGAATACCAGGTCGGGAACCACGCGTGCCTGTGGCAAGGCATCACGCACCAAGGGCGCATCGCCCCCGGTAAGGAACACGGCGAAATCTTCTCCCCACAGCGCACGCGCCTGCTCAAGTTGAGCACAAGCAAAACCTTGCAACATCAGTACACAGCCTCGCTCCACGGCTTCAACGGTGGAACGCCCGGGAGCGAGACTGGCCAATGCCCGCTCGGCCGAAGCATCGTCATAGCGGATACGCCGGGTATGCGTGCGCAACTGGCTACGCATCAGCGGCATGCCGGGGCAAATGTAACCGCCCAGGTGCTCGCCATCGGCAGCAATGAAGTCGGCCTTGGCGGCCGTACCCAAATCGATCACCAGGCAAGCGCCCTTGGACAGGTGGAACGCCCCCAAGGCAGCCAACCAGCGATCCATCCCCAGACGCTGGTAATCTTCATAGCCATTACGTACCCCAGCCATTGCCTGCGCTGGCTGCGCAACCTGGGCGGCAACACCGAAGGCCTGGGCAATCAATGCACAGAGCGCTGTCGTCTCTTCTTCGCTGCGCACGCTGACGATGCGGCAAGCAGTCAACCGCACCGACGTCAAGGCACTCACCTGAGCGAGCAGTGCCTGATCCGAATCGACAATGCCGCCGCCCACGATAGTGGCGTCGGCAGTGTGAATCACCCGCCACTTGATGAAGCTGTTACCGCAATCGAGCTCAAGAATCATCACGCAACCTCAAACTGAGCTCTCCACCGCTGAAGCTCTTTTCAACACCTTCGACTTCAAGACGCAAGCCGCCCTGCCCGTCGACGCCCAGCACCACACCATCGATGCGCGTGCTGCCGGCGATGAGCGATACGTTACAGCCCTGCCAGAGATGCGCCTGCTCCCATTCTTCCTGGAAAGCGGCAAAACCATAACGGCGATGGCGTGTCAGTTCGTGCTGCAGTTGCTGGCTGAGCATCGCGACAAGGCGATTGCGATCAATTGCCGCACCGGTCTCACGCCGCATCGAGGTCCACGCCTGGTCGACATGCTCATTGGCCTGCATGTTTACATTGATGCCGACCCCTAGCACGACATGGCAGACGTCAGCCGGGTCCCCGACCAGCTCAAGGAGGATGCCAGTTACCTTGCGCCCACGTACAAGCACATCGTTTGGCCACTTGAGCCCGACATCCTTTACGCCGAAAGCCTGCAGCGTGCGCATAACCGCCAAGCCCACCACCAGGCTCAAGCCCTCGAGCTGGCGCATGCCACCGTCGATTCGCAATACCAGGCTGTAGTAAAGGTTTTCGCCGAACGGGCTCACCCACTGCCGGCCGCGGCGCCCGCGCCCGGCGCTTTGGCGCTCGGCCAGCACCAGGAAAGGCGCCACCTGGCCAAGGCCAGCAAGCCTCAGGCCTTCCGCATTGGTCGAATCAATGCTGTCGTGGATAAAAACGGGCCACTGCTCGCCCTCGGCGAACTCGGCGATAGCCTGCGCATCGAGCAAAGCCAGGGGAGCCGCGAGCTGGTAACCGCGCCCGCGAACCTTGTGAATGGTGAGGTTCAGCTCACTCTCCAGGTGCTGCAGCTGCTTCCAGACAGCGCTGCGACTTACACCGAGGGCTGCCCCCAAGGCTTCACCGGAATGGAACCGGCCATCCTTGAGGAGATTCAACAACTTCAGCATGCCAGTCTCGACTTGGAATAAGGCTGGCATGATAGCTATGGGTAGTGGGCTTGCATAGGAAAAGGGCATCCCGGAAAGGCTCCGGACGGCCTGATTCAATACACAGCAAAGACAAAACCCCTACCTGCTCGCGCAGATAGGGGTTTTGCGAAATGAATCTTGACGATGACCTACTCTCACATGGGGAAACCCCACACTACCATCGGCGATGCATCGTTTCACTAC
>NZ_JBIVID010000010.1:0-211201 GCF_044749525.1 Pseudomonas sp. NPDC089395
CTCTCGCACTGGTTGGCGTTCAGATTTCTTTTTGGTTGGCATACATGCACCTCTTACTCATGTTATGCCCGAACACAAAATTTCTGACACCCTCCCGCACACAGTGGACTGCGCCGACCTCGGCGTGCTGCAGCACCGGGTGCGGCTCTTCATTGTGCTGACGCGCAGCAACGCGCCGCTGATGCTGCAACTGTTCCCTGCCGACTCATCATCGACAAAGGCGCTGACGGCAAGCCGTTCACCAAGACCTAGCAGGTGACAGGTGCGGGAACAGCGTAAGCCCGCCTCCAATGGCAGCCCTTCCGCGCGCCAACGACCCTTGGCGCGTAGCTGACCGACAAGCTGCAGCGGCCTAGTCTTCGACTAGCCGGAACTGCATTTCTAGTGGGCCGCCAGGTGCACGAGACTCCATGACAGCTACATGCTTAGCCCCGCACTGCTGACAAAAGAAAACCTGGCGATCCAATCCCTCGTCGTGCTTCAACTCAGCGTCTGTTTCTTCCTCACAGTTCAGGCAGATGAATTTTCTGGTCATCGCCATTCCTCCTATTCCAGACACATTCAGCTTAGCCGGCCTCAAGGCTGGCTCCGAGGTATTCCCATGCCCACAGAAAACCGAGCCAGCGAACCTCGTGCTACGCCCCTGGGCAGGCCCGCTTCGGGGAAAGGGCTCGCCCGTAGTCAGGTGTCACGGCTTGTGCCGTAGCAGCGGTGCTTTCCTTGGCAGCATTTTCTGCAGGAGCAACTGAACTCTCTGGTGCAGTGGGCGCAACCTCCCAAGGAGGGTTTACTGCCCGAGCAGGCGCAGGATTTGCCTGGGACAAAACCTGGTTGGAGTCGAACACCGGTCGCCTGACAGGTTATTGGGATGCGGGATACACCTATTGGGAAGCAGGCGATACCTCCGGTGGCGCGCATCCCCTCTCATTCTCTCCGGTGTTCGTGTACGAATTCGGAAGTGGCAACTTCACGACGCCGGCTGCCATGAGCGCGGCGCCAGGTAGCCTCCTCATGATCCTCAGATGATCCACTTTCCTCACCCTCTGACGCTCGCAGGCCATAGGAGGTCGATCGGATTTCAGCTTGTGGTTACAGATTGATCGCCAGGCATCCCATGAGTCACATAATTGGGCAGGCCATGCATATTCGTTCTAGGTTTACTGGCGTAGGAATAACAACAATAAGTGGAGAGCGTCGTCATGAATCGATTCCTTCGCCTGGCATTGGCCAGCGCCGCCATGGCCGTTAGCACAGCCTCGCAAGCCGCTCCAACGTTCATCAACATCCTCACGGGGGGCACCAGCGGCGTCTATTACCCCGTTGGCGTGGGAATATCGCAGATCTACAGCCATGGCATCGAAGGGAGCAAAACCTCGGTACAAGCGACCAAGGCGTCAGTAGAGAACCTCAATCTTCTGCAAGCGGGCCGCGGTGAATTGGCGTTCGCACTCGCCGATTCGGTAGCGGACGCCTGGAATGGGGATGCGCAGGCTGGCTTTAAAACGCCCTTGAAGCAACTGCGCGCCATAGCCGGGACGTACCCCAACTACATCCAGATCGTCGCCAGCAAGCAGTCGGGGATCACGTCCCTCGAGGACCTGAAAGGTAAGCGCATCTCGGTGGGAGCGCCAAAGTCCGGTACTGAACTGAACGCCAGAGCGATCTTCAAGGCTGCAGGTTTGAGCTATCAGGACATGGGCAAAGTCGAATACCTGCCCTACTCCGAATCGGTGGAATTGATCAAGAACCGCCAACTCGATGCCACCCTCCAATCCTCGGGACTTGGCCAGGCGGCAATTCGTGATCTGGCGGCCACCCTGCCGGTAGTGTTCGTACCTGTCCCGGCAGACGTGGTGAGCAAAATCGGCAACAACGCCTATCAACAAGCCACCATTCCCGCCAAAACCTACGATGGCCAGGATAACGACGTGCCGACAGTCGCCATCAACAATGTCTTGGTCACCCGCGCGGATGTCAGCGATGACCTGGCTTACCAAATGACCAAACTGATCTTTGAAAACCTGCCACGGCTGGTCACTGCCCATGCCGCAGCCAAAGACATTCAGGCACAAAACGCGGCCAGAAACCTGCCTATTCCCCTGCATCCGGGCGCTGAGCGGTACTACAAGGAGAAAAACCTGCTTCCCTGATTGCCAATCCACGCGATGAGGGTGGCAACTTATGAGCGATACCTCGCAAGGCCTGCAAGCCAGTACCGATCGGTGGCCAGCCACGCTTTTTGCCGTGGCACTGGCCTTTTCAATCTTTCAGATTGCCACGGCGGCTTTCCCCCTGATCTCCACCCAAGTGTTGCGGTCGGTCCATGTGGGATTCTTGCTTATAGTGGTGTACCTGAGCTATTCGTTCGTGGGCGATCGCCGTCCTTGGCAGCCACTGGCCTGGCTGTTGGGCCTTGCGGGCATGGCTACTGCCGCCTATCAGTGGTACTTCGAAGGCGAACTGATCCAACGCTCTGGTGAGCTGACACCGGAGGACCTGGCAGTGGGCCTGGTCTTGATCGGCCTGGTGTTCGAAGCGGCGCGACGTGTCATGGGCATTGCACTGCCGATCATCTGTGCGTTGTTTCTGGCCTATGGCTTGCTCGGTCAGTACCTGCCAGGTGAACTCGCGCATCGCGGCTACGGACTAGACCAGATCGTCAATCAACTGGCTTTCGGCACCGAGGGGCTGTACGGCACACCGACGTATGTCTCGGCGACCTATATCTACTTGTTCATCCTGTTTGGCGCCTTCCTCGAGCAGGCAGGCATGATTCGCCTGTTCACCGATTTCGCGATGGGGCTGTTCGGGCATCGCAGTGGCGGCCCCGCCAAGGTTTCGGTGTTTTCATCGGCGTTGATGGGCACCATTACCGGATCAGGGGTGGCCAACGTGGTGACCACTGGGCAATTCACCATTCCACTGATGAAGCGCTTCGGATACAAGCCCGCGTTTGCCGGTGGCGTCGAGGCGACTTCCAGCATGGGTAGCCAGTTGATGCCGCCTGTGATGGGCGCGGTGGCATTCATCATGGCCGAAACGATCAATGTGCCGTATGCCGAAGTGGCAAAGGCCGCACTCATTCCGGCACTGCTGTACTTCGGTTCGGTCTACTGGATGGTTCATCTGGAAGCGCGTCGCAGCCAGTTGCATGGTTTGCCCCGCGATCAGTGCCCAAGCGCCTGGGACGCTCTGCGTCAACGCTGGTTCTTGCTGGTGCCGCTGTTGGTGCTGGTGGCTTTGCTGTTCTCTGGGCGCACGCCACTGTATTCCGGCATGGTTGGCCTGGCCCTGACTGCCATCGTCATTCTCGGTTCGGCCATTATCCTGCGAGCCAACAATACCTGGCTGCGTGCCGCTTTCTGGATAGCGCTGGGGCTGCTGTGTTCAGGCTTTTTCCACATGGGGATTGGCGTCATCCTGTTGGTGATTGCGGTCCTTGCCCTCGCGTGTGCCCTCGTTCAGGGCGGTCGCGCCACGCTTCGTGCCTGTGTCCTGGCCTTGGTCGAAGGCGCCCGACATGCCGTACCGGTAGGCATTGCCTGCGCGCTGGTTGGGGTCATCATCGGTGTCATCTCCCTGACCGGTCTGGCCACAACGTTTGCCGGCTACATACTCGATCTGGGAAGGGACAATCTGTTCCTCTCACTGATTTTGACCATGCTGACCTGCCTGGTGCTGGGCATGGGTATCCCGACCATCCCCAACTACATCATCACCAGCTCCATCGCTGCACCGGCACTGTTAGAGCTCGGGGTACCGCTAATTGTCTCGCACATGTTCGTGTTCTATTTCGGTATCCTCGCCGACCTGACGCCGCCGGTCGCGCTGGCCTGCTTTGCCGCCGCCCCCATTGCCAAGGAGAAAGGGCTGTTGATCAGTTTCTGGGCGGTACGCATCGCACTGGCAGGGTTTGTGGTGCCATTCATGGCGGTGTATGACCCCGCCCTGATGATGCAGGGCGACAGTGTGGGTGCCACGTTGTACATGCTGCTCAAGGCGGTATTGGCCGTGGCACTCTGGGGATGCGCGTCGATCGGTCATTTCCGCGCGCCGATGCGGTGGTGGGAGCGCCTTCTGGCGTTCCTTGGCGGTGTTTCACTGATTCTTGCCTTGCCCATCAGCGATGAGGTGGGCTTCGTCCTTGGTTTGACGGTGCTCGGCTGGCATGCCTGGCGTCACCGGCCAGGCGCCGGACAGACGGCATGATCGGCCTTTGTCTCGGACTCGCAGGCGGGGCTTGGGTAAGCTTGCCGATACATGACTTCACCCTGGCGTGGCAGCACAGCATCGAGAAGATTCGCTGGGAAGAAGACTATCGGCTGACGCCTGCGGGCCTGATACTGACGGAGGCACGGGTCCACGGAAACGGTGCTGGCATGGAGATCCCGGACGATGCCCAGCTTCGCGATGGTGCGTGGGTTTATCATCGCCAGTTACCGCCACTGCAACCCTTGCACGCAGGACGCACCCCTGAGGTCGGTGACTATGAACTGTGTACTGCCGATGGGTGCCGGCCGCTTTCCTACTGGCTGGGGCCGCCCAGCAAGGACGTCGCCGCCGTGGATTTCTGGGCCTGCGAACGGCCCTCAGGCACGGCGCAGCACGCGGCATTGCCCTGATCCTCTGATCAGAGCAATGCCAGCAGCCCTTCAGCTCACCACATGCAGGTAGTGAAGGTGGCGCTCGTATTGGTCCAGGATATCCCCGATCACATCATCGCGGCTCCACCCCATGATGTCATAGTCCTGGCCACCCTCGCGCAGGTGCACTTCGGCACGGAAGTACTTGCGGGCATCGGCGCCGTCCTCGGTATCACGCATGATGAAGCTGGGGGTATTGAATGCGCGCGGCCGCACTTCATAGAGGAAGCGCCCCTCGCCGGCATGAGAAAGCTCAAGGGTCACGCGCCCGTCCTCCCGCTCACTCACCGTCACTTCATAACCTTGCTTGCGCAGTTCGAGGGCGACCTCTTCACAGGCAGGCTGAACCACCTCGGCGATGAAACGATTGACATGCGATCGGCGCGGCATCATGGCGATATTACGCAAGCGGCGTTGCCAACCGCCGTGCGGGTGCCGGGTATGTCGAGGGCCGGGCAATGCCTGGTTGCGCAAACCGCGGCGGGTCGCATCCAGGCTGAGGGCCTTGAACAAACCCCAGATGGCAATCAGAAGGATGACCGCAAAGGGCAAGGCACTGGCAATGGTCGCCGTCTGCAGGGCCTTGAGCCCATTAGCCAACAACAATGCGATCGCTACAGCGCCGATGCTCACCGACCAGAAGATGCGTTGCCATAGGGGTGAATGGCCTTTTCCGGAAGAAGCCAGCATGTCGACCACAAGCGCCCCCGAATCCGCCGAAGTCACGAAGAACACGACTACCATCAACACTGCGATCAGTGACACCACGCTGGAAAACGGGAAGTGTTCAAGGAACGCGAATAACGCCAGGGAACTGTCCTGGTCGACCACCGCCGCCAAGTCTTTCACGCCATCGTTGAGGATCATGTGAATCGCCGAGTCACCGAATACCGTCATCCACAGCAGGGTGAACCCTGCCGGTACGAACAGCACGCCGCAGACGAACTCACGAATCGTTCGCCCTCGGGAAATGCGAGCGATGAACAGCCCCACGAAGGGCGACCAGGACAACCACCAACCCCAGTACAACAGGGTCCAGCCACCAATCCAGTCGGTGGGTTCATAGGCATAGAGGTTGAACGTTTTGTTGACGATGTCCGAGAGATAGGCGCCGGTATTCTGGATATAGGTCTGCAGCAGAAACACCGTGGGCCCGAGCAACAAAACGAACACCATCAGCACGACCGCCAGCCCCAGGTTGAGCTCCGACAGGATGCGGATTCCCTTATCCAGGCCACTGGCTACCGACAACGTCGCCAAAGCACAGGTGGCGGCGATGAGTATCACCTGCACCGTGGCATTTACCGGCAGGCCGAACACATGGTGAAAACCACTGTTGATCTGCAGCACGCCATAGCCCAGCGAAGTGGCCACGCCAAATACCGTACCCAGAATGGCAAAGACATCCACGGCATGGCCGATGGGCCCGTAAATGCGTTCACCGATCAACGGATAGAGCGCGGAGCGCAAGGTCAGTGGCAAACCGTTGCGGAAACTGAAATAGGCCAGAATCAGCGCAACGATGGCATAGATCGCCCAGGCGTGAAGCCCCCAGTGAAAGAAGGTGATCTTCATCGCTTCACGGGCCGCAGCGACGGTTCCTGGGTCACCTACCGGCGGCGTGGTGAAATGCATGACCGGCTCGGCTACGCCGAAGAACATCAGGCCGATACCCATCCCTGCCGAGAAAAGCATGGCAAACCAGCTGCTCTTGGGATAGTCGGGCTCGCTGTGGTCCGGCCCCAACTTGATGTCGCCGTAGCGGCTGACCGCCAGGAACACCACGCTGATCAGCACCAGCGCCACGGTAAGAATGTAGAACCAGCTGGCGTTCGTGATGATCCAGTGCTGAACCTGCTCGAACAATGATTGGGCGTGTTCCTGAAATGCCGTGGCGTATACCACCAGCAGGAAGATCAATATTGCGCTGGTATAGAAGACAGGTGGATTGAGAGTGCTCCTGGGCTTCGGGGCTGCAGTCATTGCGGCAGTTCTCCTTTTGGGGACGATGAGCACAAGGTCGCCGGGCACGACGACCTGCTCAAAGACTAGCAGCCAGGCAAATGCCTGGTCACCGAACCTTCCATGCTCGAAATGGAGATAAACCGTAACGTTCTCCGATCAAAATCTCAAACGATCGCCCAGCACGACCTGTTCGACATTGCGTCTCACGAGGTGGCCGTTCATCTGGTCCCCGTTGTTCTGAAGACTACCGGCGGGTGCTAGCTGCACGGTGCAGTGAGGTAGGTTAACGAACAGCGCAGGTCGGGCCGCCATGCGGGAGTCTCTGTGACTATGCAAAAAAAGAAGTGCCTCGCGCCCAGGAACTGGCGGAGCGGGCCTTCGCCAACCTTGAACGCTTTCTGCACATCGAAGCCGTCAGCGGCATCGTATTACTGCTCACGGCTGTTGCCGCGCTGATCTGGGCGAACTCTCCAGCTGCCGAAAGCCATGAAAGCCTTTGGCACACCCCGCTGACCTTCGGGCTCGGTGAGCGCGTCTACTCGCAATCTCTGCACCTTTGGATCAATGACGGCTTGATGACCATCTTCTTCCTGGTGGTTGGTATGGAGATTTCGCACTGAGCCTGAATCAAAAGTCCAATGGTTGCTTTCGACCCAAAGCTGATCTTCGCCTTTACTGCTGAACAATTGTTCAGCTATAAGATTCTAGCCTTCCCGTGATGTGTGGCACTGTCGAGTGGATTTGACTTCCTTCGTCCGGATCGGCTTGCCCCCTTGTGCCGTCAACGAACTGGAGAGCCAATATGCGAAGCCCGTTGTTCAATACGCGCATTACTGAAATGCTCGGCATTCGCCACCCCATCCTTTGCGGCGGAATGGGGCCCGGTGTCTCGGACGCGAGCTACGTCGCGGCAGTCGTCAACGCTGGCGGGATGGGGTTCATTGCTGCCGCCGGCTTCCCCGATTCGCACGCGCTTCGTGAACAACTTCGGATGTGCCGTGACCTGACCTCCGGCAAGGGCATCGGCGTGAACCTCTACATTTCAAGTCAAGCCGAGGCGGCTGAGCTCCTGCAAGAGCACGTGAGGATTCTTGCCGAGGAAGAAGTCCTCTGCGTCGAAACCTCGGGGGCAAGCCCGGAAAAGATTCTTCCAGCATTACGGGATGCGGGTATCAAAGTCCTGCATAAAGTCCCCGCTGTCCGTTACGCGCGCTCAGCTGCACGCCTTGGCGTGGATGCAGTCATCGTTGTCGGCAATGACTGTGGAGGCCATCCTGGTACCCATGGCATCAGCAGCATGGTTCAGGCGCCCCATGCCTCGAAAGAGATTTCCATTCCACTGGTCATCGGCGGAGGAATAGGAACAGGTCGCCAACTGGCGGCGACCCTGATGATGGGGGCTGACGCTATCTTGATGGGCTCTCGGATGTTGGTCGCGGAGGAGTTGTGGATTCACCGTTATTACAAGGATCTGCTGGTCCAGAGCGATGGTACTGATAGCGTCGTAGTGAAGACTGGCCTACAGCAGCATCACAGGGTTCTGAACAACCAAAGCGCAAAAGCAGTCGCAGCGTTGGATGTGACAGGGACTAGCGACTTCGAACACTACCGCCCGCATGTGATGGGGGCGCTCACCACCCAGGCCTACCGGACGGGCGACAGTAGTCTTGGCATGCTCGACTATGGCCCATCCGTAGTGTTTGCCGATACCGTGCAGTCGGTGGAAGCTATCTTTGATGAGATTCTCGACGATGCACATTGGGCAATGCAGCGTTTGCAAGGTCTGCGCAGCCAAGCCTAGATGTCCGCTTGGGGTCGAAAACGGCCATTCAAGATTGACCGGCCCGAGCATCTGACCATTCACCCATAGCGTTAAACGGTTCTGAGCAGCCCAACTCACGGATTCTGATGTGCTAACCAGCACGCGAAATTCAATCGGCATCTCGGTGGGGCAAAAAGTGGGGCAAAATTGCTGACCAGTTAGAATCGATCAGGCATAAAAAAATCCAGTCACCGTTAAGTGACTGGATTCTTTGGAGTATTTTGGTCGGGACGGAGTGATTCGAACACTCTACCCCTTGCACCCCATAAAGGTAAACACCCATCCTATCTGATTCAGCCTCATCCGAAACACAATGTTCAACCCCTTGGTTTTACTGGCCTTTATTCATTTTACCGTCCAAAATAGCCCAAAGAGATTCGAGGAAAGCCGATCTCAATTGGCAACGAATTGGCAACCAGAGAATCTCAATTGGCAACCAATTGGCAACGGGAAAACTAACCAGATGGCCAAAATTACAGACCGACAAATGACCGCCAAACCCGGGGCCAGTGACAAGTGGCTCAGTGAAGTTGCCATCTGGGGGCATGGCAGTTTGGTTGCTCGCATCACCACCAGCGGAGAACGCCTCTTTTATTTCCGTTACGCGAACAGCATCGGTGAACGTATCACTTATCCCATCGGCACCTACAGCCGTGAGGGGCTTGAGGGAACCATGACCCTGGCCGAAGCTGGCCAACGAGCGAAGGAACTTGCTGGCCTGCACAAGGCAGGAATTCGGGATATCCGGGAGCATTTTGAAGCTGAAGAGGCGGCGCGCGTGGCCACCCGGGACGCCGAGCTCGCTCGCCTAGCAGCAGAAAAAGCAGCCGCAGAAGCGGAGCAAGCCCGACAGGCCGCAAGAAAAAGCGTCTCCGAGCTATTCGAACACTGGGCCACCGTCGACCTGATCAACCGCAAGGATGGTGGAGCAGAGGTTCGCCGCATGTTTGAAAAGGACGTTTTGCCATTGTTAGGCAAAATAGCCGTAGCAGACGTAAAAAAAGGGCACATCACCGAAGTGACCGATGCCCTTCTCGCTCGCGGCGTAAACCGTATGGCCAAGCTGATCCTTAGCCTGATGCGACAAATGTTTCGGTTCGCGGTGGATCGAGACCTGATTGAGCACGATCCGACTGCCAGCATCCGCAAGGCCAAGATTGGCGGCAAGGAAGTCGAACGCGACCGAGTGCTGAGCGATGATGAGATCCGCGCCCTAGCCCTGCTCACTCCTGAAGCCGGCCTACTCCCGTCCACCGAAGCTGCAATCTGGATTGCCCTCTCCACCTGCTGCCGCATTGGTGAACTGCTCAATGCACGCTGGGAGCACCTTGATCTCGCCAGAGGCATTTGGCTCATACCGGCAGAGAACAGCAAAAACGGAAAAGCCCACAGCATCACGCTCTCTTCATTTGCCATCCGGAATTTCAAAAAAATCAGAGTACTTAACAGTCACTCCGCTTGGTGCTACCCCAACACGGAAGACAGCGGCCCAGTCTGTTCCAAGACCGTAACCAAACAACTTGGCGACAGGCAGCGCCAGCCTGATCAGGGAGTGATGAGTAATCGTAGCGCCAAAGCACAAGCCCTCTTGTTGAGCGGAGGGAAATGGACCCCGCATGATCTGAGGCGCACCGGCGCCACTATCATGACTGCCTTGGGAGTACTTCCTGAAGTAGCAGAACGGTGCCTGAATCACACTGAAGAAAACAAGGTTAAACGCACCTATCAGCGTCATAGCTATACAAAAGAGATGGCTGACGCTTGGCACAAGCTTGGATTACATTTGGACCAAATGATCTTAGAGACTCTCGCCACCGCATCTTTATAAGATATTGTTGCACCCGTATAGCCCACAGAACCTGCGAGAGACGACTCTAGCAACAGACATTCGATCTCACCTCTCATGCTGGCCCCACTACACTGAGGCCCCATTCGAACAATGAGGAGTATAAGCTTGTCTTTCCGGAATGAGCGTGGACCAAAGCCAGACATGCGTACAGCGACGATATTACTCGCCCAAGCTGAGAACGTCGAAAAGCAGGTACGTGATCTGCAGAAGATCGCTTTGCCTGCACACCAACAACATGTGCAGTGGTTGTATGAAAGGATGGAAAGCCTAGAGATCCAACCTTCGCAAGATCAACAAATCGAGCTGACTATCCGACAAGGTAAACATGCGATTGACGAGCAACTATCCAAGCACTCCGAGATAGCTTTACGCCAAGCAGTCTATGTGAAATATATTTATGAAAATCATTTCATCCCAATTAGCTCCCTAGAAGCTGCTGCAACTGATCATATCCTGCAGAATATGATCAATGCCCTGATGCTATCCAATCGCCACTTGGCGATGCTCGAAGCACTCAAAAATCTGGAAAACAAGCACTACAGCAATCGAGCAAGCGCCGGGGGACAGGGCAAGAATCAGCAGCCCTCTAATAGCATGAAATCACTGCTTCTTGAATCCATGATCCGAGGCATGATATATAACAACCCTAAATTTAAAAAATTTGATAAAACCGTAGCTGCCGACGAAATGGCAACACGCATTTTCAAAGCCAACAAAGAATACCAAATATTAGACATCACCAACCTCGAAGACTTAAAATTCCAGGTTCGCAATGTCCTGTTTGATATTACTCGCACAGTCACCCGAGGCAGTCAGCGACAAGCGGATCGAGAACAATTAGGATACTCCCTGCGCCATTCGTTTCCCAAGCAGGATACGGAAGAGTCACGCCAGATGGATCTAGATGCCGCACGCACCCTGGGGCGTATTGAAGGCGTGCGAGCAACATTAGTTCTGCAACTTAAACAGCGCTTTGGGGAGTTGCCGAAATCAGCAATTGAAAAGCTGGAGGCTACAAACGACATGGATCAACTGCAAACCTGCGCAGAGCAGCTAGCAGAGGTCCGATCGCTAGATGACGTCATCCAGAACCTCCAGTGAACGATATTCACCTATAATGAAACGCCATCCTAACGGGTGGCGCTCTCGACTTACACGAAACGGCAAAACTTACAACATACCCGCAAGAAACCGAGCCTTTCAGGCTATTCATCATAATCGAGACCATCAAAACAAATTTATACCTCGACACCTATCCTGATCTCGACACAACATCACCTAGGACCTAGGCCTCCTAAATTGAAGACTTGTAAGGAGAGATAATAGTTCTAGGAGAAAAGTTACTCATCGAATACCCAGGAGAAATATCGAGATATGTGACATTCTCAAATTTTGACCGAGAAACTTTACCCTGCGCAGAGAGCACTTCAATAGCAGAGTCTAAACGCTTTACTTTTCGCATCTTCCCGGGCCCCTTTTGCAGTATGATATTCTTTGCTACAAATCTCTCACCCGCTTCACGTCTTACTTGTAGCCAGTCATCCAATTCTTGTGCGTCGATCTCTTCCTGAGGCGGCGATGAAAACAAACGGAGAAACTCGCCAGAGTACCAAAAGCACACATCAGTAGCAGCATCCAGGGTCTCCAGAGCTATATCACCACTCCTTCTCTCAAAGAAATGAAACAAGGCAGCCACCCTTGCAATATTGTCTGCCAACTTTGACGCATGATCACCCATGCCAAAAAACCTTCCTCCCGGCCCAATAGCCGATTCAACCGTATTGAAAATTTCTATCCACTTTTGAGCCGCCTCCTGAGAAAACCCAATCACTAGCCTTGACCTAGCAGGATCCATCAAGAATCCAACGCTTTCTTTAAGTATCTCCCCAATGCGCTCAGAGAATTTCTCGCAACAATTCCAAGTAACCCTCTCTCCACCAATCAATCTAGTCCCCTGGGTCGATCTTGGATTACAAACCAAAAACCTAGCCCACAAACCAGATCCCCGTGACATCTCTCCGTTCTTCGTCATATAACTCAAGAAGGTTTTTTCTTGAACCATTATTGATACCGTCAGACGAGCTCTTAGCTCGTAGCTTTCAGACGATACTCGATCAACAGTTATTGCATCCCCACTCCACAAGGCATTCTGCTTCCACAAATCATTAAATGCCTTGCCAGTCAACACTCCCCCACCCTCACTAGAAATTAGCCCTGCTGCAGGAATGTTCTGATATAACCCCAAAAACAAAGCCTCTGAGGTAGCATCTTCGTAGATTAACTTAAAACGTCTAGGCTTGACCGGCTCATTACCCATATGCGCCATAAATATCCGATATTCCTCACTTCCCTCTTCATCACCTGAACGAAGTATTTCCTTCAGCATGGCCTTCCGGCGAGCCTCCCAGACTGACCACTTCGCATTCCAATCAGAAAGCTCCTTAAGATAAATCAAATCCTTTTCATCCTGAAAATGTCGAACTCCTCTAAGAAATATATTCTCCGCCGTAGACTTCCTCTCTCCAGAGTTCGCAATCGTCAGCAGCATCAGCGATGCTGGAACTATTTGTCCATTCGGCTTACAAACATCAATTAAACCTTGAGAAGCTGTAGCGATCGCCGTCAGAGCAGATGAAAAAACGAGTGCCCTCGGGGCCTTTATATGCCCTTCCGCCTCATCCACCGCACTCACTATCACCGGTAAAGACATATACCTTGGAAAGCCTCCCTCCAAAGCAGAGCCCCCCCAAGACCCAAAGCTAGAGAAGCTCATAAATTAAACACCTTCAGAGATCACGACAAAATCTTCCTGGCCTCTTCGACCCTAGATCCAATCCACCGATATATATCTTCCTCAACCCAACCCACCGCAAACCTCCCTAACTTAATTGGCTTTGGGAATGTACTGTCGTATCTAGGCGACATTGGATTTAGTCGGTCATAAATTGTCGATCTACTCAGCCCAATGCACTCTCGCAACTGCCGAATGCGTAAAATTCTTAATGTTGATTTACCACTAGTTTCGTTGCCCATCACCACGCCCTCTTCAGTTGCGAACTCAATAGGGAAGGACTCTACAGCCCGTGCCGCTCAGAGTCGTCAGGGGTGCTAAATGGGTTTTCCAACGCTAAGCAGACGTATTGACATTTTAGAAACATCGCGATCTAGAAATTGTCATCCTAGCAGCTTGTCCCCGCCCCACCGGATTTAGCCAGGACCACTGCAGCTGCTATTCCTGCTATTAGTAGCAGGAATAGCAGTCTTGCTTGCCGTTCAGATCCCTTCCGTCCTTCGGAACCCAGTCGCCCCATAGCCAGGAAAAACGTTGACTCTCAGTCAGAACGACTCAGGGGGCCACTGATTGCCGGTCGATCCACAACTGCAGTAAGGCTTTTCCAGGCCCAGTGGGCTGACGTCGCCCCTGCTCCCAGTCCTGCAGCGTGCGAGCGCTGACCCCCAAATGCGCAGCGAGCTCTTGCTGGGTTAGCTTCAAGCGTTGGCGCAAGCAACATGCAAGCCTGATGATGCTTGAGTCTGGCGTGACGCCGTGACACATCTTTGGTCGTTTATGCGGGAAGATCTCCGAGACCTCGAAATTAGACGAAGCAGCTCCAGGTAAAGGTAATGTGCAATTTGACTCCGGCGCTGTATTTACTCTCGCATCCCATGGGAGCGGAGCAGCCCGTACAGATGGAGATGACTTCTCCGGTTCATACCGAAGCTCCTGGCACTGTTGTTCATACTCAGGATGTTCGGCAAGAAATTTACGACGCCAATAATCGCTGTAGCTCATGCGAAAGACTCCTATCTGGTGAGTTATAGTGCGGCAATGCCGGACCATACAATAGGTAAATTGAACAGGTATGCCGCAGCACTCAGATTCGGCTGGTAGTGAACACAGCAAAGCCTTGCCCTAACTCGTGCGCCTTGCTGTACGTCTTGCACAAGTAGCTCATAGCGTAGACAACCGGCCTGAGCGAGTCAGGAAAGCGTCGATCCAAGCACTGGTAAACCCGCCCACTGAGTTTGTCTTGGCAGGCATGTACTAGCCCTGACATCTCGTGCTCAGAACAACCAATTGCCCAGGCCCAAGCACGCACGACGCGATGAAACAAGTTGTTTCTACTGTAAGTACCATCGTCGCTAGGCCCGTAGTTACCTAGCCCCCCGATGGCGTCGTAGTTGAGCAGCAGCATGACGTGGTAATGCGGTGCTTGGCTGCTGTTACGCTCTCGACACCAGATGTAGCGGATATCGGTCGTATACTTTGTACTCGCCCAGGTCAGCTCTTTGCTTAAATGGTAGAAGAACCGACTCATCACCTCATTGCTGATGAGCGCATCCGAATTCATCTGGCCGACGGGGTAACGCAAGTCGACCCGACAGACCAAGGTACGGGTTTGTGCCGAGAGACAGTGCTGTAAGGTTTCAAGTCCACGCTCCAAGTAGTTTTCAATCAGAGGACCAAGTGTCAAGTGCTGCTGCACAGCGAAACCACGATATTCGTTCCCGTAGTGTAGTTTGAGTTTAGTATTGCTTGGATGACGCTTCGGTTGATGATGAAACATAGTTAATTTCCTGTCAGTCGTGTATGGAGGACTCACCGGCAGGCACACGAGACTAGGTGTATTCAAGCACCTTGCTTCGACTTATACGCTTGGACTATCTACGCTTTGACCTGCAATCAACGTTGCACACTACTATCTGTATTGAAAACCAATAACACGATAGCGCTCTATTGGTGAGCGCTATCTATTACGGTAAAATCCATAGCAACCACATCGATTATTAATTACTGCATCGATACTTATTAGACGCATACTACTTTAACCGTAACAGCAGCTATGCCGCACATGCAGAACCCCCCAAGAAATATCCACCCAGCACAAACACACCCCAGGAAAACAGCAAGAAATCTCAATCAATAAAATCAAAAAAGATTCCATTTCCATTGGAAGCCAAAGCCGCATGAGCCGACAGGCGTGCGCCGCCTGCAAATTTGAGTCATGTAGACACTTCATACCGACAACTTGTAAAAAGTTACGGCACTACCGTATTCATGTCACCACGAGGGCTTCAAATGGCCAGTTATTAACGGCTCTGCCGTACATAGGTGATCCGGTACGGGCTGAATCAAAAAAAACTCAGACCTATATCACCTCTGTGAACGCCCCACCGTATCAACTGCCGCTGGGGATTTGGCGTGCCAGGCTTTGACTCAGCACGCTCATCACTAGAGAGGATCTGCGTATGTATGCACCTTGCCCAAGCTGTAATTCAGGACGTGTCATCACGAAAAATCTCGGGAAACAAACGGGCGGATTAATTGGCGCTGCAGGCGGTGCAGCCAGTGGTGCCGCCGGTGCCCTGTCAGGTGCGGAAGCCGGCGCGGTACTGGGTGTAGTCGGTGGGCCGGTGGGCATTGCGATCGGCAGCATCGCCGGGGCGATTTTAGGTGGTCTGTTTGGCGGGGTCGCGGGGGGCATTGCCGGGGCCACGCTGGGCGAGCAGATCGACGACAAGGTGCTGGCCAATTACCAATGTCTGGAGTGCGGTTACAGCTTTAGCGTCAACCGTTAAGCCGTTGTGAACAGGCGTCGCTCGTTGATGAAACGACGCTCTTTCCCTTCATTCGCAAGGAATCATTCTCATGGCTCATCTCGTTGAAACCATGGCCTACGCTGGCGCTACTCCCTGGCATGGCCTGGGCAATCAACTTCCCCGTAAACAGCCTATCGAGGTCTGGCAACGTGAAGCCGGCATGGACTGGCAAATCCAGGAAAGTCCGGTGCACTTCAAGTCGGATACTGTCGGTCACCTTGGCACTATTCACTCCTTCCCCGAACAGAAAGTCCTCTACCGCTCCGACACCAAAGCACCGCTGTCGGTGGTCTCGCAGCGCTACCACACGGTGCAGCCGCGTGAAGTGTTGGAGTTTTATCGCGACCTCACTGAGGCCTCCGGCTACGAGTTGGAAACGGCCGGCGTGCTCAAGGGTGGGCGCAAGTTCTGGGCACTGGCGCGTACTGGGCAAGGCACAGAGCTCAGGGGTAACGACCAGGTGAATGGCTATCTGCTGCTGGCGACGTCCTGCGACGGCACACTGGCCACCACAGCAACGCCGACCACCGTGCGCGTCGTCTGCAACAACACCCTGACCATCGCCCTTGATGGCACCAGCCGGGCGATCAAGGTGCCGCACAACACCCGCTTCGATCCCAAGACGGTGAAGAAGCAACTCGGTATTGCCGTCTCGCAATGGGACGACTTCATGTACCAAATGCGGACGCTGGCAGAACGCAAAGTGCAATGGCATGAGGCACTGGGTTTCTTCATGAACGTATTGTGCGGAACGACACCGACCGGCGTTCTGCCGGAGGTACTGCCCAATGAGCGAGCCCTGCGTAAGGTGCAGGAGTTGTACGAAGGACGTGGTCGCGGCAGCCAGCTGGAGTCGGCACGCGGCACCGCCTGGGGTCTGCTCAATGCTGTAACCGAGTACGTCGACCACGAACGCCGTGCCCGCAGTAACGAGTACCGCCTGGACTCTGCATGGTTCGGTCAGGGGGCGCAGATCAAGCAACGCGCCCTGGATGCCGCTCTGCAACTCGCCGCCTAACTCTCACTCACATCAATCCTCGCGCCCGGTCAGCCTTGTGCTGCTCGGGCGTTTTTTATACTTGCAGGTAAAGACGATGAAAGTGACGTTAAATAGCAGCAACCAAAAGAAACGCCCTGCCCTGCGCCTAGTCAGCACCAAGGAGCTGCCCCGCGAGGACTGGTTGCAGATCCGCAAGCAAGGTATCGGCAGTTCAGATGCCGCTGCTGCGGTGGGTCTGAATCCCTACAAATCGCAGTTGGAGCTGTGGCTAGAGAAGACCGGTCGCGATGCCAGCATGCCCAAGGCCGATCCTCAGGATGAGGAAAGCCCGATGTACTGGGGCAATGTGCTGGAACCCATCGTGGCCTGGCACTACAGCAAACGTAGCCACCATAAGGTTCGACGGATCAACGCAGTGCTACAGCATCCCGATCCAACGCTGCCCTGGATGCTCGCCAATATCGACCGCGAGGTAATCGGTGCCGACGATGTGCAGATCCTTGAATGTAAGACTGCCGGCATAAACGGGGCACGCCTCTGGAAAGAGGGCGTGCCCGAATATGTGCAATTGCAAGTCATGCACCAGCTTGCAGTCACTGGCGAGCGGGCGGCTGATGTGGCGGTGCTGCTCGGTGGCCAGCATCTGGAAATCCATCGCATCACACGCGACGAGGCGCTGATTAAGCGGCTGATTGACCTAGAACGGCTGTTCTGGGATTACGTCGTCGGTGACACCCCGCCACCAGCCGATGGCACAGCGTCTGCGGAAGCGGCATTGCGCTGCCTCTACCCCGAGGATAACGGACAGACCCTGGACTTCAGCCAGCACACGGAACTGACCAGCACCTTCCTGGAACTCAAGTCTGTTCGTCAGAGCATTGCTCAGCAGGAAACGCGTGAGGCGCAGCTCAAGCAGGTTCTGCAGCAGGCCATGGGGGAAGCCACCCGAGCAGAGTTTGCCGAGGGTTACATCAGCTGGAAGAAATCCAAGGACAGCATTGGTCTGGATGTCGAACAGATGCTCAAAGACAAGCCCTACCTGCAGGCCCGCTATCCCAAGGCCAAAGCAGGCACCCGTCGCTTCCTGATTACCTGAAACAACCTGCTCACCCTAGCCACTCGGACTGTTCACGTCCCGGTGGCTTTTTTTTATTTTCAGATCAAGGATAACCGCCATGCTCAAAGGTTTAGCCATCACCCCGCCGTTACTCGGGCGCATTTCCATCGGCAAGATCGTCGAGAAAAACGGCAAGCGCCTGCCAGAGAAGGACGATCAGTTCACCATCACTTCGCAAGTCCAGAACCGCGACGGCTGGCTGCTGCACCCACTCAATGAGAAGCTACGCAATGGTCAGGACGGTAAGCTGCGCAGCATTCCGATCCGCTTGTTGTTCAACGAACCAGACCTCAACTTTCGCGCAGACTACAGCCTGTTCGACCGTAGTACCGGCAGGCCGTTGTGTGTCGGCAACGGTGAAACTTGCAAGCGTCTGACCAAAGACGGCATCCAATCGCTGCCCTGCCCTACACCGGATGGCTGCCCACTGGCCCAAGGCCATGCCTGCAAGCCTTACGGTCGGCTGAACGTGGTAATTGGTGATGAAGACCCATTGGGCAGTTTTGTCTTCCGAACCACTGGGTTCAATAGCATCCGCACCCTGGCCGCACGGCTGCACTACTTTCAAGCCATCTCCAGCAACCGCCTAGCCTGCCTGCCCCTGGAACTGCGCCTGCGCGGCAAGTCGACACGGCAAAGCCATGGCACGCCGATCTTCTACGTCGACTTGACGATACGCAGCAGTATGAACATGGTGGAAGTGCTACAGGCTGCCAATGAGCTCGATGCGCAACGACAAGCAGCAGGCTTCGACCAAGCAGCACTGGATGAAGCGGCGCAACGTGGCTTTGGCAATGGAGCCTTCGAGGACAGCGAGGAGGACGTCGGCGCCATCGTCGAAGAGTTCTACTCCGCCGAAGAAAGCCCATCTCCAGCCACCAACACTTCTCAGCGATCTTCGAAAACTAGCCTGGCCGAGAAACTGGAGGAGCAAGCCCAGCGCTACACCCTTCCGATTGATACCAATCCAGGACACTCGCATGCGCCTGCACAAAATAAAAGCCAGTGACTCGACCGGCACCTACCTGGTCGAGAGGGCTGTGTTTCGCTGGCCGAGCAAGGCTCCTTGTGACGGGAGTCTGAGGAATAATCCATGTACCGCCTCCGTTTCCTTGTCTTAGTGTTCGTGCTGATCGGTATCCTGGACAGTTGCGCCATCGCGGTCGCGCTGATGGTTCTCGCGCTACGTTTCTGGCCGGTGCTGCTGGTCTTCGCCCTGGTAATCGGCCTATTCGGCTGGCTGCTCAAGTGGATCGGACTTCGCATCACTTCACAGCGCTGATCCAGATCGCCAACAACTCATCCCGTCCAATCGGGCATAAACCAGCATGTGCAGCCGATGGCTGCCATGCTGTGACTTGGTTTTTTCTTTGCGCCTGAGGTCTTGCCAAGCGCCGAATCACGTTCCCGGAGCGTAGGAGTCTTTCAGGCGTTGCAACAGGTCTTTGTGGCGCACCTCCAGATCAGCCAGCTCAAAACTCCCCATCGCCAGCAAGCGCTGCGAGTTTGGCAGGCTTTCCACCCGATCTTCAAAGTAGCGAACCCGCTTGCTCGCAAAGTCCAGATTGCCCAGGGACGTGTTCTTGCGCCGCGAGAGCAACATGAGGTTGCCCAGGCGGTGCAGCCACGTCTCGCGCTGCTCCTCGTTGAAGTCCTTTACCCACTGGCTCGCGTCGTCCGGATTCTGCGGCAGGATATGCTCCACACTAATGTCATCGGGCAAATTCAGGGGCGCTGCATGGCTGGCCAGCAGGTACTCCAGGCGCAGCAGAACATAGCGAGCGAAGCGCCGGCCGTAGATGGCACCATCCAATAGGTCCTGTAACTGCTTGAGGTCAAAGTCGAAGGCCTTACTGGCCAACACTTCAGCTGGGGTCTCGGCAGCCTCGATCACCTTGAGCACTTCATTCATGTTGCTGATGCGCTGGGTGGGCGTGAGCTGCACGATCCAGTCAGCCGAGAACTTATTGTCGATGCGCTCAATCAGATCAAGCAACTTGTCTGCCTTGAACTTGCGATACCAAGCCAGCAGTGGGGGAATCCAGTCGGTGGCGGGCAGGCCTCGACGCATCACGTTGATACGGTTGCGGTAGGCATTCCCCAGACTGGCCGGCAGGCCATCAAGCTGGATCGCCTCATCGAAGGCATCCTTGTACGCCTTCACGGCCTCGAAGCTCTCGCTGCCCAGCGCCAGCAGTGGCGGCTTAGCGCCATAGATGCGCTCGTCAAACTCTTTGAGCAGGCCTTCCCGTGCTTTGTCCTTCACATAGATGGTGCGTACCAGCGAGAGGAAGCGATCGAACTCGTCGCGGCCCATCTCGCCTTCGACTTCTTCCCAATACTCAGCCCATTTGCTGCGCTCGCTTTCCTTGGTGACGGCACCGAGGTTTTTGGCCTTGAGAATGTCGCTGTTGGACAGCGGAATACCCCGGTCGTTGAGAATGGTGAACAACCGGAAGGCATCGTCCAGGTCTTCGGTGGCCACATAGATGAACAGGGCGTTGTTCAGCAGATAGCGAACGAAACGAGCGAAGTCGCCTTCTGTGGAGAAGCGGCCTATGTCATCAAAGCCGGCATGAATGGTCTGCATGCCCGCCGCCATATTGGCCAGGGACAAATTCTTGCTGGCGGCAATGCTCGGCAAATCTAGGCTGCACGAGCCATTGTCGACCTTAATATATCGCTCGATGAAGTTGCCCACGTTATCGCGGATGTCATAGACGATGCGGTTACGGCCTGGAACCCTTTGCCACTTGTTCTCTTCCTGGAACAACATCCCACGACAGGCCCCCTTGAGCTGATCGTCCGCGACCCGATCACGGATGCAGGCCAACATCAGCATCAAGGTAGTCAGACGTTGCTGGCCATCCAGCAGCTCGTATTCCTCAAAGCTCACCCCGTCGGTGGTGCGTATGGCTTTGCGCAGCACCATCGAACCCAGGAAATACTGGCCGTCCGGGTTATGCTCGCTGGCGTAGTTAACATCGTCGATCAGCTCGGAAATCTCATCCTTGCCCCAGACGTAAGCCCGCTGGTAGTCCGGAATGCAGAACCAGAAGCGTGAGAACACTTCGCCGATCACGATCTTGGCGCTGTCAATCTGGCCTTTCTTGCCTGTGCCCAATACAAATACTCCTTGATCCAATCCCGCCGATTGGCGAACCACTCGGGAAAGTCATGCCAGCTTTATGCCGGTACAGCCAGCGTGATGCTCAGGGCATCACGAACTGCCAAACCTAAAGGAGGAAAATATCAGGTCGGTATCTGCCAGGCGAGCTCCTACGGCTCTCGCCGCAAGGTAGCCGATTGGGTCACCCGAAGGGGACTGCCATCGCCTTCACGAAAACCCAAACCTTCACCTGCACTACGACGATACCTTTGAGGGGTTACCTGTGCAGCACCCGATCAGAAATCGAATACCACTCGGCGAATATTGCCAGTGGCGCCAGAAGCACACCGGCACAAGGGATCGTTGCTCCGCCGCCCACAGCCGCTACAAGGTGCGTAGTAAAGCTTCTCCCGTACCTGCAACGGCGTGAGTTCATCCTGGGAATGAGGTGCCATCTTCTGCACTTCATGCAGATACTCACCGGGCACTAGAGACTTATCCTCACGCAGAGCCAGATTCGACCGAAGCAACAGCGCTCCCTTAGAGTCGCAGAATCTCCGGCCTTCAGGCTTTTTTAGAGCTGGGCCCTCCGCCTGTCCAATCGTCCCCAGCCCTCCAAGACTCAGCCCGAACTCAAGGTTATGGATTTCGGTTGCATCCTGATCATTAACAACAGTCGAGCGCGCTTCGACCTGCAGAATCAGGTTCTCATCCACCCGCATATCCAACGCGACACGCTCAAATAAACGCTTGCTCCGCTCGTCCACCTTGACGCTGAGACTGGCCAGATTGTTGCGTGGATCACTGGCCTGTACATGCCGGCCATGCCGACGGGCCGGCACTTCCAGCTGGATCTTCGCCACGCCATCACGCGGATCGGTGCAGTAGAGATTGAGTCGTTCGGTTTGTTGAATCGCACCCTCGCGCGGCATCACCGAGCCCGCCTTGATCGCAACATGGCGGGTATCGCGCGCCAGTGCCAGCTCGATGTTCTTGGCCAGCAGCAGATCAGCCCGATCATGGGCAATCCAGGCGGCGCCCTTGGAAATGATCAGTTGCCCCTCTTCCGATACACACAGCCGCTGCGGCCCGAACATCTCCAGCAAACGAGTCTTGATCAGCGGCATGTTTACCATACCGCCTGTGGCCAGACAAAGGCTGATATCCGAGGCTTCGAATCCAACCGTCCCCAGCAAGCTGCCGATCATTTCTAGCCCCTCGGCCAGCTTGCCGCTAACAATCTCCTCCAGCACTTCGCGAGACAGCTGGTAGACAAGGTCGGGATCGAGACCTGCCTGGTTAGTACGAAAGTAATCGGGCACGTAGATCCGAGCCTGGCTCAGGCTCGACAGATCGATCTTGGCCCTCTCTGCACGCGCCAGCAGCTTTTTCTGGGCATCTGCGACAACATCCAAACCTTCAAGAGTCGCATGCTGGGCGCAGTGACGGCGCACCACCTCATGCATAATCGACTCATCGATCACATCACCGCCCAGGTGGCTGCAGCCATGGTTAGCAATCTGGACCAAATAGCCATCTACCAATTGGCACAGGGTCAGGTCGAGCGTGCCGCCCCCCCAGTCGAACACCAGCATGTATTGGCGATCCAGGCGGCGGATCTCGCTGGCGAAATCGGACAGGCCGCGCAGGTGTCCGTATAGTGCCGCCAGTGGTTCATGGACGAACTGATCGATGGTCACACCCGCCAAACGAAACGCTTCGCGAAGATCGCGGCGACGTTCACCATTCATATCCACCGGAATGGTCACCACCGCGCGGCCGTAATCCCCCGGTCGCTCATCCCGGGCATGCCCAGCCACATAGCGGACGATGTCGGCTACCATCTGTCGAGGGCTACGGCTCACACCCTCCACATGCACCGAATGCTTGCCGAGCAGGGTTTTCGGTGAGCGCACCACGTTGCCGATCACGCCAAGCCCTGGGCTGGATAACCGGTCTTTGGCTTCATGCCCAACGATCACCTCGTCGCCGTCATAGCACACCACCGACGGATGAGGTATACCACCCTGATCCTCATCCACGTAAGCAATACAGCGCCCCCCCTCAACCACCGAGATCAAACTGTTGGTCGTGCCAAAATCAAACCCATAAATGGCCATGCTTACCTGTCCTTGATCCGACTGATTTCCTTGTTAAATTTCTCGACCACACTCCCCAGGTACTCACGAGCGACAGTTACCTTGGGTGGCTCACGATCCAGCGCGATAAGCACATCTTGAAGAATTGGCATCTCACTGTTCAGCACACGCAGAACCTGCCCACGCAAACGCGATAAGTCATCATTCGAGTGAACTTCCTGGATACGCGACTGTTCCTGAGCATCGCCCAACTGCGCCTTGAGCTCATCCAACCGGGTAGTCTTGTCGGCAAGCTCAGCCTCGCATGCTTTCAACTGCTCTTCGGCCTGGCTCTTGGCTGTGGCCAGCTGGCGCATTTCGCGCTCAAGCTGATCAGCCCGAGCATCGGCCTGCTGAACCATGCGCGCCTGATCATCCAGCAGCCAGGTCAGGCCCGGCACATCCGCGAACGGCTGGCTGGCGAGCAGACGAACCAGCCCATCGCTTCGCTCACGTTGCAGCGGATTGGGCGCAAGGATCGAGCGGCGCAGCATACCGACTAGCTCGCGGGGAGCTGTGCCCTGATAGAGGCGCCATTGGCAGGCCAGATAAAAACCACACTCCAGACGTTTCTGAGCTTTTTTCTTGTCCGAAGCCGGCACCTCGGAGGAGGTCACCTTCTGCATGGCCTCCCGGACCTCGTTGGCCATAGCTTCAAGGCTCAATCCATCATCCGTGGTTCGGGGCAACCAGGAATCCAGAGAGCGCTTACCCTGCCCCTGTACCCGCCGCCCGACCTCCGCGGCAAAGTAGCGTAACTGCTCCTCGATGCTCCGATACCCGTTCAGATCTGCAGCCAGCAGCATCAGATTGAGGCTTTTCTCCAGGGTCGGATCGTTCTCTTCTGCAAGTGCCAGAAGCTCGTAGCGTCGAACATCTTCGATTCTTGCGTTTTTCACCAGCTTGCGCAGCGTTGCATCCGCTAAGGACGACTTGGCTTTGCCAACATAAAAGTGCTCAAGGAAATCAGCCAGGCTCTCAATCTTCTGCTGCTCCTTGTCTTTCGGCTTCGAGATGCTGGCGACCTCTGGAGTGTCCTCGACTACTATTCCGCGGGGCTCAGCGACTAGCGCTTCCGGCACAAAGTCACTGGCAACTGGCGCGGCCGGGACAACATCTGCCGAAACCTCCTGAGCCGGCACTTCCTGGCGCCTGGCAGGCTGAAGCATCTCCTTAGCCCCGGTCTTCCGGCTCATCACAGGTACGCTACCAAACTTACTCATCTTGTCACTCATTGGTTCATTCTCTCCAACACTTGCTCGGCATAGCCGGCAAAGATCGCATCATTCAGCAATCGGCGCGCCATCCGCCTGAGCTCATCTGTCGACCGGCAGTTGCGTCCCCACTCCGACCAGAGCACCAAGGCCTTGGCACGGTCTTCTGCCGTCCAAAGGGGACTGGCACTGACCTGCTGCAGTTCATCCAGCTCCCGCTCCTGTCGCTTACTCGACAAGGCCATCCAGCTCAAGACTCGATCGGTGGCGTGATCAATCGGCAAGCGCGCTTGAGCTTCCTGCAGCTCCACCACACAGCTCTTCGCAGGTTTTCCGGCCCAGCCTGCAAAACGGCTGGCTGCAGCCGCCAGCGCTGGCGCATCTGCTTGGCTAGCAGCTTGAGCGAAGCTATTGAACGAAAAGTTGATGATGCCGCGTATCGTGCGGGCCAGCGGCCTTTCCACATGACGCAGGGCCTCCAGCGCACGATTGAAGCGTTCCTTGTATTGAACGTGACTGAGCTGCGTGCCGCCCCGCTGGTCCTTGGCCAGCACACCGTAGAGATATTGGCAAACCCCTTCCAGGTACTCATTGGCTGTCTTCAGCGACTTGCAGGCCTCAGCAAAACGCCGGACGTCATCGACACTCAGCTCGTTATCAAGAAAAAGCGTATTGAAAACGTCTTCAAGGCGCTGCAGTTCCACAAGCTCCGGAATACAGAAGCGCAGTTCGAATCGCTCATTGGCGTCCTGATTGCTGAGTTCAAGGACATGAAACCCCTGTCGGCACTCAGCCAGCGTCTGAAATAGCTCATCCGGAGCCATCATCCGCCCATTCATAGAGACTCTGTGGCAACTACCCAACAACCAATCTGTGGCCTGGACAGGTGCATGGATAACGGTTTCGCTATTACCCAACAGCTGCCCACGTAGCAGTAATTCCGGCTTACGGTACGGATGCGCCGTGAAAAAATGATCACGGCGTGCCTGAACACTGCCAAATTGTGCCGAGCAGCGCGGGCACTCGTAGACGATCGGCTGCAACACCACTGGTGGCGACTCCGGAATGCTGACGCTGCCGCCAGCATTACCCGGATCGATAAAATTCAGATACCAGGCCATCCCTTTCCCCCATCAAAATCCCACTGACTACTTCACTAACTCCATCAGCTTCCCATACCCATCTACAACGTCATACCTTATCTATCAGCTTGTACATTGATCGAGCAAGACCAGTTGTCTGAATGACTTCGCTAAGCCGGATGATTCTCACATCAGGCTTTTTCCCTTACCCTAAGAACTGCAAGTGAATTACGACAGAACTGCTGGAAGTCACTATCAACTGAGTACCGCTGTCCCAACTCACGATCAATCTCTTTCTGGCTCAAGCACTCAGCAAACTTCAGCTCTTGTACAAAGGCCTCATCCAGCAGCACCGCCAAATCATGCGCATCACCCGCAAGAATATCTCGAATAGCACTTACCAGCGCCTCGCCAGAACAGACGTGCCGAAAACTCAAGCACTCGTTGTCGGCGATGAGCTTATCTGCCTCATTAGCCAGCAGATTCTTCATTGCCGAATTCAGCAACTTGCCTGCGAAGTTCCACCAAATCGCATTACCATCGGCATCAAGGATCAGAGTACTTTTACCTGACTCCATCCAGCCATATTGGTCACGCAGGTCGGCAAGCAGGGCCTGAGCTCTGCATGAAAGCCCCTCTGGAACAAGATCTGAAACCAACACATCAGCAATCGCACGACATAGCTCGTATCTCAGCGGCTGTGCATCGCTGACCCATTGCGACTTACCTCGCACCTCCGAAGGCTCGACAAAAGCCTTTTTCCGCGGCCAGTCGATATAGGTCGTCTGCCAGCTGCGCCCGCCAAGAGTAAGGAACGCCGGGCCATTATCACAGACAGCAAAGGTCAGTTGATGAACTTCCCCTAGCTCCTGCTTGCCCCAAAAAACCTTAACCATGGGAGGCGTCGTGAACACCGAAAAGAGCTCCATGAAGTTCTTCTCACCAAACGCCCTCTCTCCGGCCTTGCCAATCCCGATGAGGCCCTCATCAGAGTGCAATATCCCGGCCCCAAGCATATAGCTGATAACACCAGCCCGGTCATCGGGCGTGACTCCAGCAAAACCGGGCATTCGCCCGACCCACTGATCGACGTCGGCAGCAATGATGCCATTTTGCTGAAGCGCCAACGCCATCGTTTGCTGGGCATAGATGTGCATTGGCCTGGCGGGCAGTTCGATAGGTTCGACATACCCTTGCCGCCATAGCTGTAACAACGCCAAAGCACGAAGAAACGCATCTTCCTTGGTAGCTAGAAACAGACAGTTTCGAGAGCTGCCCGCGCGTCGGCCAGTTCGGCCAATGCGCTGCAGGAAAGAAGCAACCGTGTACGGGGCATCGATCTGGATGACTCGATCAAGGTCGCCCACATCGATACCCAACTCCAACGTCGAAGTAGAAACGATGACGCAGTCATTACCTTGAGAAAACGCTTCTTCAGCAGCCCTCCGCTCTTCCAGGCTCAAAGAGCTGTGCGAGATGTAGGTGGCAACACCTAGGCAACGCAGCTCAACTGCAAGCTCCTCAACCTTGGAACGGCTATCCACGAAGACGAGGCGCTTCTCGCCTTTATGCAATCTTGAAATCACAACTGCTGCGTTTTTCAGCGACCCGACCCAATCGACTTGGACGTCAGGAATCACATTGTTCTCTGCAGGAGGGTTGATCACGCTTCTTCGGGTATTACAGCTACCGGCAAGCCAGTCGCAGAGCGTGTCAGGGTTACCTACGGTTGCTGAGAGCCCTAAACGCTGAATCTCTCGGCCTGCTAGAACGCTGATTCGCTCCAGGACAGACAGCAAGTGCCAGCCACGGTCATCACCGGCAAAGGCATGAACCTCATCAATAATCACTGTCCGCACGTTGGCAAACAGCTGCTGATGATCAACCTTGTTGGAGACCAGCATGACCTCCAACGACTCAGGTGTTGTCAGCAGAATGTCCGGTGGCGATGCCACAATCTTGGCCTTACGCGCGGCACTGATATCGCCATGCCACAGAGCAACACTTCGCCCCAGGAGATGCCCGTAATAACTCAAGCGCTGCTCAAGGTTATTGAGCAGTGCCTTGATTGGGCAGATATAGAGAACGGAGAGCCCTTCCCAGCTCTCACTGAGCATGCGTGAGAACACGGGGAAGCTTGCCGCTTCGGTTTTTCCGCCGGCCGTCGGAGCCAGCAAAATTGCGTGCTCGCCTTCGAGGACAGGCTGAATAGTGGCCTCTTGCAAAGGCCGCAATCCATTCCAACCTAGAGAGTTGACGATGTGGTGCTGCAAGGCGGGGTGGAGCTTGTCGAACTCACTCATGCAGCAAAGCTCCAATCAGGCAGCTCAAAGATCGAGCTCGATATCATCTACCGAGCTTGCCGCACTGGTAGCGCGCTCGACCGATGTCAGCTCGGCATCTGAAATGGTCAATGCGTAGTGCTGTCGTGGATTGAAGTCTTCGAACTGATCAATACGATCCAGGACCTCCCCCACCAGTTTTTTCAGGAAGATCCGCGGTGCAATCCCGACCTTGCCGCCCAGCTTACCGGTCACCGCCTTTGCCAGCTCAGCGATGTAATCATCGTCTGCCAGCCGAGGAATGCGGTCAGCCGTAGCGCTGTTATCGGCATACAGGTTGCGCACCTTGCGACCGACCTCCTCCAGTGACTCCTGGCTGAAGCCACGAAGGCGAATTTGCACGGCGCGAGGATTATCGAACCGAGCATCAGTGGTGAAGTCGACCGCCAGACGCTGAGCTAGAGGAGACAGCCGCTGGACACCCATAGGTCCATCGTAGAAGGCTGGAGTACCTGTGATAACCAGATAAAGGCCAGGGAATCGCCCAGAGTCCACCTCATCCATCAACTGACGCAGTGCGTTCAGGCTCTTGTCGCGAACATCTCCGCGCATACGCTGGAGTGTTTCAACCTCGTCGAGCACCAACAGCAGACCAGGATGCCCTGAATCCTTGAGTATGGTTAGAACACCTTGCAGGAAGCTCAACGCGCCGAAATGATCGATGTCGCCCTTGATCATTGCATAGCGCTTAACCGCAGCAGAAATGTTCGGCTGACCTGCCATCCAGGCCAAAAGCCCGTTGGCGATCTCTTCCTGGCCTTCTAGGAGAGCTCTCCGGTAGGCACGTAGAGTTAGGGCAAATGCAGGTGCTGAGCGCACCACTTCGCCCAAGCGCTTTTCCATCAGTAAATCAGTGGCATCGATCAACGCTTCGGAGTCGTTCGGATCGATGTCATGCTGGGCTAGTACATCCTCTTCAAGGGTGTAGAACCAGGCTTCGACAATATTCTGAAAGGCGCCAGAGGGCATATCTGGCGTCGTCAAACGCTCCATCAGACGCCGATAAACCGTCTCCAGGCGGTGCAGCGGCGTCTCAGTCTCGGAAATTTGTACCTCGGCGCAAGCAAAGCCGAGTCGATGTGCTTTTTCACGGAGCCAACGTGACGCAAAGGTTTTACCGCTGCCGTACTCGCCACGAATAGCCTTGAATACCGCCCCGCCTCGACTGACCTTTTCCAGCTCCTCATCAAAGGCGCGCTCGAAGGGCAACAAGCCAACAGCTAAGGCATCTAAACCATACTGCGGCACAGTTCCACGCCGCAGAGCGTCCAGAATATCCTGACGACGTTGTTGGCTAATCGACATGCCTACACCCTGTAGTTATTGAATTTCAAACTGCTTCTTCAGATCTGCAACGTTCAAACGCACTGTCTGGGAATCACGCTCGACTGAAAGGATCGGATAGCCATCCACATTGAGCAGTTTCTGTGCTCCCGCGAGGAACCCACGAATCCGCAGTTTCGGGATCAACAACTCGGAACAAAGCACCGCCTCCATCACCTGCCAGCGATGCTTCTCCATCAGCCTCAGCAGCCCCTGCATTTGTTCGTCGCTGATCGCTGTGCGGCCTGCCCTATCGCGAACTTGGCCATAGACCGGCGAACTGAGCAACTCAGCAACCCAATCGCTTGTAGCGACCACCGGAGCGCTTTTGCTCAAGGCTTTCGCTGGCGATGCAAAGCCGAACATGTCCTCGACAACCTCAGCCACAGCCTGCTTCTTGCCAGCTGCTTTCTTGGTGGGTGCTTCGACAGATACGGTGGGCTCATCAACCGCGCTCGGCGTGTCTGACTGAATGGCCTTCGTCGAATACCACCAGGCTGGCAGTCGTCGAGGCACCTCACGCCAACCCTCTACCCTTTGCCGCGTGGCGGCATTGATATAGACCCCGAGCGGTATCACAACTTCCTGGAGCGAACCACCACCGTGGTAACCATGGCTCTTACTTCGGGTGTAACGCAGGCGTTCTGACCAAGGCAGGATCACCTGCTTATTCGCCGTCACGACACGCTCACCCGACAACTGGACTTCCAGCTCAGAGGGAACAATGCCAGGGGCCACCGGGTGGTAGCGCTCGCCGTTCTCGTCGGCTGACTGCTGGTAGACTGAATCATGATCCAGCACGTGACCGTGATCACTGGTAATGATCACCACACGGCCAGCCTCACGAGCAGCCTCCATCACATGCCGGAGCAAGGCCACGGTTTCAAACGACCAGTCGACCTTAACTTGTGAGCTACTGGACAACTGATCGTCGATCGCATTGATCACCACCGCCAGAACTCGGTGCTCCGTACCCGCAATTATCCCCCGAACGCTGCTATGCAAACTGCCAGATCCAGGCTGGGACAAATCCTGTTTATGGAACACTTGCGGTGGAAACTTGGTGGAGGCCAGCTTTTTTAGCTGAGGGTGGCTACTGAAAGACTTCTTCTCGTCGTTGGCATTGCCCTCACACAGAGCCCCCGATAGCAGCGAGCAACGGCTGACCTGAGTCACCGTGGGCAAGGCTGCAACCAGACATGCATCGCCCTGCGCGCCAACGGGCTGTAGCTCCAACCAATGATTACGGGTGAGGTCTGCGCTTAACTGCCGGTAGACGGCTTCGCTCATCCCATCCAGCACAAGCAAAAGCACTTGCCCCTGCTCGGCCAATGGTGCAACCAGATCATCCAGGCCGCGCTCGACAGGAATGAATCGAGCAGGCAGATGATCACCGCGGGCGATGCTTGCCAGTTGCTGCCCGAAAGCCTGGTTTTGCCGTTCCCTGTAACGCCCAACGTGCTGAGAGAGCTTCTGGTACACCGTACTCAGGGACTCCTCAGCATCTCCAGCCCAAATTTCGGTTCGTGCCCAATCACAAAAACCACCCTGCTCGATGTAATCACCGATCAGGCTAACTGCAGTTCCGTCCACGTTTGGCGCCTGCTTGAGCCAACGTAGAAGGCGCATGGCCATATTGGTCCGAGCAACAGTCTCGCTGTAGCGATCCAAGCCAGCCAGACGATGCCCCTCTATCTGCTGCAAAGCCGACTCCGCAGCCATGGAGTCGCCGCCGTCCAGAGCTACATCCAGGGCTGCAGCAAAAGCACTAAAGCGCGCGTGCAAACCACAAGGCAAAAGTGCCGAGTGCTCGGCGGCAGCCTGCATATCTAAGCTCGCAAGAATCTGCTCTGCTTTCGACAAGAAGCGTGCATAGCTAGGGAAACCGAGAGCACCTATCCACTGCCTGACCAGAGTAACTGCGACCTCGCCCAGCGGCTGCAGGACTCGGAATTCTATCTTCTTCCCACCCAAAAAGCGCTCACGGAAAATCCCACGACTGATATGCAGCTGGGTTAAATCAAGCGCTTGCAGACGTTCAATGTCCAAGGAAAACAGCACGGAGCACGCCAAGGCGACGGCGAGCAGATCACTCCCCTGATCATTCAGAAGAAGCGTCGATACCACCTCATGAGTGTCGGGCAGGCCGCGGGCCAACCAATCCCCAAGGTTGTCTCGAATATCGCCTGGTAAAGCCTTAATCAGTGCACTGACATCACCCTTAGTGCTCCAACTCAACACCGACTGCAGATCCAACGTGGCTTCTTGGTAGTTCAGATGAGCCATGGCGATAGCGCGCCAGGCTGTCTCCTCATCCAGAATCTCTCCGAAACTGATTTTCCCTTGATAGCGTTCAACACCATTGAGCATCGCCTCAGCTACCCAACGGCTCTGCTTGCGTGTTAGACGAGGATCAATGTCCCTGACACGAATCAGCTGCTGCAGGGTCTTCCAAGGGCTTATCCGCTGCGGCTCGTTGCGCCAGATTCTGGCCAACACGTCCATAGCCAAATCCGTCTCGGCAAAGCCCGACAGCAGCACAAGACGCTCTGAGGTTTCCTTCCGATCCTGGTGATGCTTGACCAAGGCCTCTCGCATCGCCAACTCAGAGACGCAGTAGATGGCCCTGACTTTTCGCCCTTCAACAACTTGCTCTACAGCTAAAGCCGCTAAAGGGTTTGGCCAGACTAGTGCCACGCAGTCAGCTTCAGCGTCACGCTGAAAAACTGCCTGCAGTTGGGTCACCACCGGCATCGGCAATGTCGCGCTCGCCTGCATGATCGACATCACCTCAATCCTCGGCCTCATCCGTGCGCACAATGCTGTAGCTCACATCCAGCACGTAGCCGTCCTGCAATTTGCTCTCAATCTCGGCGAACAAGGTGCGCGCCTGCTTGCTGGTCAAACCGCTCTGCTGAACCTGCTCCAGCACCTTTCTGCCACCGGCACCTTTGATACTGGTATCGGCAGGCGGAACGTTCTGAATGATCGGCGGAACGACGTTGCGCGTCAACTGAGATGTAGCATCTGCCTGAGCTTGACGAAGCGCTTGGGCCAGCGCCGTCACCAGCTCATCTGCGGTCAATGCAGAACTAACACGCTGCTTAATCTGCAGAGCCTCAGCTGCCCCTGACTTCCAAACGGTTTCCAGCAATTGCCAGTTATTGTCCTGGATAGCCTGAGTCACGCTGGCAGCGCTGACGATACTTTTGGCGAGAGCCATCGCGTTGGTGGGCGGCTGAATATCCGCCAGCGCAGCGATCAGGTCTGCCCCCTGCTTACCCTGCAAGGTCTGCAATAGACTCACGGCATACTCAGCATTACGCAGACGATTGCATTGCGTCCCCTGATTAACCCGGCTCAATGCACCTCTGAGCTCAGTAACCAGTTCCTCACAATGCCCAAGCTGGCGCTTAACCTCATCCTGCACATCCTTTTCCAGTGCATTCTGATGGTTGGCGGTGCGCAGCTTGTTAGGCGTTAGGCCGAAGATGGCGGAGGCGTTATCTACGCCCAGCTTCCAGATGTTCGGCTCGGCCAAATCCTGCTTGGTCAGTAACAGGTTATCCGGCATGTCCTTGAGCGTCGGCTCATAGTCCTGACCATGCAACGAGAAGGCGTACTGGCCATGCTCGGCAAACACCATGATCAGCAGGTTCTGCACAATGTCCGGCAGCCCTTTGGGTGTCGGCTGATCAATGGCCGAACGTAGACGCTTCACCGTCACTGGATCCCCAGCGTATTCATCCTTGGCCAGCTCACGAGTCATGTGCTTCGGCCAATCATCCTTGAAGATGAAATGCCGCTCGTGCATCTCGCCAAGTTTCAGTGGTTGTGCGATCGAACGCATGATAGAGCGCAACGGCGTGTCGATATCGATGCGGCCATTACTGGCATGCACAGCCCGACGCAACTGCTCCATCACCCTCCCTAGGTCAGCCAGCCTGACCTCCCCATCAAACTCGGGGTGATCCGGATACTGGAAGCTTAGCGCTTGATTAAGTAGGTGCTCGAAGGCCGCACGCAGATTACTGCCCACCGGCAGCTGCGGAGTAAATCCTGGCTCCAACGAATAAACCTGGCTTTCCAGTTGTACCGAATCATCCAGCGAGCCCGGGATCGGTTGTGCAGCACCGAATGCCCCCATGAGGTAATCACGAATACGCTGACGCAACTGGCTGCGTTGGTTATCGAGAAGCGTCCGCGCTTGGGCCCGCTCAAGTGGGCTCAGATGCTTACTGAAGGAAACGAAGCGATCTTCGCTTTTCAGTACGTGCTCAAGAGTCACCAAGGTTCCCAAATCACGCTGCGCCGACTGGCTGAAGAAATACGGCAACCAGCACAAGGTCTGTGTCGCATTACCAGTGGCTTCGTACTCCTGGATGCGTGCCCTATCGCTCGCGGGAGAATGGTTGCCCTGGTCAAACGGAAAGTCGACCAGCACCTTCCAATCATCGCCACGCGCCTCAAAGGTGGTGAAGTCGGAAATCTCGCGGATGTTCTGAAACATCACCTCTACGGTACGACGAGTGCCGCGCCAGGCAAAGGGATGCTCAATAAACAGCTGATTGTCATCCTGAACATCGAAGGCTTCGAACAGCAAATCCTTGGTCAGCTTGCGACGTGCGCCATCGTTGTCATGGATTTTCGCCTGCTCAAGAATGCTCTCGGTATCCACGCCTGAAAGCTGAATCGCGATGACCGGGTTGGAGTCATCACTGATCTTGATCTCACCGACTCGCCCCGCCCATTTGCGGCACTTCTGCAAAACCGTCTGCGCTTCACGCCCTGGGATCGGTGATTTGATGGTGCCGTGGTTCAACGCAGCGAGCTTATTGGCCGTGAGCTGCTTGAAGCACTCCACCTCCGGAACCAGCGCCGACAGCAACAAGGTCTTAATCAAGCGCATGTCGTTGGTAAAGGCACGACGGCCGGGGTCATTGACTGGCAGCTCCAGCAGCTGATCCAGCTTGAGGTTGTGTTCTTCCTCGAGTAGCGGCACCAGCTTGCGCTCGAACAGATGGCGAGCATTGTCGAAATGCATACGCATCACTTCTGAGAACGGCTCAGCCTCAGAAGCAATCACGTCGTACAGGTCACCGACCGGAATGCATCCACCTAACTCCAAGGTTTCGCGCTGATCGACCAACAGCATCAGCATGACCTTGAGCGCAGTACGCTCGCGCTGAAGAGCGGAAGAAAGCGCAACCAGCGCCTGCACCAGAGCAGGACTGAAGGGATACAGCGAGCGGAACATCTCGCGGTCGCCCTGGTTGGTCAGCAGGATCTCCTGCACCTCGCTGCGCAAACCAGCATCCATTGCCGCAAAGGCACTGTCAATCTCTGCCTTGGCAGCTGCATTGAGCGGCTTGAGCAAGCGGCGCTCAGCAATCACTGGCAGGTTCCGGTCTTCCAGAGTGATGGTGTGGAAACGACCATCCCAGTACTTGAGCGAGTCGCTCAGTGCTTGCTGCTCAGCGCCGTTGTACTGATCACCCACGAACTCACGCAGATCACGCTGGCGTGCGATAAAGCTGGCCATGGGCAGTGCACGTTGCTCACTGGCTTCAACCAGCTTCACCACTTTCTGAATGTTGTTGGCGATAAAGCGCTGGTCAGAAAGATGGCTGGCCAGCCAGAGGATCAGCTCATCGAGGAACAGGATGATCGCGTCGTATCCGAGCGCTTTGGCATGCTCAGTCATGATGCGCAGGCCTTCATCGAAATCGACGTAACCGCCGTACTCGCTGTTGGCCATATCCGCCATGGAGCTGTAGAAGGTGCTGATGAGGTCCCCGACCAAACGAGCCTTATCGTCCGCGCCAGCTTGGTCATTGAGCACTGCATCGAAGCTGGCTGCATCCCAACCAGTCGATAGGTCACCCCAGCCATCGTCCTCGGCCGCTGCTGCGCCTTTGTTCAATGTGGCGAAGAAATTCGCATCACCCATATTGCTGCGCAGTTGCCGAGCATCACGGAATAGCCGGTCGCTCATGTAGAAGCCAGGTACTGGGGCATCTGGATGCAGGTGCTTGATATGTCGCGCGTAGCCACCCAATACACCCGCCTCAATGCTGGCTGCACCGATCATGTGATAGGGCACCAGTAGGATGTTGGTTTGCTGCAGCCACTCATCATTCTTGGCTACAGCCGGAGCCAGCTCGTTGATCGCCCGGGCTTGGGAATTGCCCTGCAATAGCAGGTGGAGCACAGCCATAAAGTGCGACTTGCCGCTACCGAAGCTGCCGTGAAGGTAAGCGCCCTTCTGACGGTTCTGGTTGCCCACAACAGTGCTCTTGATAAAGCTCAAGGCATCGTCGAACGAGCGCTGCAGCTGCGGCGTCACCACATACTGCTCAAGCGTTTGGCTGATAGCTGCATCAGCCAACCCACTGGACAGGTTAAGAACGAAATCACCCCGTTGAACCTTTTCTGGGATCTCGATCAGCTCTTTAATCAATGTCATGCGTCAAACCCCAGAATCAGTTCTGCTCAGCCACTTTCTTTTTTCGACCGCCACGTTTTCCAGCCACTGCAGTCGGCTGCCAGCTCAAAAGGTCGGCCCGAGTAATTTCCAAATTACGCAGTTCTTCGAGAAGGAAGCCCTCGTAGTAATCACCCATGCGCTCGCCGAACTCGGGATCCACCTCGTTGTGCCATTGCTTCAACCAGGGGATCAACTCATCCAGCGCCACCAGCATGGGCATCAGTCGCTCAGCTTCCCAGCCCTCGCCCTCTTTGCGATCCAGATACCAGGCGGCAATGGCCTGAGCACGTTGCAGATGGTTCAAACCAGCCCAACCAATGACCAGGGTGCTATCTCCGCCTTTCTCACAACCAGGCAGCGAGAAGAAGCGCTCTTTAGGGACATCCAGTTTGCCGCGCAGCGGCCAGTAGCTGGGCTTACGGAAATCGGTGGACTTGTATTGCGGGGGCAGCGGAATGTCACCTACTCGCTCGGCCTTTTTCAACTTTGCTTGCGCCAGGGCTAGGCCATACTTGGCTTTTATCTCAGGATCTAGAGCGTCTTCCTCGGATAACGGCTGATCTACACCGTAATGGAAGTCAATAGCGTCTTCGAGGCGTTGTTTTTCCCAGGTCTCTTGCCAAGCTCGGTATTTCGGCATGGAGTCAGGCTTTAGACGAGCTGAGGCCATTTGGGGTACGTTGTCACTATCTATCAGTTCGGAGACCAACGTTTGTAAATCAAACAGATCAGATGCGCAGTAAACCTCAGCCACAAGCGTCACTTCCGCATCACGACGAAGACGGTCAGTCAGTTGAGCACAGGTTTGAAGCTCTGGGGACTGACAGGACAATTCAAGCCTATCCAACAACCATTCTTTGGCCGCAGCGTGCAAACGATCATTCCAATCATCGCGTGTCCAACGCCGCTTATGATCTTTGTTATCGATCAACTTGATCCACTGGTTGCTCTCCACAACATCCAAACGTGCTTGGACCAACCTTTGATACTCAACCGGCCAGTGAGTAGGAATTTTGGTTGTCGGATTACTACCATGATGTTCAAACCAAACCGTATCAACTTCACCTGACTCTATACCTCGCGCCAACAAAATCTCGAAAGCTCGCTGACCAAGCTCAATAGCAGGCGGAAGCCCATTAAAACAGAGGCTTTCATCAATCAATCCGTACAACTGATACACATGCCAATCTAACTCTTCCTGCAACGCAATCATCTGGCCAATAATTTGATTTTCAGTCTGACGTGCAGCCTGCAACCTTACCAGCAAATCAGCTTCTGAAGAGTTGAGCACTACTGAAGGATCTACCTGCACCAACTCTCGCGACAGAGAATCCAATTGTTCAGCAAGCAATAGCGCTTTTCTCTTTGGATCATCAACTACAGGGAAAGATTTTAGCTTGGTACCATCCCACTCCACCCGCTCCTGCCACTTTCCATCAGAAAATCCTCCGCGACCAAAAAAAGTCTGGCGCCCCCAAAAACAAGCGGTTGAGCTATTGAGTAGACCTAATAACGCTAAATGATCGGACTCAGACGCTTTGGGGGAGAGCTGAATGACTGGCGCCGTGCGGTTAAAAACCTTTCCACCTCGATCTAGGACGAAGTGATTGTGGGTAGAGACGAAGGCGAAAGATATCAGGCTCTTAGCAGCGCACTTATCCTTTGAAATGTATCCATATTCGTACCAAGCCAGGCCTCTCTGAGCCTGAGTCTTTCCAAAATAAATTCGGCTTCTCAAGATGGTTTTTGCCGACCAAAAGCTACTCTCCAAATGACGATCAGCCACTACTTTAATTTCGGAATCATAAGGAAAGACGCAGTCTACTTTCGATGTAATAGACCAATCCCTGACAGCATCCCCCTCAACAAAACCTCTGATAAACCTTGAGTAAGCACGCTTCTGAAGATCACTCCGCGAAAGAAGATAAACATCATCTTCACCCGTAATCGCACCGAAGCCCAGCCCTGAACAATGACTTCCAAATAGTGAAACCGCACCTCTATCAAGAATATCCTTTAGCTCAGCAGCACCACCACCACCTACGCTCCAAGGGTGAGATGAGAAAGACTTACGCTCCTGATCTACAACACTAATATAATCATTCTCGCGACCAGCAGCTGCAATCAAACTTACAATAGATGACCAAACCTTACCTGACGCAGCATCAACTGGCGTACCGGGCTCCCCACGAATACCGAGAACTGCACGGATAATGTCTGCTTTCGCCGACTGATTGCGCGCAAACAAAATTACTGTGGGCGTGCCGTGACCGGGAATAAAAGCGCCGGAAGTATCAATTACATGAGTAAGGTCTTTACGCGGAAGATATTCCTCAATCAGCTTTTTCCCGAACTCACGCTTCATAAAGCTATTGGCGGTAATCATGCCCATAAAACCGGCAGACTGATTCCCTTCCGGCCAGATTGTCAGTTCGAAAAAACGCTCGGTAAATGGAACTCCAAGTGAATATTTTCGATGGCAAGTTGGATATCGATCACGATAAGCCTGATTTAGCGCTTTGTCCTTGACAAGGATATAAGGTGGGTTACCCACTACAACGTGATAACGCTGCCCAAGAATCTTATTGAGCTTTTCAGGGTCTTCAACTTCATATACATGCTTTTTTTCCTCATCCAGCAAGCCACCTTGGATACCCTGCCCCTGCCACTCAAATCGACGGCCATGCAAGAGTGAGTCGCCACAAGCCAGATTGAACGTAAATCTAGGGGCATCCTTGATCTTAGTGCTGCCTGCTGCCTTCATGGCCGCAATCAATAGACGGAATCGGCAAATGGCAATGGCATAGGGGTTGATATCTGTGCCATGCACTACGTCCAGTGCTCGCTGCGCTAATTCACGAGCGTTGGTACTTGGCTCGCGCTTCAACCACTGATTGAACACCCGTTCAAAGGTCGTCAGCAGAAAGTGCCCTGAGCCGCATGTCGGATCGATTAGGCGCAGCCCCGGCAGACCGAAAGTCTGAATCGCCGGCGCCAGGGTGTAATCGAGAATAAAGCTCTCAACAAATTCCGGAGTTTGCAGCAGCGCATAACGCTTGCGCACGGATTCAGAAAGATCCTGATAGAGGTCGCCAAGGAAGCGGGTATCCCATTCCCGGTCGGTAAAGTCGTGGAGGATCTCACCGCTGTCTGCATCGATCTTCTGGAAGAAGTCGATCAGACGTTTGGCACCATCAGCCGAAACCGGAATCTGCCAGAGGGGGTTATGGCGATGATCCAAGAGCTCCGCGATCACCGGATATTTTTCCAGTTCCGCGAATAGATCCAGCAGGTAGTGACGCTCTTCAAAGGTCGGGTTCTCGTTGAAGTAAGCCACCATGCGCTCTTTAGCCTGCTGCAAGGCATTTCGCCCCTGCGCATCACTCACCGGGCCAGCCAACACGGGCTCGTTCAGTAAGCCGTTGTCTTCAAGAAAACGCACAAACACACAGGTCAATACCCAGGCCACTGCGGCCTGGGTTATTTGCGCTTCACGCCAGGAAACGAAGTGCTCGGCGGTGCGTTCAGCCTCAACTGCCGCGCGATATTGGCTCTGCAAATGCTCACTGAGCTCCGCGTTGGACTCGCTGTAGGCGAGGATGTCCTTTTCAATATGCGGTAACAGGGACTGCAGGTTTTTCAGAAGATCGGCACGGTTAATCACAGGTAAATCCTTATGCATGTGGCCCAATACCTGAAGGTTCTGGGTCTGCTATCAATTTTTCTTAGGCAGTGGTTTTAACTGCCTGAGGCAGTGACTGGGAATCGTCAAGCCAGCTACTGGGAATATGGGCAAACTCTTTGCTACCTGCGCCTGTAGGCACCAATACGTCATCGATCATGGCCGCGGAACGCTGCGCATCCACGGCGATGAGCAGAACCAACCCAGGCAACGCAATGCCACTGCGACCGATAACGTTCATCAACTGTTGGCGCAGATCATTCAGCCATGTTGTCACCAGCTCATAGCGCGCCAGCAGCCCTGGCTCCGTCAGAAGCACTGGTTGACCGGCCTGCAGAATCTCCTCAGCCATGCCCGGTAACGCGCGCTGCACCAGGCGCTGCAGGTTCTGCCAATCACGTGAACTGTGCTCACAGGCGTCTGCCTTGAGCACCACTTGCCAATCCGGCGCTTTGGGCATACTGGCGCATACAGCCTGTACATGGCGAAGTAGCAGTTCATCAAAACTGATGCGCTTAAACGGATAGTCTCGGCAGAGTTTTTCCTGCGCTTGCCACCACTGACGCGGCCTTACGGTCAGCGCCATGAAATGGGAGGCAGTCACCACCTTCTCAAGCATCAAGCCCAGCTCTTTAACCGACTTGAGTGTGGTGGTGTCGTCTTCGCCTTGTTGAGTCGGACTGTAGTGAGTAGAGCCGGCTGATGCGAAGCTGGTCATCCCTGCGCTTGGCAGGCAGTACCCCCCCCTATCGCCGTTGGCAAACTCAAAGCTGCCATTCCACTGGAAACCGATATCCAGGGCGCGCACCAACTCATCCAGCTCAGGACGGCCTGGTAGCTCCTGTGCTGCGGGATAGCGGCCGGCTACGCGGGTCTGAATATCTTTGACAGTAAGCGCCTTGCTGCCCAATAGCGCGCCCTGGGCCAACTCCAAAGCAAGCTTGGCGGGCATCCCTCGCGGATAAAATTCCACACGGCTGGATAGGGCTGCACTCTCGGATGCAGCTGCAGCCAAACGCAGAAGTCGGTGGTTGCTCAGGCCTGCAAATGACTCTGGCGCTGGCACAGCCCTTATCTTCTCAAGCGTACGTACGGGAGCCAGCAGTGGCAGCTGGCGCGCACACTCATCTGCCAGGCTGCCAAGGTCGCAAGCGTAATCGGCCAGTTCCTCCCCTCGCCCCTGACGATTATCGGCAATCAGGAAGCGGTTACCGGAGCGACGCAAAAGCCAACGAGGCTCCTGTTTACTCAATTCCGTTTCCACGGCAGCCCGTACGACGGCATAGGCCCAGCGCTCACGCAGCGGGCTGTCTTGCACCGAGCCGCGACGGAGCAGGATTGCGTCAGCAACTTCGACCGCCGTCATTACGCCGCCGTTATCCTCCAGCAGGCCGACGATGTCCTCTCTCAAGTCCGTAATCGCTTTGGTCTTACCCCACTGGGTCAGAACCTTATCGACCAGCTCGCGCACAAGCAGAGTCTCAATGCCGAGGTGGCCGCTGATGGCTGCCGGCGTAGGCCAATGAACGTTGTGAGAACCCTTGGGCGCATCCTCGTCCAGTCGACCCAGGTATTCGTTAAGAAAGCTCAAGCGAGTCTGATCGGTGGACTTTGGCAGAACCTGCTGGAACAGACGGTCGACACTTACAACGCTGGTATCACTGCTATCCAATTGCTGAACTTGTTGGCCGTCCAGAAGGCGCGCCTGAAGCTGACCTATGACATCAGAAAGCTCATTACGGGTCTTCACCCCCACTCCCGTCCAGACTCGAACGCGGGAGCGATTCAGTTTGATGAGGTCAGCAACACTGTTGATGTTCCGGCGGCTGAGGGTGTCCAGCGCTTGTGGGCTCAGAGCCAATAGGCCAATCTGCGTATCAAGCTGAGCCTCGCTGACGGGGCAAGTACGCTCCACAGGCTGCTGAGTCGTATGCAGAGACTCACTGCGCGTGTCATGGAATGTTTTGCGCCACTCACGCAGCATCTCGCCGGCACTGGCAAAGCGCTTGCGCACATCACGAACCAAGGCCCGTTTGAAGAACTCAACCATGCGATCGCGAATGCTCGGATCGAAGACGGTTCGATCAACCTCCAGCTCACCTTCGAGTTGATGTGGCAGACCTTCAGAGGACGTCCATCCAGGCAAAGCGCCTGCGGCCATCTCGTAAAGGGTCAGCGCAACGGAGAATCGCTCGGCATGGTCGTCCCAACGGCGGCGGCCAGGATCACGGATGAACGGATCCATGTAGGCCAGAGTGCCGGCACTGATATTGTCAGCACCGACACTGGACAGGGAGAAGTCAAAAAGCATGAGGTGAAGAACGCTGCCTTGCATCACCAAGCCGATGTTCTCTGGCTTGATATCACGATGCACCAGCGCCTGGTCCTCTAGATGCACAACCGCACTGAGCAAGTCGTCACCGAAGCGTTCAAGCAACTCCAGCTGCACAGCGCCGACATGGCGGAGGCGCTGTGCCAGGGTGCCCTCGGTCGCATAGTCGAGTAGCAGAGCGGTATGGCCAACGATATCCAGGGTTTTGTAGTAAGGAACAATGGCCTGGTGCCGCAAACTGGCCAGCACTTCGCCCTCTCTCGTAAGACGGCTATTGTGGTCAGGTGTCGAAGCGATCTTCAGAACGCGAGACTGACCCTGGTAATCAACCAGGAATACGACTGAGCACGCACCTTTGCCAAGTGGCTGAATAACCTGGAAGCCTCCTGGCAGTAGGTCACCTTTACGGGCCTCAGTTGGGTTAGTTCGAAGCGTGCTTGGCTGGCTAAGCTCGTCCTCAAGGTCATCCAGTCGTTTGATGAACTCACTGACCGATTCCAACCGGCTGCCTACATCAGGGTGTGTGGCGTACTGCACCAGGTACTGCATAGCCTCGCTTGCACCGTTGATCTCATCGGTAACCTGCAGACCACTGCCTCGGCGCAGCTTGTCCAGTAACTCAATATCGGTTTGCGCGGGCTTCTTACCGGTAAATAAGTGGTAGGCGATCGCACCCAGGGAGAACACATCCAAGTGCACACCGTCTGCAGCACCAGTGTGCGCTTCCAGAGCGACATAAGGCCCGGCCTCTTCATGTACAAGGTTGCTCAGACGGGTTAGCGCACTGATGTTGCGCGATTCACTCTCGAATACTCGCTCGGCAGTGGCCCAGTTGCTGATTTTGGCACTGAACTTCTCCTCACCCAGCTCCTTGACCCAGATGCACTGAGGACTTAGCCCACGGTGATAGAGCTTTTGCCCGTGCGCGTACTGCACAGCTTCTGCTATTAGGCGAAGCAGGTAAGTAGCCTCAACAATATCCAGGCGGCGATCCTTGCCCAGATGCATCAATAGATGGTCGAGACGAAACGCTTTGGGATCATGCTCATAGACCACCGCAGGACCGCTCTCGTGCTGCTGAAATTCGTAGGCCCGCAAAATACCTGGGTGCTCAATTCCCTCAAGCAAACGAAACTCAAGCTTGGCTGCCTTTTCGAGCCGAGAAACCTCTTCCTCGGGCTTATCCTGCGTCAGGTAAATGCGCACCTTGCGTTGCAGACCTAGGTCTGGATGCAAAGCAAGCCAATCCTGATATGTGTCTGACTCGTAGAGAAGGCTCTGGAGCTCATAGCTGCCGACGCGCCGCATACGTACGGACTCTTTGATACCCGCCTCTTCGACAGCACGCGAGATGACCTTGGCCGCGTAGGCAGAAATCTGCCGATGCTTCCAGTTCTCATCGATAAGCGTGATTTCGCGGAGCAACTCTTGCCTGTTCACTACCCCTTGGCGCGCATTACCTTCTAGCTTGATGATCAAGTCCTCCGCAGAGAGGAACACCAAGGCATCGATAAAGGGAACTGTTTCCTTGCTTCGATGGAATGAAGGCTGCACCTTTAGCAGCGAAGCCAGCTTTTGCGCCTTGCGCCGCGCGAGCAGGCGGGGGTTATCGAAGATCTTTTGCCCCCCTTTGGGCAGAGGCCTTTCCCAAACCCAGTTGGCTGCGTCACCAGCAATGACGCCCGGATGAGATTTGATCTCGATAAGGTACATACCCTTGGGCGTGAGCACCATGAGATCAACTTCGTTGATTGAACCATCCTGGGCGATGAACTCGAAATTGGCCCATGCACGATACGGATCGTGATCAGGGAGCAGTCGCTTGGCAAACTCCAGCGCTTCCCGCTCCCATGTGTAATCGGATTGGGTGATCTGCTTCCAAAGTTTGTCCATCAATGGTCATCCTTGCTCTTTAACTGGCGCGAACTGCGATCAAGAATTTTCAAACCAAACAGCCTCACGATACAGGACACCACAACGCACCTAAACCAATCACGTGGCATACCACCACAACAAGGCTACGCGCGATTCGAGCTCGACGGACAACCCGTACAGACGCCTGTGCTGGGCTAATGAACTTTGCGCGTCAGATTCGACTCTTCAGATGCGCCATCCAATCTGCCAAGCCAATCTCAACTGGCAACCAATTGGCAACCAGAATAGCCATTTAAGAGGTGGCAATCAAAAAAGGCGGAAATAAAAAAATCCAAGCACCCGTAAGTGCTTGGATTTCTTGGAGTTTTTTGGTCGGGACGGAGTGATTCGAACACTCGACCCCTTGCACCCCATGCAAGTGCGCTACCGGGCTGCGCTACGCCCCGAACTCATTCTCGATGTTGCTGAGAACGATGAAGAATCTACCTTAACTACATGATAAGTGGAAGCTTTTTTTGAAAAAAACTTTCTACTCACCGAGGACAGATCACTTCTTCAACACCACCAGCACATCTTCCAACTCGACAATCATCTGCCGAATCAGCTGTTTGTACTGGCTAGATTCATCCTTCACCTCATCACTGGAGAGCCGCAACCGCGCCCCTCCAATGGTGAACCCCTGATCATAAAGCAGCGCTCGAATCTGTCGGATCATCAGCACATCTTGCCGCTGGTAATACCGCCGATTCCCCCGCCGCTTCACAGGGTTGAGCTGAGGAAACTCCTGCTCCCAGTACCGCAGCACATGAGGCTTCACCGCACAAAGCTCGCTTACTTCACCAATGGTGAAGTAGCGTTTGCCCGGTATGGGCGGCAGCTCGTCGTTATGGCTTGGTTCCAGCATAGGCCTCAACCCGGGCCTTCAACTTCTGCCCTGGACGAAAGGTGACGACGCGCCGTGCAGTGATCGGGATCTCTTCCCCTGTCTTGGGGTTGCGGCCCGGCCGCTGGCGTTTGTCGCGAAGGTCGAAGTTGCCGAAACCGGACAACTTGACCTGCTCGTTCTCTTCAAGTGCGTGCCGAATTTCTTCAAAAAACAGCTCGACCAACTCCTTGGCCTCACGCTTGTTAAGCCCCAGCTCCTCGTACAGCCTTTCGGCCATCTCAGCTTTCGTCAGAGCACCCATGCCGTTATTTCCTTAACGTGGTGTTCAACCTTTGTTCAAGCGAGGTGAGGATATTTTGCAGGGTAGTGTTCACCTCATCGTCGTTAAGAGTGCGCGATGGATGCTGCCAGGTCAAGCCGACGGCCAGGCTTTTTCTATCAGGATCAATGCCTTTACCCTGGTAGACGTCAAACAGCCTGAGGTCTGTCAGCCATTCGCCTGCATTGTCACGAATTACTTCAAGAACCGAATTAGAAGCTACATCACGTCCTGCGATCAACGCCAGGTCACGACGGGTTTCCGGGAACTTGGAGAGTTCGCTGAACTTCGGCAGGCGGCCTTCGACCACATCGCCCAATACCAGCTCGAAGACGAACACCGGGCGATCCAGGTCCAGGGCCTTGGCGAGCTCTGGGTGCAGGGCGCCGAGGTAACCGACTTCCTTGCCGTCGCGCTCGATGCGGGCGGTCTGGCCTGGGTGCAGGGCGTGGTGCTTGCCGGCGACGAAGGTGAAGTCGCTCAGGGCACCGGAGTAACCCAGCAGGGCTTCCACGTCAGCCTTGACGTCGAAGAAGTCGATGCTGTCGCGACCGTTGGCCCAGCCTTCCGGCAGGCGGCTGCCGGTGATGACGCCGGCGATCATCGGTTGCTGCTTGAGGTCACCGAGCTGGCCGACGAAGCGCAGGCCGCTTTCGAACAGGCGCACGCGGTCTTGCTGGCGGTTGAGGTTGTGCTGCAGCGCCTTGACCAGGCCCGGCCACAGGGACGCACGCATGGCGGCCATGTCGCTGGAGATCGGGTTGGCCAGCAGCAGCGGCTCTACGCCTGGGGTGAACAGTTCGAACAGTTTCGGATCGATGAAGCTGTAGGTGATGGCTTCCTGATAACCACGGGCGACCAGCAGGCGACGCAGGTTCGGCAGCTCGCCGCGGGTTTCCGGGCGGGCTTGCGGTGCCAGGCGGGCTTGCGGGTAGCGGACCGGCAGGTTGTTGTAACCGTACAGGCGGGCCAGCTCTTCGATCAGGTCGACTTCCAGGCTGATGTCGAAGCGGTGGCTCGGGACGTTGACGGTCCACTGCCCTGCCCCGTTCGCCGTGGTGGTCAGTTCCAGGGCGTTGAGCATCTGCTCGACCTGGGCAGCATCCAGCTCCATGCCGAGCATCTGGGTGATGCGTTCGGCACGCAGGGTCACCGGGGCGACTTGCGGCAGGTGCTGCTCGCTGACCGCTTCGACGATCGGGCCGGCTTCACCGCCGACGATTTCCAGTACCAGGGCGGTAGCGCGCTCCATGGCTTCGCGGGCGAGCTGCGAATCGACGCCGCGCTCGTAACGGTGCGAGGCATCGGTGTGCAGGCCGTAGGAACGGGCCTTGCCGGCGACGGAAATCGGCTCGAAGAAGGCGCTTTCCAGGAACAGGTCGCGGGTCTTCTCGGTGTTGACGCCGCTGTGCTCGCCACCCATCACGCCGGCAATGGCCAGGGCGCGGGTGTGGTCGGCGATGACCAGCGTGTCGGCACGCAGGGCAACTTCCTGGCCGTCGAGCAGCACCAGCTTCTCGCCCTCTTCGGCCATGCGCACGCGGATGCCGCCGTTGATTTCGGCGAGGTCGAAGGCGTGCATCGGCTGGCCGAGTTCGAGCATCACGTAGTTGGTGATGTCGACGGCGGAGTCGATGCTGCGCACGTCGCTGCGGCGCAGGCGCTCGACCATCCACAGCGGAGTCGGCTTGGACAGGTCGACGTTGCGGATTACGCGGCCCAGGTAGCGCGGGCAAGCGGCCGGCGCAGAGACTTCGACCGGGCGCACTTCGTCGTGGGCGGCCGCTACGGCCGGCACTACCGGGCGGGTGACCGGGACGTTGTACAGGGCGCTGACATCGCGGGCCAGGCCGGCCAGCGACAGGCAGTCACCGCGGTTCGGGGTGAGGCCGATCTCGATGCTGGCGTCGTCCAGGTTCAGGTAGTGGCGAATGTCTTCGCCAACCGGGGCATCGGCCGCCAGTTCCAGCAGGCCGTCGTTCTCTTCGCTGATCTGCAGCTCGGCCGCCGAGCACAGCATGCCAAACGACTCAACGCCGCGCAGCTTGGCCTTCTTGATCTTGAAGTCGCCGGACAGTTCGGCGCCAATCATGGCGAACGGGATCTTGATGCCGGGGCGTGCGTTCGGCGCGCCGCAGACGACCTGGAAGGTTTCCTGGCCGTTGCTCACCTGGCACACGCGCAGTTTGTCGGCATCCGGGTGTTGTTCGGTGGCGAGGATTTCGCCCACGACGATACCGCTGAACTGGCCGGCAGCGGGGGTCACGCTGTCGACTTCGAGGCCGGCCATGGACAGGCGGGCGACCAGTTCATCACGGGAGACTTGCGGGTTTACCCAACCGCGCAGCCACTGTTCACTGAATTTCATGCTGTTCTCCTAGAAATTGCGTCGATTGGGCCTAGCGGAATTGGGCCAGGAACCGCAGGTCGTTGTCGAAGAACAGACGCAAATCATTGACGCCATAACGCAGCATGGCCAGGCGCTCGGCACCCATGCCGAAGGCGAAGCCCTGGAACTCTTCCGGGTCGATGCCGGACATGCGCAGCACGTTCGGGTGCACCATGCCGCAACCCATCACTTCCAACCAGCCAGTCTGCTTGCACACGCGGCAGCCTTTGCCGGAACACATCACGCACTGGATGTCGACTTCGGCGGACGGCTCGGTGAACGGGAAGAACGACGGGCGGAAGCGCACAGCCAGTTCTTTCTCGAAGAATACCCGCAGGAATTCTTCGATGGTGCCCTTGAGGTCGGCGAAGTTGATGTCGCGATCGATCAGCAGGCCTTCAACCTGGTGGAACATCGGCGAGTGGGTGATATCCGAGTCGCAGCGGTATACACGACCCGGGCAAACAATGCGGATCGGCGGCTGGGTGGACTCCATGGTCCGCACTTGCACGGGCGAGGTGTGGGTGCGCAGCAGCATGTTGGCATTGAAATAGAAGGTGTCGTGCATCGCCCGGGCCGGGTGGTGGCCAGGGATATTGAGCGCTTCGAAGTTGTGGTAGTCGTCTTCCACCTCAGGACCTTCGGCGATGCCGTAGCCGATGTGCGTGAAGAACTGCTCGATGCGCTCGAGTGTACGGGTAATCGGGTGCAGGCCACCGGTGGTCTGGCCACGGCCTGGCAAAGTCACATCAATGCATTCGGCGGCCAGGCGAGCGCTGAGCTCGGCCTCTTCGAAGGCTGCCTTGCGTGCGTTGAGCACTTCGGTGACGCGCTCTTTGGCGTCGTTGATCAGCGCGCCGACTTTCGGCCGCTCTTCGGCTGGCAGGTTGCCCAGGGTCTTCATCACCTGGGTCAGTTCGCCCTTCTTGCCGAGATACTGAACCCGGATCTGTTCCAGGGCATTGATGTCTTCAGCGCGCTCCACAGCCTCAAGGGCTTGGGAGACCAGCGCATCCAGGTTTTCCATGTACAGACTCCAGATACGAAAATAGGGGAAGAGCTTTGAAGGCTCTTCCCCTATCGATGACGTTTTACACCCGACAGCGCAGCGCGCTGCCGGATGATTGTCGTGGGTACTTAAGCCAGAACGGCTTTAGCTTTCTCGACAATTGCAGCAAACGCCGCTTTTTCGTTCACTGCCAGGTCAGCCAGAACCTTACGGTCGATTTCGATCGACGCCTTTTTCAGGCCAGCAATCAGACGGCTGTAAGACAGACCGTTGGTGCGGGCACCGGCGTTGATACGAGCGATCCACAGTGCGCGGAACTGACGCTTCTTCTGGCGACGGTCGCGGTAGGCGTATTGGCCTGCCTTGATGACTGCCTGCTTGGCTACGCGGAATACGCGCGAGCGTGCACCGTAGTAACCTTTAGCCAGTTTCAGAATTTTTTTGTGACGCTTACGAGCGATAACGCCGCGCTTTACACGAGCCATGAGTAACTTCCTCTATCTTTGACCAGAATTAACGAACGCGCAGCATGCGCGCGACTTTCGCGACGTCGGACGGGTGCAGCAGGCTGCTACCACGCAGTTGACGCTTACGCTTGGTCGACATTTTGGTCAGGATGTGGCTCTTGAAAGCGTGCTTGTGCTTGAAGCCCGAAGCTGTCTTCAGGAAGCGCTTCGCAGCACCGCTCTTGGTTTTCATTTTTGGCATGTTGGAACTCCGCATTCGATAAAATTACACATAATCATCAGGCCTGCCGTGCCCGGGAGATTACTTCTTTTTCTTGGGGGCGATGACCATCATAAGCTGGCGTCCTTCCATCTTAGGATGCTGCTCAACGGTGCCGTATTCGGCGAGGTCGGCTTCGACCCGCTTCAACAGCTCCATGCCCAGCTCCTGGTGGGCCATCTCACGACCACGGAATCTCAGAGAGATCTTGGCCTTGTCCCCATCGGTAAGGAAACGTACCAGGTTGCGTAGTTTTACCTGGTAATCCCCATCCTCCGTCCCTGGACGAAACTTGATTTCTTTGATCTGGATCTGCTTCTGGTTTTTCTTGGCTTCGTTAGCCTGCTTCTTCTTTTCGAAGAGGTGCTTGCCGTAGTCCATGACCTTGCAGACGGGCGGTACCGCGTCTGCAGAGATTTCTACCAGATCCAGCTTCGCTTCATCAGCGATACGCAGCGCTTCATCAATCGAGACGATGCCAACCTGCTCGCCGTCTGCGCCAATTAACCGAACCTCGCGGGCCGAGATATTCTCGTTGATCGGGGCCTTCGGTACAGCACGCTTATCGTTTCTCATTTCACGCTTAATAGTCATTACTCCGATTCTTGGCGACCACGCCGGGAAACCGCTTGTGTCAGCAGCTCAGCGAATTGGGCGACGGGCATGGAGCCCAGGTCTGCGCCTTCGCGAGTACGCACAGCGACGGTTTGCGTTTCGACTTCGCGGTCCCCTATAACCAAAAGGTACGGGACCTTGAGCAAAGTATGCTCGCGGATTTTAAAGCCGATCTTCTCATTTCTCAAGTCCGACTTGGCACGGAAACCGCTACCGTTCAGAGATTTCTCAACCTCAAGGGCGAAATCGGCCTGTTTGTCGGTGATGTTCATGATCACCGCCTGGGTCGGTGCCAGCCACGCCGGGAACACGCCGGCATAGTGCTCGATGAGCATGCCGATGAAGCGTTCGAACGAGCCGAGGATGGCGCGGTGCAGCATCACCGGGCGCTTGCGCGCGTTGTCTTCGGCGATGTAGCTGGCGTCCAGGCGTTCCGGCAGGTTCGGGTCGTACTGCAGGGTGCCGCACTGCCAGTTACGGCCGAGGCAGTCGCGCAGGGTGAACTCGATCTTCGGGCCGTAGAACGCACCCTCGCCCGGCTGGTATTCCCACTCCAGGCCGGATTCGTTCAGGGCGTCGGCCAGTGCGCCTTCGGCACGGTCCCACAGCTCTTCGGAACCCACACGCTTGGCCGGACGGGTCGACAGCTTCATGGCGACATCGGTGAAACCGAAGTCGTTGTACACGTCCAGGGTCAGCTTGATGAAGTCGGCGGCTTCTTTCTTCACCTGATCTTCGGTGCAGAAGATGTGCGCATCGTCCTGCACGAAGCCACGCACGCGCATGATGCCGTGCAGGGCGCCGGACGGCTCGTTACGGTGACAAGCACCGAACTCGGCCAGACGCAGCGGCAGATCGCGGTAAGACTTCAGGCCCTGGTTGAACACCTGCACGTGGCACGGGCAGTTCATCGGTTTTACCGCGAAGTCGCGGCTTTCCGACGAAGTGGTGAACATGTTCTCGGCGTAGTTGGACCAGTGGCCGGAACGCTCCCAGAGGATACGGTCGACAACCTGCGGGGTCTTGATTTCCTGGTAGCCGTTTTCGCGCTGGATTTTACGCATGTACTGCTCGAGTACCTGGTAAACGGTCCAGCCGTTGGCGTGCCAGAACACCATGCCCGGCGCTTCTTCCTGCAGGTGGAACAGGTCGAGCTGCTTGCCGATCTTGCGGTGGTCGCGTTTCTCGGCTTCTTCGATGCGCTGGATGTAGGCGGCCAGCTGCTTCTTGTCGGCCCAGGCGGTGCCGTACACGCGTTGCAGCTGCTCGTTCTTGGCATCGCCGCGCCAGTAGGCGCCGGACAGCTTGGTCAGCTTGAATGCCTTGAGGAAGCGCGTGTTCGGCACGTGCGGGCCACGGCACATGTCGACGTATTCTTCGTGATAGTACAGGCCCATGGCCTGCTCGTCGGGCATGTCCTCGACCAGGCGCAGTTTGTAGTCTTCGCCTCGGGTCTTGAACACGTCGATGACTTCGGCGCGCGGGGTCATCTTCTTGACGACGTCGTAGTCCTTCTCGATCAGCTGCTGCATGCGCTTTTCGATGGCCGCCAGGTCGTCAGGCGTGAAAGGACGCTCGTAGGCGATGTCGTAGTAGAAGCCTTCGTCGATGACCGGGCCGATGACCATCTTGGCGGTCGGGTACAGCTGCTTCACCGCGTGGCCGATCAGGTGGGCGCACGAGTGACGGATGATCTCCAGTCCCTCTTCATCTTTAGGGGTGATGATCTGCAGCTTGGCGTCATGGGTGATCAGGTCGCAGGCATCGACCAGCTTGCCATCGACCTTGCCGGCCAGCGTGGCCTTGGCCAGGCCGGCGCCGATCGACGCGGCAACGTCGGCTACGGATACGGCGTGATCGAATGCGCGTTGACTGCCATCGGGAAGAGTAATAACGGGCATGGCGCCTCCTCTCCTAGTGGTGACCCCTACCAAAGGTCACGTGGGTTGGGATGAGCCAGTACAAGATCCGACCTGCCTTCCGCGGGGGAAGCCTGCCTCACAGTGGCAGAAGCCTTTCGGCTTGCCAGGGGGACCTGAGTGACTGGAAAGTAAGAAAGATAGCTGCACGCTGCAAGTCTGCAGCTGCAAGCCGAGCATGCTAGCACGCGGGTTGCACGGCAGGCAGAAATTATTTGGATATTGCGCCGCCACGGTGAACTAACGCGGAAAATTTCCTATCAGACCTTGGGAAGCAACCTACTCTTGATGAGACCTTAACCCAAGGAGTGTCTGGTTATGCGAGTACAGTCTCTTCTGGCCCTGGCGGCCGCTGGCGCCCTGCTGCTGCCTGTGGCTGCTACTGCTGGCAACTTCCCTGCCGGCAAGGAGGGCGCCTACATGGCTCAGTGCCAACAGGTAGCCGGCGCCCAAGGCGTGGACGCTGCGACCGCGAAAAAACACTGCGACTGCGGTGCCCAAGCCATCAAAAAGAATTTCACCGACAAGGAGATCGAAGACCTGGACAGCAAGGACGGCGTTGACGCCAAGCTGATGCAGAAGGCACAGACTGTCGTGCAAGCCAGCTGCAAGCCGAAATAGACGTCTCGCGGGGTGTCAGGCACGCATCATTTGGCCTGGATCAACATCCTGCGAAGGTAAAAGGCGCTACATCCGCAGAATTAGACTATGATGTTGTCCGTGCTCCGTAGCCTCGGCCACATTGCACCACCGAAAAAATCAAAATGTTCTGGAGATTCACCCATGTCCAATCGCCAACAAGGCACCGTCAAATGGTTCAATGATGAGAAAGGCTACGGCTTCATCACCCCAGCAGGCGGCGGCGACGACCTGTTCGTTCACTTCAAAGCCATCGAATCCGACGGCTTCAAGAGCCTGAAAGAAGGCCAAGCTGTTTCCTTCGTCGCCGAGCGCGGCCAGAAGGGCATGCAGGCTGCACAGGTTCGTCCGGAGTAATTCGGAAGCTGTAAAAAAAAACCCGCCCTTGTGGCGGGTTTTTTTATGGCTTGGGTTTGTCAGTACCGGCCTTATCGCCGGCAAGCCGGCTCCCACAATGATCGCAGCGCTGCAATTTCTGTGGGAGCCGGCTTGCCGGCGATAGGGCCGCAATAATCAACCGCAGTTGACGCGGGTTACCACACCACGCTCATCCACGTTCAGGTTCAAACGCTCGGAGCGGTACTCCAGGGTCACCACATCATGCGGCTTGAGGATACGCGCCATCTGCGAGCCACTGGCCTTGCGCGCCTGCTCGAGCAGATCAGCGCTGCCCTGCTTGCCGATGGCGAATTCGGCACCGCTGGCCTCGCAACGGCCGTCGTTGCCAGTAGCGGCGGGCGCGTTGCCACCGCCAGTGTTGCCACCAGTGCTGCAACCCGCCAGTACGGCAGTGATCAGCAAGGTTGCCAGGGAAGCACGGGTACGGAACATGAATCCTCCTAAAATCGATCCGGGAACTGCCTGTTCGGACAGTTCCACCAGTCATTTGTTGCAAAACGGAAAAGTTTGCCTGAACTCGACACCACAGGCGAAAGGCAATCGTGACTGGATTTTGCAGCGTTCATCGCAAGCCGCTTGGTTTACGCCGCGAAGCTTTTTATGCTGGGAGGCGCAAGGCTATTGACGCAATGTCATGATTTACTTTAAGAAGTGAAGGCACAATGCCTTCTTCGAACACCAGGGTCAGGTGTTCGCCCCTCCGCCCTGGGCCCCCAGTGAGAGCCTTTCATGAGCAGCCATAGCATCGACGCCGATATCAAGGTCAAATGGGCCGAGGGCCAGAGCGCCTACAGCCCCAGCACGCCCGAAGAGTTGCTGTTGATCGCCATCGACCTGCTGGTGCGTGACCGCGGCGGCGAGGCGGCGCGCAGCTTCATCGAGCAGGTGTTCGAGCGCTACGCACCGCACACGGCTATTGCAATCGAGCCAAGCGCGCGCTGAGCAGGTCGAAGAAGCCCTGGGCGCCCCCCTCTGCCACCCACATCACATTGGCCGGCTGCTTGAGCACGCCGTACCAGTCGGCGACTGTCTGACCGAAGGTCGGGCCTTCGCGACTGTCGATGCTCACGTGGATGCGCCGGCCGCTGAACAGCTCGGGCTTGAGCAGGTAGGCGATGACGCTCGCATCATGCACGGGGCCGCCGGGCAGGCCGTACTGGTCCATGTCGTGCTTGATGTAGGCGTTGAGGATATCCACCACTAACTGGCTGGCGTGGTTGTTCACTGCCGCCAGCTGCTTGAGACGTGCATCGCTGGTAAGCAGCTTGTGGGTCACGTCCAGGGGCAGGTAGGTCATTGGCACGCCACTGGCCAGTACTACCTGCGCAGCATGCGGGTCGGCGAACAGGTTGAATTCCGCTACAGGGGTAATGTTGCCGCCGTTGAAGTGAGCCCCCCCATTACCACGACTTCCTTGATGCCCTTGGCAATTTCCGGACGCTGGGTGAGCGCCAGGGCCAGGTTGGTCTGCGGGCCGAGCATGGCGAGGGTGATGCTCTGCGGCTTGGCGGCCGCCAACGTATCGACCAGGTATTGCACGGCGCTGCCCTGGGCCAGTGGCTGCTTCGGTTCATGCACCTGAACGCCGGTCAGGCCTTCTTCACCGTGCACCTCGGCGGCGTAGATGGGCGTGCGTACCAGTGGCCGCCCTGCCCCGGCGTATATCGGGATGTCTTCACGTCCCGCCCACTCTCGGGCAAGGCGGGCGTTGCGTGAGGTCTTGTCCAAGCGCACGTTGCCCGCCACGGTGGTAATGGCGCGGATGTTCAGTTCCTCCGGCGAGGCCATGGCGAGGAACAGCGCGACCACATCGTCGGCGCCGGGGTCGGTGTCGATGATCAGCTCGCGCGGGGCGGCCTGGAGGGTGGTGGTGGCGGCTGCGGCCATGAGGGTGAGTCCTTGTAGCAAGGGTTTGAGCATGAGGCACTCCTGTTGCCTGGGTGGTGGATGGGTTGGGGCCGCTTGCCGGCGATCGAGGGCGCAGCCCTCGCCTCTAGAAGGTAACGCCGGAGATCAGGGCAATATTGCTGTAGGGCTGGCACTCCCCGGTACGCACTACGGCACGGGCACTGCGCGACAGCACCTTGAAATCGTCATGGCTCAGCCACTCGCGCTTGCCCAGCTTGCCTTTCAAGCGCTCGATCTCGACCAACGCCGGCGGCACCACCTTCTGCATCTCCTCGGCCAGTACATGCCGCTCCACCTGCAGCTCGCTGAGCACTGCCCGCAACACACTGGCAAAATCCGGAACCCCGGGTGTCAACGCCAGGTCGATCAACTCGACGCCCGGCGGCACCGGCAGCCCGGCATCACCGATCACCAGGATGTCGCCGTGGCCCATGCCGGCAATGGTGCGCGACAAGGCCACATTGAGCAGCGCGGTCTTTTTCATGGGATCAGCTCCGTCAGGTAAGGAATCGACGGCTGCGCCCCGGCGCGGGTGACGGACAATGCGGCAGCGCGCTGGCCGAACGCGATCGCCTCGCCCTCCTCCTTGCCCTGCACCAGCGCCGCAGCAAAGCCACCGACGAACGTATCGCCCGCTGCCGTGGTATCCAGCGGTTTGACCTGCGGCGCCGGGAAATGCCGGCTGCCATCTTGGCTCACAAACAGTGCACCCTGCGCGCCCAACGTGACGATCACCTTGCCAGCGCCCAATTGCAGCAGGCGCTCAGCAGCGCGACGCGCGCTGTCCAGGTCGTCGACCGGCTGGCCCGTCAACGCCTCGGCCTCGTGCTCATTGGGGATCAGGTAATCGATGTTGGCGAACCATTCGGCCGGCAGCGGACCGGTGGCCGGCGCCGGGTTGAGGATCACTCGCTTGCCCAGCGCGCGCGCCCTGGCCAGGGTCCAGCCTACCGTGGCGGCAGGCACTTCGAGCTGGCAGACGATCACCTCGGCAGCCTGCAGCAAGCCATCGAAGCGCTGCACGGTCTCAGGTGTCAGCAGGCCATTGCCACCGGCAATGATGACGATGCAGTTCTGACTGCTGGCATCCACGGTAATCAGCGCCATACCACTGGACACCCCCTGGCACACGCCGACAGCCTGGCAATCGATGCCCTCCACTTCCAGAGCCTGGCGCAGCTGCTGGCCGTAGGCGTCATCGCCGACGTTGCCGATCATCGCCACACTGCCGCCGAGGCGCGCCACCGCCACTGCCTGGTTGGCCCCCTTGCCGCCCGGCACGGTGGAGAAGCTTTCGCCCGCCAATGTTTCGCCTGCGCGTGGCAAGCGCTCGGCGCGAGCCACCAGGTCCATGTTGAGGCTACCGACCACCAGCACTTTGGCACTCATGACGATTCCTTAACGGTAATCATTGAACAAGTCCGGGCGCGGCCCGGTGGATTCGCGCAGAACGATGCGCGGGGCAACGATGCGTTGCTCGGCTGCCTCCCGGCGCGGCGTGGCGATGCGCGACAGCAGCAGCGCCGCGGCGTTTTCACCCAGTTCGCGGATCGACTGGCCCACCGTGGTCAGCGGCGGGTACACATAACGGCTCAGTTCGATGTCGTCGAAGCCGATCACCGACAACTCGCCCGGCACGCTGATATTGCGCTCGGCCGCCGCACGCAGCACACCAAAGCCAATCATGTCGTTGCCGGCGAAGATCGCCGTGGGCCGCTTGCCGTCGAGCAGCTGCGCGGCCGCCGCATGGCCACCTGGGCTGGTGAAGTCGCAATGCAGCACATGATCGCTGTTCACGGCGACCCGTGCCTCGGCCATCGCACGCTGGAAACCGGCCAGGCGCAACTGGCTGACACCGGTCTCGGCAGGGCCGCCGATATAGGCGATATCGCGGTGGCCCAGCTCCAGCAAGTGGCAGGTGGCCAGGTAGGCGCCGTGTTCATGGTCAATACGCACCAGGTCGGCATCCACGCCTTCCAGTTCGCGGTCGACGATGACCATTGGCGTGCGCACGCTGGCCAGGCTCTGCAGCAAGTCGCTGTCTTCGCCCACCGACGCCACCACCAGCCCATCGATGCGTTTTTCCAGCAGCACGCGCAGATAGCTGCGTTGCTTTTGCGGGTTGTCGTCGGAGTTGCACAGGATCACACAGTAGCCATTGCGCTCACAGGCATCCTCGATACCCCGCGCCAGCTCGGCGAAATAGGGATTGACGCTATTGGGCACGAGCAAGCCGATGGTGGCCGTACTGCGCGCCTTGAGCGACCGCGCCACGGCGCTGGGCACGTAGTCGAGTTCGACGATGGCTGCCTCGACCTTGAGCCGCACCTGTTCGCTGACCGGGCGCGTCTTGTTCAGTACATGGGATACGGTGGTGTAGGAAATACCCGCGAGTGCGGCGACGTCTTTGATGGTTGCCATGATTTCAGTTCCGCCGGCTCGCACGCCGGCTGCGATAAGTGTCGAGCACCACGGCGATGACGATGACCGCCCCGGTGATGATGCGTTTGGTGGGTTCCGATGCGCCGATCTGGGCAAGGCCTGCGGCCAGTACCGAGATGATCAGTACGCCGAAGAAGGTACTGATGACCGAGCCACGCCCGCCCATCAGGCTGGTGCCACCGATGACCACGGCGGCAATTACCTGCAGTTCGAGCCCGGCACCGGCATTAGGGTCAGCGGCCTCCAGCCGGGAAATCTGGAACAGTGCGGCCAGGCCCGCCAGCAGCCCCATCAGGGCGAACACCAGCACCTTGTAGGGGCGCGGGTCGATGCCGGTCAGGCGCACGGCCTCTTCATTGGTGCCGATGCCGATCAGGTAGCGGCCAAACACCGTGCGGGTCAGCACCAACTGGGCGAGGATGATCACCAGCAGGGCAATGATGAAGGCCGGCGAGATGCCAAAGGCGATCGGGTTGGAGAACCAGGCATAGGCATCGCCGATGTAGGCGGTGCGCGAGTCGGTGAACTGGTAGGCCAGGCCCCGGGCCATCTCCAGCACCCCGAGCGAGACGATGAACGACGGGATGCGCCAGGCCACGGTGACCGCGCCCGTGACACTGCCTGCCAGGGCTGCCACGGCCATGCCGAGCACGGCGGCCGGCAGCACGCCCCAGCCCCAGCCGAGGATCGCCACGCTGACCGTGGACGCCGCCAGGGCGAGCACCGAGCCGACCGACAGGTCGATGCCGCCGATGATCAGCACGAAGGTCATGCCCACGGCCAGCACCATCAGGTCGGGTATCTGATTGGCCAGGGTGCTGAAGGTGGCGTAGGACCAGAAGTGGCTGCTGAGCAGCGAGAACAGCACGATCATCGCCAGCAAGGCGCCAGCAAGGCCCAGATAGGTACCCAGGCCGAAGTAGGTGCCGCCACGGCGCGCGGCCGTGCTGTCTGTCGTTTCGAGAGGTGGGGTCTTCATGCATCCATCCTGGGCGCTGCGTCGTGCAGCAGGGCGTCACGTTTCTGATAGCCGGCGAAGGCGGCAGCGAGTAACTGGTCCTGGCTCCAATGGTCGCGGTCGAAGGTGTCGATCAGGCGACCAGCGCTGAGCACGGCGATGCGGTCACAGATCAGCATCAGCTCGCGCAGGTCGCTGGACACCACCACCAGCGCTTTGCCTTGGCGTGCCAGTTCGGCCAGCAGGCCGTAGATGTCGAACTTGGCGCCCACGTCGATGCCGCGGGTCGGCTCGTCGAACAGCAGCACCTGGCAGTCGCGCTCCAGCCAGCGGCCGATCACCACTTTCTGCTGGTTACCGCCCGACAGTTCGCCAACCGCCTGGGCAGCACCGGCACTGCGGATGCGCATGGCGGCAATCTGCCGTTCGGCAAGGGCCCGCTCGGCGTCGCCATCGAGCACGCCCGCGCGGGACACGGCGCCCAGGTTGCCCAAGGCGATGTTGGCGCTGATCGACTGCGACAACAGCAAGCCTTCGCCTTTGCGGTCCTCGGTGATCAGGGCGATGCCGGCCTTGACCGCCGCCTTGGGCGAATCGATGGTCACGGGCCTGGGCGGCTGACCCAGGGCGATGCTGCCACTGTCGGCGCGGTCGGCACCGAAAATCAGCCGCAGCAGCTCGGTGCGCCCAGCGCCGATCAGGCCCGAGATACCAAAGATCTCCCCTGCCCTGACCTCCAGCGATACGTCACGCACCTTGTCGCCGCGGCACAGGTGCTCGACCTTGAGCAACGGTGCTCCGATCGTGCGGCGGCCCAGGTCGATGTGCTCGCCCAGCTCGCGGCCCACCATCAGGTTGACCAGTTCGGTGCTGTTGTAACGCTGGATCGGCTCGTCGCATACCAGCTTGCCGTCGCGCAGCACGACGATGCGCTGGGCAACACGCTGCAACTCTTCGAGCCGATGGGAGATGTAGACGATAGCCACGCCGCGCTGGCGCAAGCGTTCGATCTGCACAAACAGCAACTCCACCTCGCGCGCGGTGAGCATGGCCGTCGGTTCGTCGAAGATCAGCACATGGCAGTCGCCGATCAGGTTGCGCGCGATCTCGACCATCTGCTGATGGCCGATGCCCAGCTCTCCAACCGGGGTGTCCGGGTCGATAGCATCGAGGCCGACCTGGGCCATGGCGGCCGTGGCCAGTTGGCGCAAGCGCTTGCGGCTGATCCAGCCGAAACGGCTGGGCAGGTTGTCGAGGAACAGATTCTCGGCCACGGTCAGGGTCGGCAGCAGGTTGAGCTCCTGCATCACCATGCGCACCCCCAGACCCTCGGCATTGCTGCGGCTGACGGGTGAGTAGGCCTGGCCGCGATAGGTCATGTGCCCGGCAGTGGGCGTCTCCAGGCCGCTGAAGAGCTTGGACAGGGTGCTCTTGCCCGCGCCGTTTTCACCGGTCAGGGCCAGCACCTCGCCGGCGCGCAGGGTCAGGCTGACATCGCCGAGCACCGGCTGGGCATAGCTCTTGCCCAGGCCGGTGGCGGTCAGCACCCCTTCATTGGCCGTCGACATGGCCGTTTCTCCTGCGCGTCAAGGCTGGGTGATCAGCGTGACCGGGGTCTGGATGACATTGTCGGCATCCACATCCGGTTTTTCTCCCTTGAGCATCTTCAGCGCCGCCTGGATCCCGAAGACGGCTTGCTCGCTGGCAGCCTGGTCGAGGGTGGCGAGTACGCGGCCGTCCTTGAGCATCGGTTTGATGGCGTTGATGTTGTCGTAGCCGACCACTTGCACCTGGCCGGTCTTGCCGGCGGCGCGCACTGCCGAGACAGCGCCCAGGGCCATGCTGTCGTTGCCGGCCAGCAGGGCCTTGAGGTCAGGGTATTCATTGAGCATCGACGCCGCGACGGCATTGCCCTTGTCGATCTCCCAGTTGCCGGACTGTACCGAGACGATCTTGATCTGCGCAGCTTCCATGGCGTCCTTGAAGCCTGCAGTGCGTTGCTGAGCGTTGGTGGTGGTCGGCACGCCTTCGATGATGCCGACCTGGTCCCCGGCCTTGAGTTTTTCCTTGACCAGGTAATCGCCCACCAGTCGCGCGCCCTTGCGGTTGTCGGGGCCGACGAAGGGCACGCTGATGCCTTTGTTCTTGAGCACGTCGGGGTCGAGGCGGTTGTCGATGTTGACCACCGTGATGCCGGCGTCCATGGCTTTCTTGACCACGGGCACCAAGGCCTTGGAGTCGGCCGGGGCGATGATCAGCGCCTTGGCGCCGGTGGCGATCATCTGCTCGACGATGCGGATCTGGTTACCGGTGTCGGTTTCGTCCTTGATGCCGTTGGCCACCAGTTCGAAGTCGTCGGCGTGCTCTTTCTGGTAGGCCTTGGCGCCGTCTTCCATGGTGCGGAAGAACTCATTGGCCAGGGACTTCATCACCAGGGCAACCTTGGGCTTGTCTTCTGCGTGGGCTGCAGAAAAAGGCAGGGCGAGGGACAGCGAAGAAATGACGGCGAGCGCCAGCAGGCGACCGGGGAACGGCAGCTTCATGTCAGGTAACTCCGAATCTTGTGATTTTTATCGGATCGCAAACGTTTGCGTTGAGTAACTATGGAAACAGGATCCGCTTTTGTCAAATCCGTTTCGCTTTCGAAGCCAACCTGCTCGTTGCGCAGATTATCGGGGATCTCTCCGAAAAACCGAACAGCTTTTCCTATGCTTGTTCGGAGCCCCGAACGCGAGGGCAATTAGCCGCCGCACTAAAGCCTTGTGGGGCCGGTAATAAGTGCAGATTACACCCTGCTGGTACGAAAACTGCCTTGCATGCTTTGCGACACAGCAAACAAGCTCATTAGGAAGAGAACAATAACCATGAATGTTGCACTCAAGACCTTCGCCCCCAGCGCCCTCGCCCTGTTGCTGATCCTGCCAGCCACAGCGTCGGCCAAGGAAGTCGAAAACCAGCAGAAGCTGGCCAACGTGGTGATCCTTGCCACCGGCGGCACCATTGCCGGTGCTGGCGCCAGCGCCGCCAACAGCGCCACCTACCAGGCCGCCAAGCTTGGCGTGGACAAGCTGATCGCCGGCGTACCGGAGCTGGCCGACCTGGCCAATGTCCGTGGCGAGCAGGTGATGCAGATCGCCTCCGAGAGCATCACCAACGACGACCTGCTCAAGCTGGGCAAGCGCGTGGCCGAGCTTGCCGACAGCAACGACGTCGACGGCATCGTCATCACCCACGGCACCGACACCCTGGAAGAAACCGCCTACTTCCTCAACCTGGTGGAGAAGACCGACAAGCCGATTGTCGTGGTTGGCTCCATGCGCCCCGGCACCGCCATGTCCGCCGACGGCATGCTCAACCTGTACAACGCCGTGGCCGTGGCCAGCGACAAGGACTCGCGCGGCAAGGGTGTGCTGGTGACCATGAACGACGAGATCCAGTCCGGGCGCGATGTGAGCAAGTCGATCAACATCAAGACCGAAGCCTTCAAGAGCGCCTGGGGGCCGCTGGGCATGGTGGTGGAAGGCAAGTCCTACTACTTCCGCCTGCCCGCCAAGCGTCACACGGTCAACTCAGAGTTCGACATCAAGCAGATCAGCAGCCTGCCGCAAGTGGACATCGCCTATGGCTACGGCAACGTGACCGACACGGCCTACAAGGCGTTGGCGCAGAACGGCGCCAAGGCGCTGATCCATGCCGGTACCGGCAATGGCTCGGTGTCGTCGCGGGTGGTGCCGGCACTGCAGGAGCTGCGCAAGAACGGCGTGCAGATCATTCGTTCATCCCACGTCAATCAGGGCGGTTTCGTGCTGCGCAACGCCGAGCAACCGGATGACAAGAACGATTGGGTCGTCGCCCATGACCTGAACCCGCAGAAGGCGCGCATCCTGGCGATGGTTGCGATGACCAAGACCCAGGACAGCAAGGAGCTGCAACGCATCTTCTGGGAATACTGATCGCGGCAGGCCCAGGGCCGGTGCGCCAAGCGCACCGGCCCTGCTGGGGCACTGGCGGATGTCGCTACCGACGGTGGCTTTTTGCCTGACACGCTGTTGCGAAAAAAACAGCAGTGAAATACTGTATGCGCATACAGCAAAACAAGGAGAATCCCCGTGGCCAGTAACGCTTCCGCAACGCCGAGCAGCTATGAACAACTGGGTGTGCGTATCCAGAAGATCATCAACAGTCCCACCGCCCAACGCAGCCGCGCCGCGCTGATCTTCCGCCTGGCGCACGAATCGCCGGACGACTGGGAAACCCTGCTCGAGGAAATCGCCGAAAACGACAACGTCACCCTCGCCCACCGGGACGATGGCGGCGTGCAGATTTTCTGGACGGTGCCCAAGGAAGACTGAGCGCGCCTGGGCCTGAGGTTCAGGCCAGCGTCTGCAGGTAGGCGCTGGCTTCCCGGTAGCGGGCCAGCCGCGCCAGGTCAGCGGGGCCGGGACACGGGATACGTGAAAGGTCGCTGTTGTCCGCCAGGTCCGCCAGCTTCACGGTGCGGGCCAACGGGTCGACGCCCAGGCGCATCACGAAATCCTCGTAGCTTTCGCCCTGTCGTCGGCTCAAGGCCAGCAAGGCGGCGAGAATCTTGAGCGCGAAGCCTTCGCGCGCAAGATCGGACAGCGTAAGCGGCGTATCTTCAATGACATCGTGCAGCACAGCGACGATCCGCTGTTCAGGCGTGGAAACCCGCATCATCACCCGCAACGGGTGAAGGATATACGCTGCGCCACCCTTGTCGTATTGCCCTTCATGCGCTCTGGCGGCCACAACGATGGCCCGCTCCAGTGTAGACATGAGGCTCTCCCCGTTCGGCCATCTCCCAACGCAAGCATAGCCGGCTCGGCAGGTAGATGACAGGGTGCCTTTCCCAGAGCCTCGAGGTCAGCGTTGGGCACCATGCTGGATGACGACCGAATCAGTACCCAGCTTGGCCATGACTTCGGCCTTGCGCGCCTGCGCCTCTTCCCGGGTCGGGAACGGCCCCATGAGCACCACCGGCTTGCCATCGCGGTATTCGACCGAGGACGGGATGCCCTTCTCGATCAGCCGCGCGGTCATGTCGCTCAATGCGCCCATGTTCGCGCCCTGGACCACCTCCACATCCCAACCTTCCGGCGCCGGCTGGTCGGCCAGTGCCTCGGCACGGCGCTGCAGGTCGGCACCGCCGCACAGTTCACGGATGCGCAAGTTATCGCCATTGTCGTCGACGATGATCTGGTACTGGCCATCGTCACCCTTGATGGCAACATAGCTGCGATAGGCTTCGTACTGCCCGGCCTCGTCCTTGCCCCTTACTTGACCGCAAATGGTGCCTTTGGTGTCGATCCGCACGTTGCCGAACTTGGCGGTCTTGGGGTTGTGCAAGTGCTCGGCGACCTGCTTGTGCACACCTTCGACCTCGTTCTCACAGCCAACCAGGGCCAGCACTGCCATTACCACTGCCAGTTTGCGCACGCGTGTACCTCCAGATTCGAAGGGGCGGATTCTAGCATGACGGCCCATGGCCAGGACCGTGACCATACGTTACACCTTGCAACAGCCCTGTCCCGGTCGAACGCCGTACCGGGGCTGCAAAGCAGCCCCCGCGACAGGGCGACACCATCTGTCGTCCTGTCATTGCACAGGTGGCCGGCCGGGTTTGCAGTTCGCTGTTGCAGACTGGGCAGCGGCAGTCCGGGCAGATGAAGGTGCGGGGCCGAGGCGCACCTCATCGAGAAACTGGTGTGGTCCGAGTTCCCTGGCAGCATTCGTGCCTTGCTGGACAATCCCTTCGTGTTCCAGAGCTTCTGGGAATTCCAGAACGGCAAGATCACCCAGGCCGAGTGGGAGCAACGCTTGCGCGGCGGTGCAACCTGGGATGGCAGCGTCAATCGCTCGCAACTGCGCGACTGCACCAAGCTGCTGGGCAAGCGGGTACCGCTGATCATTCTGCTCATGCTCGACAACCCCAGAACGCCCTGGGGGGGATGCCTGTTACCCAGTGGTCGGCGCATAACGCATCACGTTGGTTCCGGTCGTTAGGCATGGCGTGCGAGCAGGATCTTGATGCACACCAGCAGTGGCGCGGCCACCGCAAACAGCAGCACCACGGCATTGAACGCCATATCGAAGGCGATGACCGCAGACTGTCCCGATACTGCCCGCCCGAGTAACGCAATGGATGCCCGTCCAGCCGCCAGGGCATCCATGCCCCGCCCTCCCAGCATGGCGGCTGTGCTACCCAGCCGTTCGATGACGGCTGTCGTCCCGCTGGTGACATGAGCCCCGAGGATTGCCGCATTGGCGACCAACTGGTGGTCGATCAGCGTCTGCAAACCTGCAACGCCCATCAGCCCTCCAAGCTGGCGCCCGACATTGAACAAGCCAATCCCGCTGGCCAGGTTGTGCGGCTCCAGTTCGCCAAACGCAATCAAGGTGATCGACAGAAACAGAAACCCGAGGCCAAGACCGCGCAGCAGCACGCCGGCCATCATGTCGTGCGTACCACTTTCACTGGTCGAACCCGACAACATCCACATCGCGATCATGATCATCAGGATGCCAAATGGCACCGTGGCGAACGGCGCGACACCTCGGGCTTGCATCAGATAAGCCGCCAGCAGCAGCGCACCGATGAACAGTGCCCCACTGGGCAGCAGCAGAAAACCGGCGTCCGTAGGCGTGAAGGCAAGCACCGACAGCGCGAAAGCCGGAATGAGGTAGGCACTGCCGAACAGCGCCGCACCGGCGACGAAACTGACGATGAAGGCAAAGGTGAAGTCGTTGGACCTGAATAACGTGAAGTCGAGCACGCGTTGATTGCTTGCCAGCAGCTGATGACCGAGAAAAAGAAACAGTAGAGCAATGCCAAGCACCGTGGCGCCGAGAATGTGCGGCGCCTCGAACCAATCCCACCGGCTGCCCTGGCTCAGGACATACGCAAGACAGCAAAGGCTGGTGAAAGCCAACATCATGCCGACCCCGTCAGACTTCTGCGATGGCAGCATGGCGACCTTCGGCACCCCGGCAATCAGGAGGCTGCCAATAGCCGCTAGCGCCAGCGGCACGACGCAGAAGAAGATCCAGGTCCACGACTGGCTATCGATCAACCACCCTTGCAGCGCCGGTGCCAGGGTGGCGGGCGCCACGACTGCCCCCATGGCGAACACCGCCTGAAGAATGGGCTGCTGACTACGCGCAAAGACCAGAAAGATCAGTGCCTGCCCCCCGACCAACAGCGTGCCGCCCGCAAGCCCCTGAAGCACGCGTAGGAAGATCAACAGGTCGAGGTTTGCCGTAAAGGCGGTGACACCGCAAGCCAGGCCCATCACCAAGGTCGCCGCAACGATCACGTCGCGGGGCTGAAAGCGGGCCAGGAACCAGGATGCACTCATGAAGCCGATGAGTTTACAGCCGATGTAGCCCACATCCAGCCAGGCAAATTCGTCTGGCGTGGCATAGGTATCGCCCAGCATGTCGTTGCGACCCAGTGCCAGGACACTGCTGGTGATGGCTTCGGTCAGGGCGGCCAGCAGAATGCCAGTGATCAACAATACGCCTTGAACGGATCGGCCATCGACGGGCGCGACAGCCTGCGGGCCGGGGGCTACACGGTTCACGAGCCACCTCCAACCTCGACTTCGACCCGCGCCGAAAGCCCCGGCACGATACGCCCTGGCAGCGGATTCTGTGCCAGGCGGATTTTCACCGGCACCCGTTGCACCACCCGGACGAAGTTGCCCGTTGCATTGTCCGGTGGCAGCAGGCTGAACGCCGCCCCGCTCCCCGGGGCAAAGCTGTCGACCACCCCTTCGAGCACGTCATCGGGATAGCCGTCGATCCGCACCTGTACCCGCTGCCCCGGCTGAATGTCTTCGACCTGGGTTTCCTTGAAGTTCGCCACGATCCACACATCATCGACCGGAACGACATCCAGCAAGGCGCCACCCGGCGTAACGAAACGTCCAACGCGCACTTGCCGGTTGCCGATGACACCGGATACCGGAGCACGCACCACCGTATGCTCCAGTTCGATCCGTGCAAGCTCACGCGCGGCCTGTGCCTGGGCGATGGCCGCCACGGCCGACTCACGCTGAGCCATCAGCACGGCAATGCGCTGTTGCTGCGCATCGAGCGTGGCCGAGGCGGCCGACACGGTCGCCTGGGCGCTTGTCCTGGCGGCATCGGTCTGATCGACCACCGACTGGCTGACGGCGCTGTACACGATCAGCTTGCGACTGCGCTCATGGGTCTTGTTGGCAAGGCTGCGCTGTGCGACCGCCGACTGCACACTGGCCGTCGCCTCGCGGATCTGCGCGCGTTGCAGTCGGGTTTGTGCATCGACATTGGCAAGGCTGGCCTCGGCGGCCTTGACGTTGGCTTCGGCTTGCGCCAGCTGTGACCGGTAGTCCCGGTCATCGATCCGAAACAGCACATCGCCCACCTGCACACGCTGATTGTCCTCGACCTCGACGGCAACGACGTAACCCGCCACCTTGGCGGCAAGCGAAGTGACATCCCCGCGTACATAGGCGTTATCGGTGGAGGTGGCGGCGTTCGAGCGGGCAATGACCCAGCCCGCGACCAGCACTGCCAGCGCGACGATGCACAGCAGGATACCAACCTGTTTCCTTCTGTTAGGCCGCACCACCACAGTGCCGACGCTGTCGCCCGTGGCGACGGTATCCTCGTGCATGTTCATCTTCGCTCACTTCGCGCTGGGGGTGACCAGCTCCGTTTCCGTGCTGTCGAGCACGAACACGGCCATCAGCCGTGCGGGCTTGGTATCGCTGGCATTGGCACTCACGGCGTGGAACGCGCCAGGTGCCTCGTACCAGTTCTCCCCTGCCTTGTAGGTTTTCTCCGGCTCTCCATTGACGCTGCTACGCACCTCGCCCTCCAGCACGGTCGCGTAGATGAACGCTGACTTAGGATGTCGATGGGACGGCGACGCCGCGCCCGGTGCATAGTCGACGATCACACCCCGCATGCTTTTGCCAGGCACGTTCGGCAAAGGGTGGTCGAAGACCACGGAAACCTTGCTCACCGGTCGTTCATCGGCGAACACGCCGGTCATGCACAATGCGGCGGTGGTCGTCGCGAGGAGAAGTTGTCTGAACATGGCGGTACTCCTTGAGAAAAATGGGGGTTCAACGACACGGCAGGGGCACTGTCCCTCATCGCGTGAGCCAATCCTCGAAGCGTGTCGGGCCAAGGCGTGCGTCGCTACCCGGTGTCAGTGACTGGTCGTTGAGCTCGGCACCGAAATAGCGCGCATGCACATCGGGCACCACCTTGCGCCCATCGCCAGTGATCCGCAGGAAGCGCCGCACGAGCTCATCCAGAGGCAACGCCTCGGGCCCAGCCACTTCCAACGTGCCATTGGCGGGCTCTGCAAGCACGGCGTCGGTGAGCGCCGCTGCCACATCGACCGAAGCCATTGGCTGGATCAACGAGGGTGACAGGCGAATCTCCTCTCCGACGGTGGCCGCCTGGGCGATACCGGCGACAAATTCGAAAAATTGCGTCGCTCGCACGAGGGTGTAGGGCATGCCGGACGCCTTGATCAGGGCTTCCTGCGCAACCTTCGCCCGGAAATAACCGTTTTCAGGTAACCGCTCGCACCCGACGATCGACAGGGCGATGTGGTGACGGACCCCTGCGGCGGCTTCGGCGGCCAACAGGTTTCGGGTAGACGTCTGGAAGAAATCAAGCACGGCCTGGTCTTCCCAGGACGGCGCGTTGGCCACATCGACGACGACATGGGCACCATCCATCGCAGCCGCCAGACCTTCGCGGGTGATGCTGTCGACGCCGGTGCTGGGCGCTGCAGCAACGGCTTCATGACCGCGATCGCGCAGGTTGCTTACAAGTCTGGATCCAATGAGGCCAGTGCCTCCGATGACAACGATCTTCATGGGTCTCTCCTCTTCTCGACTGCAACCTTTGCCGTCGATACAGGTGAACGATGCGCCCATGTGCGCGGCGAATCCTTGTGCGGCGCTTGGATTTACCTTCAGGAATGCTTGGTTTTGCGTCCAGCCCAGGCCAGCGAACCGTGGACCGTGCAGCCCGTTTCGCGCTGCCGTATCATCGTCAGCGGACACTTTTAGCAATCGCCTCGGACACGATGCCTAGGGCGCTCGGCCAGGGGACAAGACGTTGCAATACGTGTTTGAGGATTACGTGCTCGATCAACAGCGTCGGGAATTGACCTGGCGTGGGCAGGCCGTGACCATCGGCCCGCAAGTCTTTGACTTGTTGCTGCTACTGGTCAGCAATCGTGATCGCGTGATGAGCAAGGATGAGCTGCTGCAAACGGTGTGGAGCGGGCGGATCGTCTCCGAGTCGACAGTCACCAGCCATATCAACGCGGTACGCAAGGCCATTGGCGATTCGGGCAAAGAGCAACGTCTGTTGCGCACGGTTGCTCGCAAGGGGTACCGCTTCGTTGGCGTGATTCACGAAGTGCGTGAGCTCGACTGGCCTGGCCTCGACGCGTTGGTACCGACACAAAGCGAGCAGAAGCCGGTGCGAACCCTCGCGCTTCCTGACAAGCCATCCATCACAGTCCTCCCTTTCCAGAACCTCAGTGGCGACCCTGCCCAGGACTATTTTGCCGACGGCATCGTCGAGGACATCATCGTTGCCCTGTCGCGTATCCGTTGGCTCTTCGTGATCGCCCGCAACTCAAGTTTCACGTTCAAAGACAGGCATGTCGACCTCAGAGAGGTGGGTCAGGAACTGGGCGTGCGCTACGTGCTGGAGGGCAGCGTGCGCAAGGCCGGTAACCGGGTGCGCATCACTGGCCAGTTGATCGACGCCACCCGCGGCGCACATATCTGGGCGGAGCGGTTCGAAGGCACGCTGGACGACATTTTCGAGCTGCAGGACCAGATCGCGGAAAGTGTGGTGGGCGCCATCGCGCCGCAGCTTGAACGTGCGGAGATAGAACGCGCCAAGCACAAGCCTACCGAAAGCCTGTGTGCCTACGACTATTACCTGCGTGGCACCGCGAAGCTGCATGACGGCACGCGCGAGGCCGTACAAGAGGCGCTATCGCTGTTCTACAAGGCCATCGAACTCGACGCGGAGTTCGCATCGGCCTATGGAATGGCGGCGTGGTGCCATTTCTGGCGCAAACTCAATGGCTGGATGGGCGATCGCCCAAGGGAGATTGCCGAGGGCGCCCGCCTGGCGAGAGTGGCGGTGCAGCTCGGTCGCGATGACGCGGTCGCCCTGACGCGGGGCGGCCATGCCTTGGGTCACCTGACCGGCGACCTCGATGGCGCTATTGCTCTGCTCGACAGGGCGCGGCTGCTCAACCCCAATCTCGCCCCCGCCTGGTACCTCGGGGGGATACTGCGGGCTTTGCGCGGTGAAACCGAAGTCGCGATAGAAAACCTGACCCATGCAGCCCGCCTGAGTCCACTGGATCCGGAAATGTTCAGGATGCAGGTTGGGATGGCCCTTGCACACTTTTTTGCCGGGCGCTTCGACTGCGCGCTGGGTTGGGCTGAAAAGGCCCAGGGCAACCTGCCCAGCCTGCTTGCCGCGATTGCGCTGATCACCGCCAGTCATGCGCTCAGTGGGCGGCAGGCCGAGGCCCGGCAAGCACTGACGCGGCTACAGAAGCTGGACCCGACCATGCGCGTATCGCAATTGAGGGACTGGCTGCCGATCTATCGGGACGAGGACCTGGCCCAGCTAGCAGAAGGACTTCGGCGGGCCGGTCTTTCGGAGTGACTGCCGGGGCTGCGAGCGGCTGTGAAGCCGGGCAACCGACGGGCGGAATAGAACCGGCGACCCTAGTAACTTGCATAATGAAAGTTACAGGCGGATAGTGGCTTCATCCCAAGATGACGCCCAAGGTCAACGCCATGAAAAAAGCCAGCTTCCAACCCATGCCCTGCCCCGTCGCGCGTGCGCTCGAGCATATCGGCGATGGCTGGAGCCTCTTGATTCTGCGTGATGCGTTCTATGGTTTGCGCCGGTTCGATGAGTTTCAGCACAGCCTGGGCATTGCCACCAACACCCTCACTCGCCGGCTCAACGACCTGATCAGCACAGGCCTGCTCGAGCGCCGCCCCTACCAGAACAACCCGCCGCGCTTCGAGTACCACCTCACCGAGGCCGGGCGCGACCTACGCCCGGTGATCCTGACCTTGATGGCTTGGGGGGCAAAGCATGCCGCCGGTTCGAAAAAGGTCTATCTCGCCGATGAGCACACTGGCGAACCCGTTGCACTGGCGCTCATGGACACCAACACCGGCAAGCGCATTACCGTCGATGACCACAGAGTACGTATCTCGCCCGACGCCGACCCATTGACTCACTGGCGCGCCGAAACCGGACAGGCCTACCGCCAAGGCAACACCTGGGTAAGCCCCTTCCCCACCCAAGCCTCTTCAGAGGGCTGACCAGCATGAACGCTCACGTTGGCATGACACCCGCGCCGGTCGAAAGCACCGACACCGTTGCAAGAAAACCCGTCAGCCGAAAAGCAGCCTTGCGCATGGCGGCATTGGCGCTCGCGGTAGTAGGCGGCGTGAGTTATGCCAGCCATTGGTGGGCCAGCGGTCGCTTCATCGAAGACACCGACGATGCCTACGTGGGCGCGGACGTTACCGTGATCAGCGCCAAGGTACCGGGCTACATCACCGACGTCGCGGTGCTGGACAACCAGTTCGTCAAGGCCGGCGACCTCCTGGCCCGGATCGATGTGCGCGACTACAGGGCCGCACTGGCCAAAGCAGAGGGGGCAGTGGCCGCGCAGCGGGCACGTCTTGCCAACCTGGATGCTGTCGAGCAGCTTCAGCATGCGGTCATCAGCCAGGCGAAAGCGCAAATCGACGGGCGCAGCGCCGAGGCTCAGCGCGCACTGAACGACAAGGTCCGCTACCAGAGCCTGGTCAGCAGCCAGGCGGTTTCGGTGCAAAGCGCCCAACGCGTCGATGCCACGTGGAAAACGGCGCAGGCCGATCGCGTTCACGCCGAAGCAGGCTTGCTGGCGGCGCGCCAACAGCTGGTGGTCATCGACACGCAGCGTGAACAAACCCGCGCGGCGCTGGCCCAGGCCGAAGCGGACAGGGAACAGGCGCGGCTCAACATCGGTTACACCGAACTGCGCGCACCGGTGGACGGCTACGTGGGCAACCGCAGGGCGAAAGTCGGCGCCTTTGCAGCGGCCGGCAGCCAGTTGATCTCGGTGGTGCCCGCCCATGGCCTGTGGGTGGACGCCAACTTCAAGGAAGACCAGCTGGCGCGCATGCAAGTGGGTCAGGCTGTCAACGTCTCTGCCGACATCCTGCCAGGGCGTACCTTCCACGGACGCGTGGAGAGCATCGCGCCGGCCACCGGCGCGCAGTTCAGCGTGTTACCGCCGGAGAACGCCACGGGCAACTTCACCAAGATCGTCCAGCGCGTGCCGGTGCGGGTCCGCCTGGAAGGCAACGACGCCGACTTCGGTGCCCTGCGCCCTGGCCTGTCGGTGATCGCCGAAATCGACACCCGGGCGCAAACGCCGCCGCAACCCAAGGTTGCATCGGCAGCGCGGCTGTGAACAGCGAGCTGCCAGTCCTCACCCCTGCACAGAAGGTCGCGGCCTTTGCCTGCATGTGTGTGGGGATGTTCATTGCCCTGATCGATATCCAGATTGTCTCGGCGTCGCTCAAGGACATCGGTGGCGGGCTCTCCGCTGGCGCGGACGACACCGCCTGGGTGCAGACGGCCTACTTGATCGCGGAGATCATCGTGATCCCCCTCTCGGGTTGGCTATCGCGGGTGATGAGTACCCGCTGGCTGTTCGCCGCGTCAGCGGCCGGGTTCACCTTGACCAGCCTGCTGTGCGCGCTGGCCTGGAACATCCAGAGCATGATCGCCTTTCGCGCCCTGCAGGGTTTTCTCGGCGGTTCGATGATCCCACTGGTGTTCACCACGGCGTTCATCTACTTCACCGGCAAGCAGCGGGTGATCGCCGCCTCGGTGATCGGCGCCATCGCTTCGCTTGCGCCGACACTGGGCCCTGCGGTGGGCGGCTGGATCACCGACATGGCCTCCTGGCACTGGCTGTTCTACATCAACCTGGTACCCGGTATTTTCGTCACCATCGCCGTGCCGCTGCTGGTCAAGGTCGACCGGCCCAACCTGGATTTGCTCAAAGGCGCCGACTACCTGGGCATGGGGCTGATGGCGCTGTTCCTGGGCTGCCTGGAGTACACCCTGGAAGAGGGGCCGCGCTGGAACTGGTTCAGCGATGCCACGATCGCTGTGACCGCTTGGGTGGCGGGTGTCAGCGGCCTCCTGTTCATCTGGCGCAGTTTGACCATCGCCGAGCCTGTCGTTGACCTGCGGGCCCTGCGCGACCGCAATTTCGCCCTGGGCTGCCTGTTCTCCTTCATCACCGGCATCGGCATTTTCGCCACCGTCTACCTCACGCCACTGTTCCTCGGTCGGGTACGCGGTTATGGCGCACTGGACATCGGCCTGGCGGTGTTTTCCACCGGGGTGTTCCAGTTGCTGGCCATTCCGGTGTACGCCTTTCTCGCCAACCGTGTGGACCTGCGCTGGATCCTGATGCTGGGGTTGGCGCTGTTCGGCCTGTCGATGTGGGACTTCTCGCCCATTACCCACGACTGGGGCGCCAAGGAGCTGCTGTTGCCCCAGGCCATTCGCGGCTTCGCCCAGCAGATGGCGGTGCCGCCGACCGTCACCTTGACCCTGGGCGCACTCTCGCCGGCACGCCTGAAGCTCGCCTCGGGCTTGTTCAATCTGATGCGCAATCTGGGCGGTGCACTGGGCATTGCCGCGTGCGCCACGATACTCAACGATCGCACCAACCTGCACTTCCAGCGCCTGGCCGAGCACCTGAACAGCCGAAACGAGACGATGAACACCTGGCTCGATCAATGGAGCAGTAACGCCCAGGCGCTGGGCCAGAACAGCCTGGACGCCAGCCACACCGCGCTACACCAACTCTGGGCATTGACCTGGCGCGAAGCGCAGACCCTGACCTACGCCGACGCCTTCCTGGTGATCATGGTGTGCTTTGCGGTCGCCACCCTGCTGGTGCCGTTGATGCGTAAAGTTCAGCCCCCAGCACAACCTTCCGCCGACGCCCATTGATCCTTCGCCAACCGCTCTGTTCTTTCAGGCCTTCATCTAGACAACAAGAAGCCCGCGCACCTGATCGGTCGCGCGGGCTCGGTGTCGCTGGGTGCTATCAGAGCATCACGAAACCTACCTCGATATTGCCCCGGGTCGCCTTCGAGTAGGGGCAGATCTGATGCGCCTCGGCCACCAGCCGCTCCTTGTCTTGCGACGCAAGGCCTGGCAGGTGAACCGTCAGCTGCGCCGCCAGGGCGAAGCCACCGTCGGCGGTATTGCCCAGGGACACCTCGGCATCCACGGCCACACCGTCAGGCAAGCGAATGTCGTACTTCTGCCCGGCACGACGCAGGGCGCCGATGAAGCAGGCCGACCAGCCAATGGCGAACAGTTGCTCGGGGTTGGTGCCTGGGCGGCCGGAGCCGGGCGGGCTCAAGGGCAGATCGAGCTCACCGTCGGCAGATCGGCCGCGGCCGTCACGACCACCCGTGGCAAGGGTGTGGGCTGTGTAGAGAACAGTTGTGAGGGTGTTGGACATAGTGCTTCTCCTTGGGAAATGGAGCCCTCACCCGTCAAGGACGCAGGGGTATCTGCGACGACGGAGAGGTCTCGTTCGGGTGGCACTAGTTGATGTCAGCACTGTGTCGACGATGTATCCGTGGGCGGCCCCATTTGTATTGCAAACCCCGAACATCAGGGCCCGAACACACTGAGATACAGATCGATACAGCAGGACGTGCGTCGCCGGAGGTGACCAAGGGGTAGTACGGGGAGAGTACGGGGAGATAGTGCAAAAACAAAAAGGGCGATCCTTTCGGATCGCCCTTTCTGAGATTTGGTAGGCACAATTGGACTCGAACCAACGACCCCCACCATGTCAAGGTGGTGCTCTAACCAACTGAGCTATGTGCCTGTCGTGTGGGGCGCATATTAGAGATCGAATACACACCTGTAAAGCGTTTTTTTCAAAAAAATCAAAAACTTTCAGAACCGGGCAGCGCTTGTCTCAGGTGCCCATCGCCGGCAAGCCGGCCCCCACAGGTACACCACCGCCTTCAGGTCTGCGCTGTACCTGTGGGAGCTGGCTTGCCAGCGATGAGGCCAGTGGATTCAGAAGCAGGTCTTGCAGCTCAAACCCCCGAAAAATGCCCCCTCCCCCTCCCTTAAGGGAGGACGCCTGTACGGACCAGATTGGGTTTACTGGACGCTCCGGAAGTCTCCGCGCCCTTGTAAACCATTGTTCCAGTCACAGGAGCCACCATGAACCCATTGATCCATTACCACGTCGACGCCGAGCTAGCCCTGATCGGCCTTGCCCGCCCGCCGGTCAACGCCCTGGGACAGCCATTGCGGGCCGCCCTGCTGGAAGCCTGCGAGCAGGCCCAGGCCGATCCGGCGGTTCGCGCCATCGTGCTGTACGGTGCCAACGGCCTGTTCAGTGCCGGTGCGGACATCAGCGAATTCGGCACCCAGGCTTCCTGCGCGGCACCCGACCTGCCTGGCCTGCTGCAGCGCCTGACCAGCATGGACAAGCCCCTGGTGGCGGCCCTCGGTAAACTCGCGCTGGGTGGCGGGCTGGAGCTGGCACTGGCCTGCGGCTACCGCATTGGCGAGCCAGGCACACGTGTCGGCCTGCCGGAAATCAACCTCGGCCTGCTACCCGGTGCCGGCGGCACCCAGCGCCTACCTCGCCTGATTGGCGCTAGGCCGGCCTTGGATCTCATCCTTGCCGGCACGCCGGTGAACAGTGAAACCGCGCTGCGCCTGGGCATCCTTGACCGCGTCGCAAACCATGCTAACGCGCTGCTCGACGAAGCTTGCGCCTTTGCCCGGGAGCTGCTTGGGGACCGCGCAACAGCGCGCCCTGATGAGCCTTTTCCCAACCCGGCAAGCGGCTTGCCTGATGACTTCTTCGAGCACTTTCTCGAAGCCAATGCCCCTCGGTGGAAAAGCCGCCTGGCCCCCAGGCTAGTGCTCGATGCGCTTCAAGCCGCCTGTCGGTTGCCGTTGGCCGAAGGCTTGGCACACGAACAGAGGCTGTTCCAGCAAGCCGAGGATTCCCGCCAGTCGACTGCCCTGCGCCATGTCTTCTTCGCCGAACGCGAGGCAGCCAAGGTGCCTTGGATCGAAGCCGACCTGCCGCTGCGCCCCATCGGCAAGGTCGCCGTGATCGGCGCGGGCACCATGGGCGGTGGTATCGCCATGAACTTCGCCAATGCCGGTATCCCGGTCATCCTCCTGGAGCGTCAACAAGATGCGCTCGACCGGGGGATCGCGCAGATCAACCGCAACTACGCCAACAGCGTAAAGCGCGGCAAACTCGCCCCCGAGCAACTCGAACAGCGCACGACGCTGATCACCGGCACCTTGGACTACGCCGACCTGCGAGACGTCGACCTGGTGATCGAGGCCGTCTTCGAAAAGCTGGAAATCAAGCAGGCGGTGTTCCGCACCCTGGATGAAGTGTGCAAACCAGGCGCCATCCTCGCCACCAACACCTCATCCCTGGACGTCGACCGGATCGCGGCCGTGACCACACGGGCGCACGATGTCATTGGACTGCACTTCTTCAGCCCGGCCAACGTCATGCGCCTGCTGGAAGTGGTGAACGGGCGGCAAACCGCAGCGCACGTGCTGGCCACCACCCTGAAGCTGGGCCGCACCATCGGCAAGCTCCCGGTCGTGTCGGGTGTGTGCTTCGGCTTCATCGGCAACCGCATGCTCGAGCCCTATGCGCGCGAAGCCCACCGCCTGGTACTCGAAGGCGCCAGCCCCGCCCAGGTAGACAACGTGCTGACGGGCCTGGACCTGAACATGGGGGGTGCTGAGCATGCTTGACCTGGCCGGCATCGACGTGAACTTCCTGGTACGCGACGCTAACCGCACGGCGATCAACCACGACGACAGCTATTGCCGCCTGGGCGACGAACTTTACGCCCTGGGCCGGTATGGCCAGAAGACCGGCCGGGGTTTCTACCTCTACGACGGCCGCGAGCGGCAGGAAGACTACGAGGTGATCGCCCTGGCCGAGCGCCTGGCGGGAGAGCTGCACATTCCACGACGGCCGATCGATACGCAGGAAATCCACGACCGCTGCCTGTTCATGCTGATCAACGAGGGCATCCAGCTACTGGACGAAGGCATCGCCTTGCGCGCCAGCGATATCGACCTGGTGTGGATCAATGGCTACGGCTTCCCCGCCCACCTGGGCGGGCCAATGCACTACGCCGAACAGCTCGGCCTGGACAGGGTACTGCGCGGCATCGAGCACTACCGCCAGACCCTTGGCGACTACGGCAAAATGTGGTTCCAGCCGGCCCCGCTGCTGGAGCGCCTGGTGGCCGCCGGCAAGCCCCATATCGAACGTTTCTGAGCACCGCCGGCTCAGGCCGGCCCCTCCCCTGACACAAGCAAGTAAAAAAAAAGCGGAGCCGAATCCTTCGGCTCCGCCCAGGTCAAGCCGACCTGCGTTAGCGCACGCCCGCCCCGGCAAGGCTGTCCGGTGTCCAGCGCGAATCAGAGGTCATGTTGTCGGACACCACCACGCCACCGGTGCTGGGCCAGATATTGATGTAGTACGTGCCCGCGATGAGATCGTAATGCCCGGAGGTCGTGGTATTGATCGCATCGGCATCGTAGAGGGCTGTGAGGTAGGCGAAGCCTGGGCGCCAAAGCTGGCCACGGCCGTCGTACTGGTCGTTGGAAAGTACCGCCCAGCTGTCCTCGTCGACGTAGAAGGTCCGCTTGGAATAGATGTGACGAGCACCCGGTTTCAAGGTCGCTTCCACCACCCAGACACGATGGAGTTCCCAGCGCACGAAGTCCGGGTTGATGAATGCGTTGCCGAACACCTGGTCAGCATCCGCGGCATAGGTGAAGCGATAGGTGTTGTACGGCACATACATTTCTTTCTTGCCGACCAGCTTCCAGTCGTAGCGGTCCATGCGGCCGTTGAACAGGTTGACGTCGTCCATGGTGGACATGCCGGAAGTACTGGGGTTTGGCGTGTCGTAGGCCAGGTCTGGCGCCAGGCGGACGCGGCGTTGACCTGGCAGGTACTGATAGGCGCGACGGGGTTTTTCGCCATCGACGCTCTCGAAGGTCATCACCGCCTCGCCCGCCCGACGGGCCGGGCCGCTGTAGTTGGTCCGAGCGCGGTTGTAGAGGGTTGGCTCGCCTTCTTTCTGGCTATAGAACGGGCTTTCCAGGGTCCAGGCCCCTTGGGTCGAGAGCACGCGCTTGCCCGCCGCATCGACGTTGAAGGCGGAGTACCTGGGAATCACATAGGACGGCCCCTGGTAGCGGGCGATGTGATTGATCATGACCTCGATGCCCTGCTTGGGGATCGGGAAGGGAATGCCGCCGCTGGCACCCACCGCGGTATCGCCCGTGTCGGACAGCTTGGCCTGCGTGGCATTCTTCATGGTTTTTTCACGCACGGCCTGGGGATAGACGACCGTCCGATGGGTCGGATAGACGTCCATGCGAAAACCGGAGAGCTTCTTGAACATCGCCTTTTGCCCATCGCTGAGCTTGTCTGCGTACGCGTCGGCGTTGTTCGCATCGATGGAGAACAGCGGCTTCTCGTTGGCAAAGGGATCTGGACGCACCCCTTTGCCCTTGTCGAATCCGGCGGGTGCCGTGGTCAACCCGCCGGTGTACGCGGGAATGCTGCCATCCTTGTTGCCTGCCATCTCGGCGCCGATCGGCGTCAGGGTGACGCCCAACTGCTTGGCCTCTTGATCAGACACCGCAGCATGGAGCACGCCTGTGTGCGCCGCCATCAAGCTGGCCGCGAGCAGGATTTTTGTCAGTGTGGTCATGTCTCCACCTTCTAAGGTTGTGATGTTCGAAGTCAGCGCCTCACGCCGGTCCGGGCACAGGCCCTGTGGCTTGCGTGAACGCGGACTTGCCGGGTTGTTGTATCCAAGCAGCCGCCGCATTGCCCCTCCCTAAATGGCCAGTGGGGAGGGGGCGTCCTGGAGGGCTTAGACGAATGCGCCGATGCCGGTAAGCGCGCGGGAGATCATCAGTTTCTGGATCTCGGTGGTACCGTCGGGAATCGGGATGACGATGGCCTCCCGGGCCAGGCGCTCGACATCGAACTCCTTGGTCAGGCCATTGCCGCCATGCAGCTGCACCGCGTCACGGCAGACCTTCACGGCCATTTCGGTGGCGAACCACTTGGCCATCGACGACTGCACGTCACAGCGAATGCCGGCGTCCATCATCGAGAAGGCCCGGAAGCACATCAGCCGCGCGGCGTCGGTCAGGGTGGCCATTTCGGCGATCTTGGCAGCGACCAGTTGATGGGCGGCAATGGGTTTGCCGAACTGCTGGCGCTCCTTGGCATAGCTGATCGACGCCTCGAGCGACGCACGCATCAAGCCTACGGACAGCATGCCCACGTTGGCGCGTGCCTTCTCGAACAGCTTCATGGTGTTCTTCAGGCCCGACCCTTCCTCCCAGACCATGTTGCTGGCGGGCACCCGTGCTCCGTCGAAGAACACCTGGGCCGTGGACTGGCCATTGAGCGCGATCTTGTCGATATTGCGCGTCTCATAGCCGTGCTCCTCGCGGTCGACGAGGATGTGCGACAGCGCCTTTTCACCCGTGCGCACGGTGGTGATCAAGAAGTCCGAATAGTGCCCGTTGGAGATCCAGGTCTTCTCGCCCTTGATGATGAAATGCTCGCCATCGCGATTGCCGGTAGCCTTGATATCGGCCACGTTGGAGCCCACGTCCGGCTCGCTGATGCAAAAACCACCGAAGGTACGCCCGGCCATGATGTCCGGCAGGTAACGCTCGCGCAGATGGGCCTGCGATGCCGGCAATTCCGCCAGCGTGACCGCCATCCCCTTGTTGATCATCACGCACAGGCCAATGTCGACGGACACGGCGCACAGCTCTTCGAACAGCATGGCCTCGGTGACCAGGTCAAGGCCAAGGCCGCCATGCTCCTCGGCGACGCTCACCCCGGGCAGGCCGAACTCGGCGATCCCCTGGGTGATTTCACGCATCCGCTCCTTGGGAATGTGCTGGTCGCCATAGCGGCGTGCGACGGGGCGGATTTCGGCATCGAGGAACTTGCGAAAACTCTCGACGGCAAGGCGTTGCTCTTCACTGGGCATGCAAATTTTCATTGAGTGTCGCTCCTTCAGGTCGCAGTGCCGGTGCGAACACAGTCGCCCTGGCTCAACGGATACGTGGGTTGTCGCTGGTGCGATGGATCACCAGTGACTACCGAAGTTACGTGAGCCCTGTGGGCGATTCCCCCCCACGTTAGAGGGGCCAGAGGGGGTCTTGCGGGGTGCCGTTGCCAGGCCTGGAAATAGAAGCGACACCGGGCCCGTCACTGCAATCGCAGGCGAGCCCGGCCTTGACGCGGGAGGAGAGCACTCACTCGAAGATAACGGTGCGACCTGATGCCAGCCATTGCCCAGCCTGTTCCAGGTAACGGCTTTCGATGACGTCACGCTTGATCTTGAGGGTGGGGGTGAGGAAGCCGTTCTCGATGCTCCACAGGTCATTCACGACTACCACGTAGCCGAGGCGCTCATGGGGTTCGAGGTCAAGGTTGAGACGCTCGCGCAACGTATCCAGCTCACTGTGCAACTGGTTGCGCGCTTGGGTATCGGCCAGGCTGTCGCGCCCCTCGGGCGACAGCATGAGCAACGCGAAGGGTGCAGGTTGCCCGGGCCCGGTGACGCACACCGCCTCGACCCAGCGGTGCGCGATACGGTTCTCGATGGGCACCGGCGCCACGTACTTGCCCTTGTCGGTCTTGAACAGCTCCTTCACCCGACCCGTGATCTTCAGACGCCCCTCCTCGTCCAGCACGCCACGGTCACCGGTCTTGAAGTAGCCATCGGCGGTCATGCTTTCGGCCGTCAGTGCCGGTTGCCGGTAATAGCCCAGCATCCGCGTGGCGCAATCGACGAGCACTTCGCCGTCCTCCGACAGACGACAGCGCACGCCGGGCAATGCCTGCCCGACATAGCCCACGCGCACCTGGCCCGGCCGGCTGTAGTGGGAATAGCAGAAGTTCTCGGACATGCCGTAGACCTCCAACAGCTCCAGGCCAAGGTTGCGGTACCAGTTGACGATCTCCAGCGGCAGCGGTGCCGAGCCGGTAAAGGCAATGCGGGTGCAGTCCAGGCCCAGCATGACCAGCACTTGTTTCCTCAGTGCCGCACCCGCTTCGCACGGGCTGGACAACAAGGCCTGCTGCTCGGCCGGAAGGCGTGTACAGATCGCCTGGTAGAACTTGGTCCAGAGCCTGGGCATCGAGATGAACATCGATGGCCGCGCCCGGCACAGGTCCTGGGTGAAGGTTTCCAGGGTGTCGTTGAAGAAGACTTGCACGCCATGGCAGAGCGAATTGGACTCTACCGAGGAACGCTCGGCGGCATGGGCCAGGGGCAGGTAGGACAGCAAGCGATCATCCGGCCCTAGCTGGATGAAGTCACCGCCCGCCAGCGAAGCATAGGCATGCATGCTGCCGAAGCTGTGCATCACCCCTTTGGGCGTACCCGTGGTACCCGAGGTATAGATGATGGTCGCCAACTGGTCGGGTTCGGGCAGAAGGATGTCCTGCAGCGGGTCATTGGCGGCACACACCTCGTCCCATTGCCGAGAGTCGCCCTCAGGCGCCAACGGCAACGCGATGACCTGCACGTCGGCTGGCAGCATCTGCTGGGTACTGCTGCCGGGCTCCATCCGCCCGAGGAACAGCAGGCGGATGTCGGCGTGATCGACGATGTAGCGCAGGGTATCGGCGTTCATCGTCGGGTACAGCGGCACGGAGACATGCCCGGCCATCCAGATCGCCAGGTCGGCCATGATCCAGTGAGCGCTGTTCTTGCCCAGGATGGCGATACTGCTCCCGGCGGGCAGTTGCAACGCGGTCAGGTAGGTGGCCATCCGTCGCGCCTGGTCACCCACCTGGCGCCAGCTGTACTGATGGACCTGGCCCGCCACCGGCTGGGTCAGGTAGACCGCATCGGGTCGGTTGGCTTCCCAGTGCAGGAAGCGATGGAGCAAGGTCGTCGAGTTATTATTGTTCATGCAACGTTCCTTCCAGGTCATGACCGGTCGCGCCCCGCCCTCACGGGCGCGGACGCTGTTGAACGGCCGGATCAGGGGGCGGCTCAAGGTGCCGAATCGGCTGACACGCCCCGTACCGCTCACCTTGCGCACCAATCGCGCAACACCGCCTCCGAATCCTGGCCGCGGGCCGGTATGGCGCCTGGCGCTGCCGGTTGGGTCACCGAAAAGCGCGGCGCCGGGTTGGCCTGCAGCACGCCATCGATCCGGCTGTACACGCCCCGCGCCGCCATATGCGGATGCTGCGCCGCCTCGTCGAGATCGAGCACCGGCGCGAAGCAGGCATCGGTGCCTTCGAGCAGCGCGCACCATTGCTCGCGGGTGCGGGTGGCGAACAGCTCGGCGAAGCCTTCGTGCAGGTTCGGCCACAGCTGTGGATCATGCCCCTTGGCATAGGCCGGGTCACCGGCCAGGCCGAGCTTGTCCAGCAACAGTTTGTAGAAGCGCGGCTCCACCGAGCCCACCGAAATGAACTTGCCGTCGGCACAGCGATAGGTGCGGTACCAGTGCGGTCCGTCCAGCAGGCTGGTGCCACGCTCGTTGTGCATCTGCCCTGCCGACTTGAGCCCCAGCATCAGGTTCAGCATATGGGCGCTGCCATCGACGATCGCAGCATCCACCACCTGCCCCTGGCCGGTGGCCCGGGCGTTCATGATGCCGGCCAGCAGGCCCACCGCCAGGTACATCGAACCGCCACCGATGTCGCCGACCAGGCTCGGCGGGGCCATCGGCGCCTGGCCCGGCTGACCTGACCACCACAACGCGCCAGACAGCGCGATGTAGTTGAGGTCATGACCGGCAGCCTGGGCCATTGGGCCGGCCTGGCCCCAACCGGTCATGCGGCCGTAGATCAGCTTCGGGTTGCGTGCCAGGCATACGCCGGGGCCCAGGCCCAGGCGCTCCATCACACCGGGCCGCATGCCCTCGATCAGCGCATCGCAGTTTTCCACCAGGCCCAGCACGGTATCGATGCCTGCCTGGCTCTTCAGGTCGACGGCGATGGAGCGTTTGCCACGGTTGCACACGGCGTGCTTGCCAAGGTCCAGGTCCTCATCGCCTGCGGCCAGGCGATCCACCACCACCACATCCGCGCCCAGGTCGGCGAGCAGCATGCCGCAGAACGGTGCCGGCCCGAGCCCTGCGATTTCCAGAATTCTCAGCCCCTTCAGAGGGCCAGTGCGATCTTGTGCCATCAGGTCATTTCTCCATGGGCTGGCAGCGCCAGCCGCCTGTCACGCTGCCGTTCAACCGAACACACGCAGGATGCATTCCGCCACGCAGGCGGGCTTGGCGACGTGCTCGATTTCCACGGTCATCTCGTAGGTGACCTGGGCACCATTACCCTCCAGCGGCTCCCAGGACTGCACCTTGAAGTGCGCGCGCAGACGGCTGTCCACCGGCACCGGCTGGACGAAACGCACCTTGTTCAGGCCATAGTTCACGCCCATCTTCACGTTGCGCACTTCGAACGCATCGGTCATGAACGTCGGCAGCAAGCTGAGGGTCAGGAAGCCATGGGCGATGGTCTTGCCGAACGGACCGTTGGCGGCGCGCGCGGGGTCGACGTGAATCCACTGCTGATCGCCGGTGGCCTCGGCGAAGGTATCGATACGCTGCTGATCGATGGCCACCCAGTCGCTGCTGCCGACCACCTCGCCGACCAAGCCCCGCAGCGCGTCCACGTTCTCAAAGCTGTTCATGTTGCTCTCCCCCTGGAATTGTTGTTGTCGTTCAGTCGAGCAGCTCGGCCTGCAGGGCGGCCGCACAGGCGGCCTCGTGGCTGTCGCTGCTGCCCAGCAGCAGGTCGGCGACCACGGCGTGCTTGTAGTAGTGGCCCACCAGGTACTCTTCGGTCATGCCGATGCCGCCGTGCAGCTGGATGCCATGGGCACAGATAATCTTCGCGGCGCGACCGATCAGCATCTTGGCGCTGGAGAGGGTCTTGTCGCGGTTCGACGGGCTATCGTTGGCCACCGATGCCAGGGCCGCATGCAGCATCGAGCGGGCAAGCTCCATTTCCGCCGCCATGTCGGCAATGCGGTGCTGGAGCGCCTGGAACGAACCGATGGGCACGCCGAACTGCTGGCGGACCTTGAGGTACTCGGCGGTCACTTCGAGGGTCTTCTCCATGCCACCGACCAGCCCGGCACACAGCGCCACGATGCCATGGGCAAGCCCTTGGCGCAGGGCAGCAAGGCCCTGCCCTTCAGCGGTCAGCAGGGCGTCAGCCCCCACCTTGACGCCCTCCAGGCGCAGCTCCTGCACCCAGGTGCCGTCGTGCAGGGGCAGTGACTGGCAGACCAACCCGGCGCTGTCGGCGTTCACCCACAGCAGGCTGACACCCTCGGTACCGGTGACGTGCGCCGAAACGATGAAGGCCTGGGCACCGTCAGCCCCCATGACCAGGGTCTTGGTGCCATTGAGGGTGAACCCTTCGCCGCTGCGCTCGGCGCGCACGGTGACGGTCTCGGGCATGCCACGTGAGCCCGGCTCGCTGTAGGCCAGGGCAATACGGCATGCGCCTTCGGCCAGTTGCGGTAGCCAGCGGGCCTTGTGCACGGTGTTGTCACAAGCGGCCAGTGTCTGCGCGGCGAGTACCGCGCATCCCACATAAGGCTCGAGCACCAGGGCGCGCCCCAATTGCTGGGCGATGATGGCGGTCTCCAGCAATGAGCCACCGAGCCCTGCGTATTCCTCTGGCAAGGCGGCCATCAACCAGCCCTGGGCGGCGAAGATGCCCCAGTTGTCGGCGCTGCCGTTCTTCCCGGCCCCCAGCAGGGCCATGCGCGAATCGAAGCTGTAGGCCTTGTCGACATAGCGTCGCACGCTGTCCTGCAGCAGTTGTTGTTCCGAAGTCAGCTCGAAATCCATACCCGTTTCCTGCCCTTAGAGTTGGAACAGCAGCTTGGCGATGATGCCGCGCTGTACTTCGCTGGTGCCGCCATAGATGGTGGAAGCTCGGCGGAAGAACATTTCATTGGCGATACCGGTCGCCAGGGCCTGCAAGGGGTAACCCTGTTGCTGGTTCGGTTCGTGGGGATGCGGGTAGGCAATCGCGCCATAATCCCCCAGGGCTTCCACTTGGGCTTCGGTGATGCGCTGCTGGAACTCGGTCGCGCGGATCTTCAGCATCGAGCCCAGGGTGTGGGACTCTGGCCGGTGCTCCTGCTCCAGGCGGGCCACGCGCTGGACCAGCATTTCCAGGGCCTGCAGCTCAGCCTCCAGGCGCGCCAGCTTCAGCGCGAATACCGGGCGCTCGCACAGACGCTGGCCGTCAGCCTGCAAGGTCGAGGCAAACAGTTTCAGCTCGCGCATGTAGCGCTTGAGCTCGGGCAGGTCGGCGGTCGTGGCATGCTCGTTGTTGAGCAGGAACTTGGTGATGCTCCAGCCCTGCCCTTCCACGCCGATCAGGTTCTCCACCGGCACGCGGACGTTGTCGAAGAAGGTTTCGTTGAGGTGGTGCGCATCGTCGATGCTGCGGATCGGCCGCACGGTGATACCCGGGGTGTTCATGTCCACCAGCAGGAAGCTGATACCGGCCTGCTTCTTCACTTGCGTGTCGGTGCGCACCAGCAGGAAGATCCAATCGGCATGGTGGGCGTAGCTGGTCCAGGTTTTCTGGCCATTGACCACATAGTGGTCACCCTCGCGCACCGCACGGGTACGCAGCGAGGCCAGGTCGGAGCCGGACCCAGGCTCCGAGAAGCCCTGGCACCAGAGGCGCTCGCCCTCGAAGATGGCGGGCATGTGCTGCGCCTTCTGCTCGGGCGTGGCGAAGGCATTGAGCACCGGCCCCAGCAACTTGTGCACGAAGCCGTCCTGGGTCGGGGTGCCTGCGGCACTGCATTCATCGTCGAAGGCCAGGATCTGCGGCACGGTCCAGCCAGTGCCGCCATGTTCCTTCGCCCAGTAGGGCGCGCCCCAGCCGCGCTGGTTGAGGATCATCTGCCAGCGCATCACCTGTTCACGCGGTGACCGGGTAGCGCGGCGAAGCCCTTTGAGGTCCGCCGGGACGTCCTCGTCGAGAAAGCGCCTGACTGCCTGGCGGAATGCAACCAGGCTCGAATCGGGAGTGAAATCCATGATCCTTCCTCAGTTCTTGCGGTAAAGCGTGACCACGCAGGCCCCACCGATACCGACGTTGTGCTGCAGCGCGACACGCGCACCCTCGACTTGACGCTGCTCGGCCTGGCCACGCAGTTGCTGGACCAGTTCGGTGCATTGGGCAAGGCCGGTGGCGCCGATGGGGTGCCCCTTGGACAGCAGACCACCGGAGGGGTTGACCACATAGCGGCCACCGTAGGTGTTGTCGCCATCATCGATGAACTTCTGCGCACCGCCCTCCGGGCACAGCCCCAGGGCCTCATAGGTCAACAGCTCGTTATGGGCGAAGCAGTCGTGCAGCTCCACCACATCCACCTCGTCGGCGCCGATTCCGGCGATTTCATAGGTCTGCCGGGCCGCCGCACGGGACATGGAGAAACCGGCCAGATCGCGCAGGTCGCCGGACTGGAAGGTTTCCGCGCCATCGGTGGTCAGCGCCTGGCCGGCGATCACCACGGTGCTGTCCAGGCCATGCTTGCGGGCATAGGCTTCGCTGCACAACACCACCGCCGCCGCGCCACAGGTCGGAGGGCATGCCATCAACCGGGTCATGACTTCCGGCCACATCACTTGATCGGCCATCACCTCTTCGGTGGTCACGACCTTGCGGAACACCGCTTTGGGGTTGTTCGCGGCATGCCGGCTGGCCTTGGCGCGGATCTTGGCGAAGGACTCCATCGGCGTGCCAAAGCGCTTCATGTGCTCCCGGCCGGCGCTACCGAACAGGCGCAAGGCGTTAGGAATGCCCGCTGCCTCTGGCAAGGCCGCATCGCACTGCTGCATGAACAGGTCCAGCGGCGCTGGCCGGTCGCTGAAGGTGTTGCCCAGGGCACCCGGGACCATCTGCTCGAAGCCGACGGCCAGGACGATATCCACCATGCCGCTGGTGATGGCCTGGTTGGCCAGGAACAGGGCGGTGGAGCCGCTGGAGCAGTTGTTGTTGACGTTGATCACCGGGATGCCGGTCATGCCGACGTTGTAGAGCACGCGCTGGCCACAGGTGGAATCGCCGTAGATGTAGGCGGCGTAGGCCTGCTGGATGGACTCGTAGCCAACGCCGGCATCGGCCAGGGCCAGACGAACGGCCTGTTCACCCATTGCCACATAGGTGTCGCTCTGGCCAGGCTTAACGAAGGGAATCATGCCAACGCCCGCGACGACGACTTTCTGCCTCATGTCTTTCTCCTCAGCTTTGGGTATCCCGCCTACCGTTGGGCTCGTGCCCTGCGGTACTGGCTGGCAGGCTCTTGAGCTTCAAGAGTAAGCATGCCCCTTCCTGGGTCGCCCCTCTCCATTAGGGGAGGGGCTGCGGACGCCCGGTCTGCCGTTGTTTTCGCCAGTCTGGCACCCTGCCAGTGGCATTGAACAGAGACCGACGAAGTGGCCATCGGGTATGGCATGAACGACCTGCTCGCCCCACCTTTGAGTGGCTGAAACCAGCACGAACACCACCCGCGAGCCTTCGCTCCGGGTGGTGATGTCAAAAACGCAACCGCTGACTGCTCGGCGCGGCGGATTCAGGGCGCCGGCAGTTCGGCACCGACGTAGGCCGGCGCTTCCTTGGCGAGGAACCGGCGTACCGCCTCGGCATGGTACTGGCTGGCCCCGCACAGCGACTGGGCCGCCGCTTCCAGCTGGTTCATGGTCGCCCGATCGGTCTCGAACGAGCGGTTCAGCAGGGTCTTGGCCAGGGCCAGGGCACGCGGCGGCGCGTCATCGAATTGCCGCGCGTAGTCCAGTGCCCGCGACAACAGCTGGTCCGCCGGCACCAGGGCCTGGGCCAGGCCCAAGGCCAAGGCTTCCTCGGCGCCAATGGCGCGCGCGCTGAAGATGATTTCCTTGGCCCGTGCCAGGCCCACCAGTCGCGGCAGTACATGGAACATCGAAAGGTCCGGCACCAGGCCAATACTGACGAACGACGCCATGAGCCGGGTGCGCGGGGTCACGAAGATGAAATCCGCCGCCAGGGCCAGGGAAAACCCGGCGCCCGCCGCCGGGCCGTCCACGGCGGCGATCACCGGTTTTTCCAGGGCCGCCAGCTCACCGAGCCAACGCTGGTGGCCAAGTACCAGGTCACGGCCAAAGAATACCGGGTCGTCGCTCGCCGCGTCGCCCGCAAGGTCGGCACCTGCGCAAAAGGCTCCGCCCGTGCCGGTGAGCACCACCGTCCGCACGGCCGGGTCCTGGCGGGCGGTGCTGATCGCCCCCTGCATGCCCTCGGCAACGGCCGCATCCAGCGCATTGCGCCTGTGCGGACGGTTGAGCGTGATCACCGCCGTGTTGCCGAGCTTTTCGTAGCGCACTGCTTCGTCTGTCATGGCCATTCCTCCCTGATTACAGGTTGCGAGCGATGATCACCTTCTGGATGTGGCTGGTGCCTTCGTAGATCTTGGTCACCCGCACATCGCGGCAATAACGCTCCACCGGGAAGTCGCTCAGGTAGCCGTAGCCGCCATGGATCTGCAGCGCATCGGAGCAGACTTTCTCGGCGATCTCGCTGGCGAACAGCTTGGCGATGGAGGCTTCCTTGGCACAGGCCACGCCGGCCTGGTTCAGGCGCGCCGCATGCAGCATGTAGGTGTGGGCCACTTCGAATCGGGTCGCCATGTCGGCCAGGTCGAAGGCCACGCCCTGCAAGTGGATGATCGGCGCACCGTAGGCCTCTCGCTCCTTGGCATACTTCACTGCCGCTTCCAGTGCGGCCCGCGCCGCACCCACCGCCACGGCAGCGATGCCGATGCGGCCTTCGGACAGGGTGCCCATCAGGCGTTTGTAGGCACTGCCCTCCTCGGCCAGCAGGTTCGCGGCCGGCACCCGGCAGTTGTCCAGCTGGATGGCAGCGACCTGGGCCGAACGCTGGCCCATCTTGCTCTCCACGCGGGTGACTATGTAACCGGGCTGGCGCGGGTCGATGATGAACATGCTCGGGCCTTTGCGACCCTCCGGCGTATCGGTGACCGCGGCAATGGCAAAGGCGATGCCCGCCTCGTTGCCGTTGGAAATGAACTGCTTGCTGCCATTGAGCACGTAGCTGTCACCTTCGCGACGCGCCGTGGTGCGAAACGCTGCGGTATCCGAACCTGCCTGGGGCTCGGTGAGCAAACCGGCGGCGATCAGCTCGCCAGACACCATCGCAGCCAGGTACTGGTCTTTCTGCGCCTGCGTGCCGTAGCGATGGAGCATGTCGGCCATCCCATTGTGCACATGCAGGATGGTGGCAAAGCCCGCATCGGCCGCGGCGAATTCGGTGATGGCCAGGCAGTACTCGGAAAACGACATGCCCGCGCCACCAAACGCCTCTGGGATGTGCATGCCCAGAAAGCCCAGGTCGGCCACCGCCTTGAGTTCGGCATGGGGCCAGGCCCCGGTGCGGTCGCGCTCGGCGGCCGTGGCCGCCACCACTTCCTGGGCCACCTTGCGGGCGGCATCACGGATCATGACTTCCTGTTCGCTCAGGAACACTGCGGATGTATCGCTCATATTTTCCTCACACCCTAGAGAGAGGCCATGCTGCGGCAAGGGGCACGCAGCGCACTGACCGGAGCATGGCGCTCGCCCCGCGTGCGTGCGCCTCCCCTCTGGGTAGGGGGACCCGATTGGCAAAGCGTCCGCCTATCTCAGCAGCCCCTGCTGGCGTGCCAGGGAAATCGCCGCATAGCGGCTCGACACGTCCAGCTTCGCGAGGATGTTCTTCACGTTCCACTTCACCGTGCCGAAGGTGATGTTGAGCGTCAGCGCGATACGTTTGTTCGACATCGCCTGGGCCACCAGGCCGAGAATCTCCAGCTCCCGAGGGGTCAAGCTGGGGCGAGGCCCATTGCTGGCGTTGCGTGTCGGGGCCAGCTTCACGGGGGCTTCCACCTGCGTCTCCCGGACGGCCAGCAGGTGCTCCAGGTAATCGGCCAGCAGCGGCTCCAGTACCACGTCCCGGCGCCAGCCTTCGAGCAGCTCGACGACCGCGGCGCCCTGATCGAGCACGGTGCGCACCAGCCCCAGCCGCGCAGCGGTGCCGATAGCGCCTTGCAAGTGCGCCCTGGCGATGTCTTCCTGGCCAAGGTCATGTTGCGCCAGCGCACCGAGCAGGCTCGCCTTGACCTGCGTGCGCACGCAACCGACCGCGGCCGCGAACGCGCCCACGGCGTCCAGGTCCTCCAACGCGCGCGCAGGATCCTGCGCCGCCAACGCCAACCGAGCGCGGGACATGGCGGCCACTGCGGCAATTTCGTCACGCGTCTCGGCGCTGTTCGACTCAGCCGCCTCCACCGCGGCCAGCCGCGCCACCAGCTCTGCCGCGCGGCGCATCTCCCCCTGCCCCACCAGCAACCTGACCTGCTCGGCCAGGACCAACGCCCACGGGCGCTCCAGGCCCAGGACATGAAAGTGCGCAGCCTGGGATTCGAGTAAATCCAGCGCTGCCTGGGGCGACTCGCGCTGCGCGCTGATGCGGGCGCGGTTAAGGGAGGCACGGGCCATCACATCAGGCATGGAGGAACGCAGGATGCCGCTGCGATTGGCCAGCACACTCAGGGCATCGTCGATCCGGTCCAACTCGTAATAGGCATCGCAGAGCGTGGCGGCGCACAGGTTGGCGCAGACCGAGCCACGCCCGTAGGCTGTCTGGGCTCTGGACAGGATGCTGGCCCCCAAGCGCGCGGCCTCGCGAGCGTCGCCATGGGCCAGGCTGGCCATGGCGCGGGTGTTCTCGAACACCATGGCCATGTCGTTGTCACAGTCCTCGGCATGGATCGGGTGCTGTGCATGCAACGCGCTGGCGGCGTCCAGACGCCCTACGGCCAGGTAGGCGCAGGCCAGGGCCGACAGGCCGATGTAGCGCAACGAGCGATTCTCCAGTGGCGCCCGATAGGCCGGCTCCAACAGGCCGACCACCCGGCGCGGCTGGTCCAGCTGCAAGGCAATGGCGGCATCGGCGAGGGCAAACTTGGACGAGATCGCCGGGTTGCGCGCCGCCTCGGCGCGACGGATCTGTTCCAGCCAACGCCGTGCCTGCTCCGGGCGGGCGGTGAAGGCATACGTCAGGCAACCCAGGATGAACAGCCGCGGATGGGCAAACAGCGTCTCTTGCGGCAGGCGCTCCAGCAAATGCAGCATGGGGCTGATGTAGGCCATGCTCCAGGCACTGGAGGCCGCCTCTTCCATGGCCTTGACCGCATAATCCACATCGCCGCCCAGATTGGCGTGTCGCACCGCCTCCACCAGGTAGTCGTGCTCGGCAAACCATTGACTGGCCCGCCGGTGCAGCCCCTCCACCTGCGACTCGCCGCGTGCCGACAGGCGCTGCACGAGAAACTCGCCGAACAGCGGATGGAAGCGATACCAGGGCAGGTTGTCATCGGACTCGATGCGGTACACCAGCAGATTCTCCTCCTCGGCCCGCTTCATCAAGGCATGCGCTTGCGCGTTGCCGGTGACGAACTGGGCCAGTTCGGCATTGAAGCGCCGAAACAACGACACCTTCTCCATCAACTCGATCATCTCAGGCGCCAGGCAAGCGACCACATCCTCGGCCAGGTACGCCTGCAGGTCGCTGGACTTCCACAAGATCGAGCGCAATTGCGAGCGTTTTCCCGGGCGGACCCTCAGCATGGTGGCGATCGGTTGCAGGCTGGCGGGCCAGCCACGGGTCACGTCGTGGATCAGGCGCTCCTCATCGGCACTGAGCGTCAGGGTAGTGAGGTTGTGCTGGAAAAAATCGCGCGTCTGCTCAAGGCCGAATGGCAATTCGGCAGCATCGATCTCGGCCACCTGCCCTTGCATGCGCAAGCGCCCCAGGCTCAAGGACGGAGCGGCCCTCGAAGCGAGGGTGAAGTGCAGGTTGACCGGGCAATGATCCAGCAGCTTTTGCATCAACCGGTGAGCGGCGCTGGATTCCACGTGATGGAAATCATCCATCAGCAGGTGCAACTCCTTGCCCACGGCCTCTGCCTCGCGGGTGACGATGGCGATCAGGGCGTTGATCGACGGCTCGCTGCCGTCGCACTGCAGCCACTCAGGCTCGATGGCGATGCCCAGGCGCTGCAGGGCGTGCAGCAGGTAGGCGAGGAAGCTGGCGAACTGCCGGTCGTCGAGGCTGAACGAGATCCAGGCCACATCCAGCCCGGCACGCATCAACTCCAGTCGCCACTGCGCCAGCAGGATGGTCTTGCCGAAACCGGCGGGGCCTGTGATCAGCGTCGCACTTCCGTACTGCGCCTCACGCAGCCGGGCCAGCAGCGGCTCCCGGGCGATATGCCGGGCATTGAGGCGCGGCGGTGAAAACTTGGTCGCGACCAACAGGTCGTCGGCGTCGATGACAGATGTGGACATGCTCATTTTCTCCACCTTCGTAAGTGTTCGTGACGTGGTCTGCATCCTGCTACAACCGCAGGGAAGTGGACCCCGTCCGCAAGGGGGGGGGTGTGTCCGCAAGGGCCTCGCGTAAGTTCGGATCCAGGCAGAAAAGCCCTGTGAATTGCGAGCGAGGTGATGAGATGAGCGAGTCCGTATCGTTTGAAGTGAAGGGTCAGGTGGGCTGGATCACCTTGACCCGCCCCAAGGCCATGAACGCCTTGAACCCGGAAATGCTGCAGGCCATGACGGCGCGCCTGGACGCCTGGGCGCACGACGATGGCGTGCGGGTGGTTGCCGTGACCGGCACCGGGCCGGCCTTCTGCGCCGGCGCCGACCTCAAGGTCGGTGGCACGCCGCAGCCTGGCGAAAAAGACCTGCTGGACAACATCGTGGTGTTCTTCGATGCCCTGCGTGCCTATCCCAAGCCTGTGATCGCCGCCGTCAACGGGCTGGCCCTGGCCGGTGGCCTGGAAACGGTCCTGTGCTGCGATTTCGTCATCGCCGCAGAAAGTGCCCGCTTCGGCGATGCCCACTCCAACTTCGGTGTCTTCCCCGGCGGCGGCGGTGCTGCGGTGCTGCCACGCAAGATCCCCGAGAACATCGCCAAGTACCTGCTGTTCACCGGCGACTCCCTGCCCGCTCGGGACATGAAGCAGTACGGGCTGGTCAGCGAAGTGGTGGCCGACGCCGAGCTGGTGGCGCGGGTCCAGGCCATCGGCGACAAACTGGCCGAAAAGAGCCCGCTGGTGCTGCGCAAGATGAAGCGCGTGGCGGACGCCGCCGGCGACAAATCCCGCGCCGATGCCCTGCGCCACGAACTGCTGGAGCTGCGCGACCACCAGCGCTCCCATGACATTGCCGAAGGCATCCGGGCCTTCGCCGAGAAGCGCAAGCCGAACTTCAAGGGCTATTGAGCCGAGCGCCTGCCCTCCCCTTACCAGAAAGATTCGAGGCAACGATGGAAAACGTATACATAGTCGGCGTCGGCATGACCCCGTTCGGTCGCCACGCGGACAAGACCATCAAGCAGCTCACCGCCTGGGCCGTGGAAGACGCCCTCAAGGATGCCAGTTGCGACCGCAAGTGGATCCAGGCCGGGTTCTTCGGCAACTGCACCCAGGGCCATTTCGATGGCCAGCACATGATCCGCGGCCAGGTGGCACTGCTGCCGCTGGGACTGGAAGGCATCCCGCTGTTCAACATCGAAGGCGCCTGCGCCTCCTCCAGCCATGCGTTCAACCTGGCGGTCACCCAGCTGCGTGCCGGTGCCGCCGACATCGCACTGGCGGTGGGCGCGGAAAAGATGTTCTACAGCGACAAGTCGAAGATGTTCTCGGCCTTCGAGTCGGCCTGGGATATCGAAACGTTCGAGGAAAACCAACAGTACCTGGCCGCCATGGGCAAGGGCATCGTGCCGCCGCCAGGCTCGCAGTCGCCCAAGCCCTACAGCCCGTTCATGGACGTCTACGCCGCACTCGGCCGTGGCGGTCTGATGGAGCGCTTCGGCATCACCCAGCGGCAACTGGCAGCCGTGTCCTCGAAGAACCATGGCCACTCCGTGCACAACGAACGCTCCCAGTACCGCAATGCCATGAGCATCGAGGAAATCCTCGCCGCGCCACCGATCACCTACCCCATCACCCTGCCGATGTGCTCACCCATTTCCGATGGCGCCGCGGCGGCCATCCTCTGCACCGAATCGGCACTGGCCAAGTACGGCTTCGACAAGCGTCGTGCGGTGAAGGTGCTGGCCAGCGTGGTGCGCTCGGCCTCGGCACGAGCCGCCGATGACTTCGACAAAGGCTGCACCTACCAGGCCGGCAAGGCGGCGTTCGAACAGGCTGGCATCAGCGCGCAGGACGTCGACGTCGCCGAAGTGCATGACGCCACCGCCATCGGTGAGCTGCTTTCCATCGAATCGCTGGGCCTGTGCGAACCCGGCATGAGCGGGGTCATGGCCGAACGTGGCGACAGCGCCCTGGGCGGCCGTTTGCCGGTCAACCCGTCGGGCGGCCTGGAGTCCAAGGGCCATCCGATTGGCGCCACGGGCATCGGCCAGATCTTCGAGCTGGTCGAGCAGCTGCGTGGCAACTGCGGCAAGCGCCAGGTCGAAGGCGCGCGCATCGCCCTGCAAGGCAATGGCGGCGGCCTCTGGCGCGTGGAAGAAGCCACTGAACACGTCGGCATCTTTGCCCGGGCCTGATCTGTTTTGGAGAACGGCAACCGGGGGAACCCACGCAGTTTCCCCGCCGTTCTCCACCTATTACACTTTCTCAAGAGGACTCAAACCATGACTATTCGTTTCGATGACCGCGTTGCCATCATTACCGGCGCAGGCAACGGCCTGGGCCGCGTCCATGCCCTGCAACTGGCCGCTCGCGGCGCCAAGGTCGTGATCAACGACTTCGGCGGCAGCCGCGATGGCTCAGGCAGCTCCACCGAAGCCGCCCAGGCCGTGGTCGAGGAGATCCGTCAGGCCGGTGGCACCGCCATCGCCAACGGCGCCAACGTGGCCGACTACGAGCAGGTCCAGGCCTTGGTCAAGCAGACCGTCGAGGCCTTCGGGCGCGTCGACATCCTGATCAACAATGCGGGCATCCTGCGTGACAAGTCCTTCAGCAAGATGGACATGACCGATATCCAGGCCGTGATCAACGTCCACCTGATGGGCTCGATCCACTGCACCAAGGCGGTGTGGGACCTGATGCGCGAGCAGAACTACGGCCGCATCCTGATGACCACCTCCGCCGCCGGGATCTTCGGCAACTTCGGCCAGGCCAACTATGGCGCGGCGAAGATGGCGGTGCTGGGCCTGATGAACATGCTGGCGATCGAAGGCGTGCGCAACAACATTCGCGTCAACACCCTGGCCCCGATGGCCGCCACCCGCATGACCGAAGACGTGATGTCGGCCGAGCTGCTCGCCGCCAGCCGACCCGAGCAGGTCAGCCCGGGCGCCTTGCTGCTGGTCAGCGAGGAGGCGCCGAACAAGCTGGTGCTCAGCGCCGGCGCCGGCGTCTTCTCGGCCCTGCGCATGGAAGAGACCACGCCGGTATTCCTCGGCGGTGCCGACCTGACGCCGGAAGCCATCCTCGCGCAAATGGACCGCATCACCGACTGGAGCAACACCAGCCCACGCACCGATGCCAACCAGCAAGTGCAGCTGTTCATCGAAACGGCGATGAAAGGCCTCAAGGGCCTCTGACACGCCTCGATTCGCGGCACTCATGTCCCCCCGCAAGTCGCCGGCTTGCGGGGTTTCGGGTTTCGCTCGGGCCCTGGTGGCTGCCCGGGCAACAGGAGGGACGACAATAATGACAAGAATGAACTTCGCCCGCACGATGGGTAATCTCGCTGTCCGTTTCGCCGACCGCGAGGCGCTGGTCAATATCGAGCGCCAGCGGCGCTACAGCTTCCGCGAACTGCATGCGCTCACCAATCGCATCGCCAACATGTTTCGTGAGCGTCTGGGCCTGGTGCGGGGTGATGTCTACCTGTGCATCCTCGACAACGACAGCCTGTCGCTGCTGCACGCCTGGACCGCCATGAAATGCGAGGCCGCGGGCGCCTATACCAATTTCCGCGACGCCCTTGAGGAGCATCGGGCCCAGATCGCACTGATCCGTCCCAAGGTGGTGATCCTCGAAAACGCGCTGCTGGCGCGCTACTTCGACATGCTCCAGGCGCAAGGCATCCAGGTGGTCTGCATGGACCGGCCGGAGCAGCCCCGCGAGGGCTTGCTGTACTTCTGGGACCTGCTCGAAGGCGTGAGCGACGCCACCCCTGACACGGTCCACGAAACCCAGGTGGACGTGGTGTCCTACCGCTTTACCGGTGGCACCACCGGCGCCAGCAAATGCGTGCCCTACACCCTGGACAACTGGCTGGCCCTGCGCGACTCCATGTACATGGAGAGCGAGCAGCCGTACCAGCCGGACACCCGCTTCCTGCACATGGCACCCATCAGCCATGGCTCCGGGCTGGGCCTGTTGCCCACCCTGTTCCGGGGTGGCTGCACCGTGACCCAGAACGTGCCGGACCTGACGCAGTTGTGCCGCAACATCGCGGCCGAGCGCATCACCATGACGTTGCTGGTGCCGACCATGATCTATCGGTTGCTGGAGTTGCCGGCGGCCAGCGACCATGACCTGTCGTCGCTACGCACCCTGGCCTACGGCGCCGCGCCCATGAGCCCGGCCAAGTTGCGCCAGGCCCAGGCGCGCTTCGGCAACATCTTCATGCAGATCTATGGCGCGACCGAATGCCTGCATGCCGTGGCGATCCTCGGCAAGGCCGACCACCTCGATGCCAGCGACCAGCAGATTGGCAGCGCCGGGCGCATCGCCGCAGGGGCCGAGGTAGTCATCGTCGACGACCAGGGCAACCCCGTGGCACCGGGTGAGACCGGTGAGCTCTGGGTTCGCTCCCGTGGCACCGTCTCTGGGTACTTCAAGAACCCCGAGGCCAGCGCAGCCGAATTCGTCGACGGTTTCTGGAAATCCGGCGACCTTTGCTACCTCGATGAAGAGGGCTTTCTGCACCTGGTCGACCGCAAGAAGGACATGATCATCACCGGCGGCTTCAACGTGTACGCGGTCGAAGTGGAGGCCGCCCTCAACGCCCATCCCGCCGTGTCCAACTCGGCCGTGGTGGGTGTCCCTCATGATGAATGGGGCGAAGCGCTGCATGCTGAGGTGGTGCTCAAGGCGGACCAGCAGGTCAGTGCCGATGCCTTGATCGAGTACGCCAAGGGCTGCCTGGGCCGCTTCAAGGTGCCCAAGTCGATTCTGTTCGTCGACGCCCTGCCGGTGAGCGTGGTCGGCAAAGTGTTGCGCCGCCAGGTGCGGGAGAAATACTGGAAGGACAAGACGCGACGCGTGTCCTGAAGCCACAGGGTCCGCGGATCGGTGCCGGCGACGGTGCGGGTCCGCAGGCCGGGTTGCCCCCGCCCTCCCCCCCGTTAAGGGAGGACGCCGCCACACACGACAGCAGGTCTACTAGGCGTTCAACCTTCGCCTGCGAGCCTTGCCATGACCCCTCGATTGCTCAACGAACGTGAACTGAACTTCCAGCTCTACGAACTCCTCGATACCGCGTCGCTGCTCGATCGCCCCCGCTACGCCGAGCACGACCGCGCCGTCTTCGACGCCACCTTGCAAACAGCTCGTACCCTCGCTGCCAACTGTTTCGCCCCGCACAACCACAAGGGCGATACCCATGAACCCAGTTTCGATGGCGAGCAGGTCAACCTGATTCCTGAAACCAAGGCGGCCTGGGATGCCTTCGCCCATGCCGGGTTCCTGGCCGCGCACCACGACGCCGACGACGGCGGGCTGCAATTGCCGGAAGTGGTGCTGCGCGCCAGCATGGCCTACTTCAATGCGGCCAATATCGCTTCGGTGGCCTACTGCTTCCTGACCATCGGTGCCGCCAACCTGGTCAAGAGTTTCGCCTGCGATGCCCTGCGCCAGCGCTTCCTGCCCCCCATGCTCGATGGCCGCTTCAGCGGCACCATGGCCCTCACCGAACCCGGGCAAGGCTCGGCCCTTGGCGACCTGCGCACCAGCGCACGCCCCGCTGCAGACGGTAGCTACCGCCTGTTCGGCCAGAAAATGTTCATCTCCGGTGGCGACCACTCCCTGACCGACAACATCGTGCACCTGGTGCTGGCACGCCTTGAAGGTGCCCCGGCTGGGGTGAAGGGTATTTCGCTGTTCCTGGTGCCCAAGTTCCTGGTCAACGCCGACGGCAGCCTGGGGCCGCGCAACGACGTGGCCCTGGCCGGCCTGCTGCACAAGCTGGGCTACCGCAACACGTCCTCCACCGTGCTCAACTTCGGCGAGCGCGAGGGCGCCGTCGGTTATCTGGTCGGCGAGGCCAACAAGGGCCTGGGCTACATGTTCCAGATGATGAACGAAGCGCGCATCGGTGTGGCCCTCGGCGCCTCGGCGCTGGCCTACCAGAGCTTTGTCCAGGCCTTGGACTATGCCCGCGAACGCCCCCAGGGCCGCTTGCCGGGCAGCAAGGACCCGTTGTCCCCCCAGGTGCGCATCGTCGAGCACGCCGACGTGCGGCGCATGCTGCTTCAGCAGAAGGTCTATGCCGAAGGCAGCCTGGCGCTGTGCCTTTACGCCAGCAGCCTGTTCGAGGACAGCCATACAGCGCCGGATGAGACGGCGCGGCGCAACGCTGGCGAACTGCTCGACCTGCTGATCCCCATGGTCAAGTCCTACCCGTCGCGCTACGGCGTCATCGCCTCCGACATCGGCATCCAGGTGCTCGGGGGTTCCGGCTACATCCGCGAGTACCCGCAAGAGCAGAACTATCGCGACAACCGCCTGAACCCTATCCATGAGGGCACGGAAGGTATCCACGGCCTTGACCTGCTAGGCCGCAAGCTGCAACAGCACGCGGGCGCCGGCTACCGGCTGTTCCTCGACCAGGTGCGCAGCACAGTGGCCGACGGCCGGCGCAATGAAGGCTGTGCGGCGCTCGCCGATGCCCTCGCCGCCGCCCTCGCCCCGTTGCAGGCGGCCAGTGAAAGCCTGCAGGACCAGGTCGCTGCCGACCCAAGCCTCGGCCTCAGCAACGCCACCGCCTACCTCGACCTGTTCGGTCGCGTGCTGGTGGGCTGGCTCTGGCTACGCATGGCACTGGTCGCCAACCAGGCGCTGGAGGCCGGGGCACAGGGCAGTGAAGCGGACTTCTACCAGGGCAAACTGCAGGCGGCACGCTACTTCATGGACTGGGAATTGGCGGCGGTCCAGGCGCAGGCCAACTTGCTGATTGCAGGCAACCGCCTCTGTTTCGACATGCAGGATCGCTGGTTCTGATCACCATGCCCCTCGGCACCGGGCCGAGGGGCACACAGGCAGTGAACGGATGACGGCTCAGGAGGCGGGTTGCGCCTCTGGCAGTTTCCAGCGTCCCTCGACAATGCTGGAGTCGGGCAGGTAGTAGCGCACCATGTAGTTCCAGCCCTGCATGATCGGCAGGCAGTTGGCGACCTGCGCCGTGCAGCCGCCAAAGCGTATGTCGATGCTGCCGTCCTCGCCCTGCTTCGCCGTCAGGCTGTTGAGGCTGTAGGCCTGCGAGGCGTTGGGTACGAAGTACCCCTGCGCGTTGTAGACACTGACAGACCAGAAAGCCCCCACCGGCACTTTGCCGACCGTCAACCGATAGGGAGTGGCACCGTCGTTACGCATGGGAGTGACGATCTGGTAGAACGCGTCCTTCTCCGGGTTACCGCCCCAGGCGATGGCACTGCCGACCAGATGGCGCACCGGATCGACCTTTGCCTCCCTGCCAAACATGCCGCGCGAATCCGGCACGCCCTGGCCCAGCACCCGCAAGGCGGCCCTCAGGGCGTCCTGGCTGGGCTTGTCCCAGGCAGGCACCTCGAACTGCCCCGGCCCTGCGGGCTGGCTCGCGCCAATACCATCCTGCAGGGCCCAAGCCTTGCTGACATCGGTGGGATTGGCAGGGTCCACCAACGTGCGCACGCCGATCAGTACATAGCGCGTTCCGGCCGTTTTGCGGTCGAAGCGGTAGGTGCCGGCGCCGTATTCCATGCCGAGCACTTCGTGGTTTTCATTGATGGCGGTGAGGGACATGTAACGCTGGTCGGCATCGGGCAGCGTCACGGTCACGGGACCGGCATCCAGGTCGAAGACAGCGGTGGAATACAACGTGTCGCGGTTCGCCCGCACCACCGACTGCCGATCTACCGGCATCAGCTCGCGCATATGGCCGAACTTGCCCAGCCCGGCGCGCATGACCGTAGCGCTGAAGTAGCGGTCGGTTTCGGCGCGAATGAAGGTATCGAGCGTGACGGGCACGGGCCGGGGCGGCGCGACATCGGACTGCGCGCTCAACGACGGCGGGAAGTAGTTGCCGCTCGAGACCTTGTCCTTGGCGCCGTAGTAGCGCAGCAGCAAGCGGTATTGCACACCAGCAACGGTTGGCAGCCAGTTGCCCTGGGGTGCGTCCTTGGGCTTTTGCGGCCCGAAGTACAGCGTCAGCGAGCCGTCCTTGCCGTATTGCAGCGAAGAATGGCTGTTGAGCACGAAGCGATCGAGCGGGTTGGGCAGCACGCGGAACGTCTTCGCGTCCGTCGCCGTCACCGACCAGTAGTACTCGACCTGTTTGTCTGGCAGTTGGTCGGCAGTGAAGGTCAGCGTGTAGGTCCGCTCACCTGACAGCGTTGCACCCTGCGCGTCCACTGCGGCACGGTAGTAGTTCACCTCCGGTCGGGTGTTACCCCAGATACCGCCGTAGTTGACCAGGGTGCGGGTCAGGTAGTCACTCCCGTAGTTACCCGCCACGGCGGGGCGCACCCAACCGTTCACGAGGGTGCCTGGGCCGATTTTCGGCCCGGCCTTGGCCAGGTCGGCGAATGCCCGTGTGCGAATCACCTGGTCGATGCGGGCACGCTCGGCCGGATCCGCCAGCCGACCGGCGATGGTGCGGACCTTGGCCTGCACCCCTTCCATGCCAGGGTTCAGATCGGGCTCCTGCAGGGCAACCTGAGCGACTTCGAAGGCTTCCACACCCGGCAGCTGCCGTGGATCGAACAGCGGCGTGGCCGGCACGCTCGGCACGCTCGGCGTACCCATTGCCTTCATCGAGAACTGCTGCTGCAGCGCCTCGGCTTCTTTCCAGTCGCTACCCAGCTCCACACGCGAGAGCACCCGCGCGGTGCGAACCGGCAGGTCGAGGCGCTGCACGCCTGCCGGCAAGGCGACGGTAGCGCCTTTGAGGCACACCGCAAAATCGCCGTTGGGGTGGTTCGGGAAGTTACGTTCGTTGATATTGGCCAGCGTCTCGCCCCAGCCATTGAGGAACTGCACGGTGTAGTAGCGCGCCTTGATGGGCGGCACATGGACCAGGGTGCAACTGCCCTCGTCCAGCGCCACCCAGCCCTCGGAATAGACCACATCCAGGTTGGGGTTGGGCCATTCCACGGCGCCGGGCTTGCGGTGCACCAGTTGGTTCCAGCCCATCCCCTGCTGCTGGTCGAGCTGCAACTGACGCAGGATCAGCAACCGCCCAAGCAGGTAGATGTACCCATCGCTGATGTCCTGATCGGCGATGGCCGTGGCCTGGAGCGGTGCCTTGGTGGTGGCTGCGCGGGCAGAGGGGATCTGCCAGGCAAATACGGCGGCAGAGAGCGCAAGGGCACTGCCAGTCAGAGCGAGAAGAGGTAAACGCATCGTTGTTGTTCTCCGTTCGGATTTACCATCCGAAAGGTTATGCCGCCCCGGCGGCTTGCCCCCCCTCCCATTCGGGGGGCATGCGCCGAAGCGAGGTGGCCTAACCGAGCGAGGCCATGTCGATCACGAAGCGATACTTCACGTCATTGCGCGTCATGCGCTCGAATGCCTGGTTGATGTTCTGGATGCGAATCATCTCGCAGTCCGGCAACACCTCATGCTCCGCGCAGAACGCCAGCAGCTCCTGGGTCTGCTCCAGGCCGCCGATCAACGAGCCGGCAATCGCGCGGTTGTTGCGCGCCAGCAGCGCACCATGGATCGGCTCCAGGGGTTCCAGGGCCCCCACCAGCACCAGCGTGCCGTTGCGCCCCAGGAGCATCAGGTAGGGGTTGACGTTATGCGTGCGCGGAATAGTGTCGAGGATCAGGTCGAAACCGTTGGCCGCTGCGGCCATCGCCTGCGCATCGTTGGACAGCAGCACCTGGTGGGCACCCAGCGCACGTGCATCGTCGGCCTTGCCCGGCGAGGTGGTGATCACCGTGACCTGCGCGCCCAGGGCGACCGCCAGCTTGACGGCCATGTGCCCAAGGCCCCCGAGACCAACCACCGCGACCCGGCTGCCCTGCCCCACCTGATACTGGCGCAAGGGCGACCAGACGGTAATGCCGGCGCACAGCAGCGGCCCGGCGTAGCGCATGTCCAATGCTTCGGGCACGCGCAACACGAACCGCTCGCGCACGACGATGTGCTGCGCGTAACCGCCATGGGTGATGTCGCCCGTCACCCGGTCGCGGCCGTTGTACGTGGGGGTGGTGCCGTGCTGGCAGTGCGGCTCCTGGCCGTCTTCGCAGGCCGCGCAGTGCTGGCAGCTGTCGACCAGGCAGCCCACGGCCACGCGGTCCCCCACCTTGTAGCGGCTCACGGCACTTCCGACCGCCGACACATGGCCAACGATCTCGTGACCGGGCACGCACGGGAACACGGTGCTGCCCCAATCGTTGTGGGCAAAATGCATATCGGTATGGCAAACGCCGCAATAGGCGATGGTGATGGCCACATCGTCATCGCGCAGGGCGCGGCGTGCGATGCGCAGCGGGGTCAGGTCGGCGCGGGCTTGGGTGGCGCCGTAGCAGAGGCAATCGGTCATGCAGCTCACTCCTTGGGTTCAGATCGATGGACGCAACCAGGGGGCTGGGGTGGTTTCTGGTGAGGCAATCTGGTTCGAGACCCACTTGCCCATGCGCCGCAGCGGCTCGATGGCATCCTGGGGCGCTGCGAACTTCATGGCCGCTGCATAACCGAGTGAAACGATGCGCTGGGCGCCATGGAGCGGCAGCACATCCTTGAGCTCGTCCTTGATGCTTTCCGGGTACACGCCCACGGTCTGGGTGTAGGCGTCGACGGCGTCGAGCATGTCGTCGAGGCAGTCGACCGGCACCAGGTTGGCCGTGCGGTCGTCGAGCAGCGTCGAGAACGGCACCGCCTCGGGCAGTTGGGAACAGATGATCGCGCCCTCGCCGGATTGACCGCCGATGACCTTGTACCACTCGTCATCCAGGCGCAGCGCATCGACATGCGCCTTGAGGTTCTGGTCATAGCGCTTGGGTGCGGTGCTGAGGCTGTTGGGCAAGCCCAGCATCGCGTCGTACACGTAGCGACCGAAGGTGTTCAGCTTCTCCAGACCCTGTTCGTCAGTACCCGACTGCACATAGACGGTACGGGCGCAGACACAACCCTTCTGGTTGATCGCCCCGATATCCGAGGCCAGGCGCACCGCCGCCTCGCGCATGTTCGCCTGGCTGTCGAAAACGCCCTGGCCGATGATGCTGGCACTGCGCTTGGGGTCCAGGGAGATCAGTTCGAGGCCCGGCTGAATGTACCGGGTGACATGCTTGATGGAGGCAAAACCACCCCAGGCAACGATCTTCTCCAGGTTCTGGGGCTGGTACAGGCGCTCCTCGAACGCCTGGTCACCGCCTTTCCAGTAGGCGACGCTGAGGTGGCGCGTGAGCGGATGGTCAGGCGCCATGTCGACCATGGTGCGGGCGATGGCCGCCGCGGTGAACGGGTCGTTGGAGGGGGCTTTGATGATGGCGTCGCTGCGCAGCACCATGTTGCGGATGATGGTCCACAACGACAGCGCCACGGCATTGCCGGCGACGATGTGCAAGGTGCGCGCGCCAAAGCAGCGCACTTCCAGCTCGGTGCCATCGAGCAACGGCTGCTTGACCCAGCCCTCGAGGTACTTGATGCCCACCGAGCTTTCCACCATCTCGCTGATCACGTCACGCCGCAGCAGGTTCTGCAGGCCCATGTAGGAGGCCTTGACGATGGTCGGGGTGGTTGGCGCGGTCAGGTAGGAGAGCTCGCAGGCCTCCTGCAGGTAGGGGTTCTTGTCGAGTGTCAGGCGCTCACCGAGGGCAACGGCATAGTCGAGAATATCGTCGAAACTCAGCCGGTACAGGTCGGCCAGTTTCGTCGGGTTGCCCAACGGCAAGCGGTCGATGTAGCGGTTGGCATCAGGTGTGCGGAACGTCAGGTCGCCGCCCCGGCCACCGACTTCGATCAGGTTGTCGGTGATGACTTCGCCGCGCAGGATCATGGGTGCGATTGGATCGGACATGGCTCAAAGCTCCAGGGTATTGAGGAAGTCCATCGCCTCGCGATGGGATTGTTCGGAGGCGGCGCAGGTGATCTTGTCGTCGCCTCCGTGCTTGTCGCTGTAGCGCTGGATCGGCTCCGCCACATAGCGACTCGGCCGGCCACAGGCGCAGGGCTTGTCCCATTCGACGGTGATTTCGTCGCCTGTGATGAAGCCGCCCCAGCGCAGGTCGGCGCCCAGGTCGAAGAACGCTGCCCGCCCTGTCTGGCGGCCACTGCGCGGCAACGGCTCACCGCTTTGCGGGTCGAGCACGAAGGGAATTGCGGTGTGCGCGAAGTGGTAGTGGCCGTGCTCGCAGAGCGCATGCGAACCGCTGGGCGTTTCCGACATGGCATAGGTTTCGAAGATCTTTCGCGCACCGGTGAAGCGCAGCACCTCCTCGCGCCAGCCCTCAGGCTGAACCACACCCTTGGCGCCACCTGTGGTGGCAATGAACGAATCGGGGTGGAACACCCCTTCCAGCCCCCGTTCCAGCCCTGCCTTGGCCATGTTGTGCAACAGGTTCCAGGTGCCGCCGATGTAGACCACCTTGCCCTTGAGGCGGGCGGTCATGTCGGCGAAGAAGTCCGCCAGGTAGCTGGGCATGTCGGCCTGCAACTGGTCGAAGTCTTTTTTCTTGGCCATCAGTTCGGGGCTGATCACCAGACGGTCCAAGGTGCCTTTGGCATGGGCCGCTCTCACTTTGGCGCCCAGGTGCAGCACATCGCTGGAGAGCGTGGCGGGATAGGCCGGGTGGAAATGGTCCAGGCTTGGCAGCACGGCCTTCATGATCGCCAGGTTGCCGCGCATGTGGCTGAGGTAGCCTTTGCGGTAGTAGGGGTACACCGAATGCATGTCCGGCACGGGTGATTGCGGGCCTTCCATGCGCCAGGCATACAGCCTTCGGACCTGCACCGCCTTTTCGAACTCGCGGTTGCTCAGCGGCAGGAACGACAACGTGCCAGAGGTCCCGGAGGTATGGCTGATGCACAGTTGCGGCACCGCCTCGTCCATGGTTTCGAACCACTCGTCCAGGCCCTGGCAGGCGCTGACATCGGCCGCCTCGATGGCTTGGGCAGTCTCGGCGGTGACCAGTTTGCACAGCCACCGGTTGATCGCCGCGAAGTTGTTCTTCTCCAGCAACGACGGCGGATAGGACTTGAACACCGTGTGTTCGAACAGCAGCGGCACCAGGTCTTCGATCCGCTCGATCTTCTCGACGCCTTCGGCATCGGCAAGCTTCTTGAGTACCGGGATACTGTCACGCATCTGGGCAAAACGCCGTTGGGCAGCGGCGAGCTGCAAGGCGTCGATGTCTTCGCGCGGCAATTGGTTCCAGTGCTGGCAGGAGTGCTCGACCAACGCCACGGGGTCGGTGAGCAGCAGCTCGACCTTGTCTTCGATTGTTCTTGTCATGTGCAGGGAAGCTCCTGGCTCTTACCCGTTTCGCCCATCGCGCGAAACACCGGTTGTCCGGGGCTGGACAACCTTCTTGGCAAGGCCAGTGTAGGGCTAGAAAGGGCAAAATCATTTCCGCATTCCAGCCCTTCATAACAGATCACAACTAGCTAATTTAAAAGCACTTTTTATTAATAAGCAGCCCTTTGCAAGCACATTAGTCCGGGTCTTTGGTGGTCAGCAGCGCATGCAGCATGCGCGCGAGCAAACGCACCGTGTCGCCATCGAGCAGGTAGTGCGGGCGGTCGATCACCAACGCCCGTGGCAAGGCGGTCACGGCCTGGTAAGCCAGGTAGCCGGCCTTCTCGCGGTCTGCGACCAGCACTTCGTCACTGAAGCGCTCCACCAGTGCCGGTATCACCATGGCCGTCCAGAACTGCTCCGGCTTGACGACCTCAAGGCGCACCAACTCGCCATAGAAGGCCGTCTTGATGCTCAGTTGCGAATCGAGCTGCAACCAGCGGTGCAAGGCCGCCAGCCCTGTCACCAGGACCATCTCGATGCCGTCGTAGAGCGTGGCCGAGGCGGGCAGCGCGCGGATGTTGGCAATCACCTCCAACCGGGCCGCTGCGCGATAGTCGTCGAAGATGGCGGCGACCAGAGCGTCGATAGTGGGGAAGTATTCGTAGATGGAACTGGTCGCCACCCCCGAGCGGTCGCTGAGGTGGTAGATCGTCAACGCCTCCCGCCCCTCCCGCTCGAGGATGTCGCGGCCGGCTTTCTTGAGCGCGTCGACCAATGCGACCGAGCGCGCCTGCCTGGGCTGCTTGCGCGGCCTGGCAGGCAACACCACGTGCAGGACATTGTCCCGCACGGCGTGCTCGAGCGAGGGCTTCGCTACCCTGCCCTCGTGGTGAAGCGGCACCTCGCTGCGATGGCCCATTACACGCGAGCCCTCACGGGGTGACGATATTGAAGTTCGGCACGAAGCTGCCGAGCATGCCGAGCAATGCCGTGAAGCGGGAGGCATCGCCCTGCAACTTGATGTCGCCTTGCTTGATCGCCGTGGCGAAGTCGAGTTCACGCAGGTTGATGCGGTCCAGTACCGCCTTGCTCATCTGCACCTGTACGTCTGGCTTGGCATGGCTGCTGTTCTCGCGGTAGGTGAGCACGCCGTTGCGCAGGGTCAGCGCAAAGCGCTGCTCAAGGTCATCGAAGTTCCAGTCCAGGGTCATGTCGTGCCCCTGGGCCTTGTCCGAATCCAGGCGCACGGCCAGCAGGTCGAGGAACATGGCGGGGGTGGCGGCGCGAACCAGATCGGCAACGGCCCTGTTCGACGGGGCGGGCGCACCGTTGCGCAATTCCATCGCGCCAACCAGGTACATGTTGCGCCAGGTTGCCGACTCGCTGCGGTAGCCCAATTGCTCCAGGGCATCGGCCTGGGCATGGCGGGCGGACTGGTTGTCGGGTTCGGCGAACACCAGGTGATTACCCAGTTGCACGGCCCAACGGTAATCACCCTGCTGCATCGCCGTTTGCATCAGCTGCAAGACCTTGTCCGCGCCACCCAGTGCCTGCACGTACTGCTTGCCCGCCTGCTCAGGGGTCAGCGGATCGAGGTTCGCCGGGTTGCCATCGTAGAAGCCCAGGTAGCGCTGGTAGACGGCGCGGGTGTTGAAGCTCAGGGTGCCGTAGTAGCCGCGGGTATACCACTTCTGGTCAAGGTCGCCGGGCAGGCGCTTGACCGCATCGGCAATCTCCGCAGGCGTCAGGCCCTGGTTCAGCAGGTGCAGGGTACGGTCGTTTATGTACGCATACATGTCGCGCTGGTCGGCCAGCAGCGTTCGGATGTCGTTCGCCCCCCAGGTGGGCCAGCTGTGCTGGACGAACATCACCTCGGACTTGTCGCCGTAGCGCACCAGGCTGTCGTCGAGAAAGCGCGACCAGGCCTTGGCGTCACGCACCTCTGCGCCGCGCGGGGTGAGGATGTTGTGCATCATCATCACGGCATTCTCCGCCATGCCCAGTGCCTTGAACTGGGGCAGGTAGAGGTTCATTTCCGAGGGTGCCTCGGTGCCTGGCGTCAGCTGGAACTCGACCTGCACCCCGGCGATGTCGTGGGTCTCCAGCGGCTTGGTGATCAGGTCGGTCGGGGCAATCAGGCTGATGGTGCCGCCCACCGGCACCCCTTTGCCCAAGCCCGCGTCCAGTTGCCCGCGCTCGCCGCGCGGCAGGGTGCTGCCGCCCTGGTAGGTGCCACGGCGCAGCATCGCCGTACCGGCCAGGACGTTCTCGCTGATCGCATGTTCCATGAAACCGTCCGGTGCGTAGATCCGCACCTTGCCGGCCTTCACATCGGCCTCGTCGACCACCCCGCGCACGCCACCGAAGTGGTCGAGGTGGCTGTGGGAGTAGATGACCGCTACCACCGGCTTGCGTGGACGGTGCTGGTAATACAGCGTCAACGCGGCCTTGGCCGTCTCGGTGGCGAACAACGGGTCGATGATGACCAGCCCGTCCTTGCCTTCGATGATCGTCATGTTCGCCAGGTCCAGGCCACGCACCTGGTAAAGCCCTTCTGCCACCTGGTACAGGCCCGCGTTGGCATTGAGCTGGGCCATTCGCCACAGGCTCGGGTTGACCGAGTCTGGCGCCTGGTCCTGCTTGAGGAAATCGTACTGGTGGGTGTTCCATACCACCGTGCCTTGCGCGTTGAGTACCTCGCCTTCGAAGGCCGCCACCAGGCCGCGGCGAGCAGCGTCGTACTCGCTGCGCTGCGCGAAGGGCAGTTGCTTGAGCACGGCCTGGTTGGCGTTGGCGGTATCAAGGCTGGCGGCCTTGGCCGCGTCAGCGGTTTCAGGCGCCTTGGCCATGGCCTGGGTCGTGACCAGTGAGAGCGCGGCAAGCAGGACAACAACAGAGGTTTGCATCGGAAGTTCCTTCAGTGTCAGAGGCTGCGGGCGATGATCAGCTTCTGGATGTGGCTGGTCCCTTCGTAGATCTTGGTCACGCGAACATCGCGGCAGTAACGCTCCACCGGGAAGTCATTGAGGTAGCCATAACCGCCATGAATCTGCAACGCACCGGAGCACACGTTCTCGGCCATCTCGCTGGCGAACAGCTTGGCCATGGAGGCTTCCTTGGCGCAGGGAACACCGGCCTCACATAGGCGCGCGGCATGCAGCATGAACTGCTGGGCGACTTCCACCTGCGCGGCCATGTCGGCCAGGTCGAACGCCACGCCTTGCAGGTTGATGATCGGCGCACCGTAGGCCTCGCGCGCCTTGGCGTAGCCCACCGCTGCTTCCAGTGCGGCGCGGGCGGTGCCGGTGGCGACCGCGGCGATCGCCACCCGCCCCTCGGACAGCGAGCCCATCACGTTGCGATAGCCTGCCCCCGCTTCGCCCAGCAACTGGTCGACCGGCACACGGCATTGCTCCAGCTGAATCTGCGCCACATGCGCCGAGCACTGGCCCATCTTGTGCTCCACCCGGGCGACCACGTACCCGGGGTCCACGGTCGGATCGACCATCAACAGGCTGCAGCCCTTCTTGCCCGCCGCTTTGTCGGTCACCGCCAGCACCAGGCCCAGGCCGGCTTCACTGCCATTGGAAATGAACTGTTTGCTGCCATTGATGACGTAGTGATCGCCCTCACGCCGGGCGTGGGTACGAAATGCCGCCGTGTCCGAGCCGGCATGAGGCTCGGAAAGCAGGAAGGCACCGATGCGCTTGCCGCTGGCAAGGTCAGGCAGGTACTTGCGCTTCTGCGCCTCGGTCCCCAGGCGCGCGACGGTCATACCCACCGAATTGTGCACATGGATCAAGGTGGCGAAGCCTGCGTCGGCGGCCGCGAATGCCTCGATGGCCAGGCAATAGTCGATGAAACTGGCTCCCGCACCGCCGTATTCCTCGGGAATCAACATGCCCAGAAAGCCCAGGGCAGCCACGGACTCAAGCTCAGCACGCGGCCAGGTACCCCTTCGGTCACGCTCGGCCGCTGTGGGCGCAACGACTTCGGCGGCAACCTTGCGCGCCGAATCGCGGATCAGGACTTGCTGCTCATTGAGGAACACTGCATGGGTATCGCTCATCACGCTTTCCTTATCTATCAGGTACACACGGGCCGGCCTCATACGCAATGCGCGGTCGGGCTCTTGGGCTCTAGGGAGGTGGAGGGTTGCGCCGCCGTCACGGTGGCCGGCACAGGGCTGCCGGCTGCACCGACATCGCGCAGCAAAAAGTGCGACAGCGCCGGGATCAGCACCAGGGCACCGAGCATGTTCCAGAGGAACATGAAGGTCAGGAGGATGCCCATGTCAGCCTGGAACTTGATCGGCGAGAACGCCCAGGTGATCACCCCGGCGGCCAGGGTCACCCCCACCAGCGCCACCACCTTGCCGGTAAAGCGCAAGGCATGGCGGTAGGCATCGCCCAGGGCGTCGCCCGCGCGCTGGCGGGCGAGCTGGATGCTCAGCAGGTACAGCGCATAATCGACGCCGATACCCACTCCCAGGGCGATCACCGGCAAGGTGGCGACCTTGACCCCGATGCCCAGTACCACCATCAGCGCCTCGCACAGCACCGAGGTGATCACCAGCGGCACCACGGCCACGACCACCGCGCGCCAGCTGCGGAAGGTGATGAAGCACAGCACGATGACGGCCGCGTAGACATACAGGAGCATGGTGAAGTTGGCCTTTTTCACCACGATGTTGGTGGCCGCCTCGATCCCGGCGCTGCCGGCGGCCAACAGGAACTGACGGTCCGGGGTACTGTGGGCGCTGGCAAAGTCCTGTGCCGCCTTCACCACCCGCTCCAGGGTTTCGGCCTTGTGGTCGGTCAGGTAGGCGACCACCGGCATCACCGAGCACTCGGTGTTGAACAGCTCCGGATTGCTGGTGCTGGCGGTACGCGCGGCATAGTTCAAGACGTCCTGGTTCGGCGGAATCGACATCCATTTCGGACTGCCTTCGTAGGAGCCTGCCGTGATCTTGCGTACGGCGTCAGCCAGGGACACCGTGGTCTGCACCCCCGGCACCTGCTTCAGGGCCCAGCCCAGGCGATCGGCCTCGACCAGGGTCTGGTACTCCAGGCAACCTTCGGGCTTGGTCTTGACGATGACCGCAAACTGATCGTTGGACAGCGAGTACTGGCGGGTGATGTAGGCGTTGTCCAGGTTGTAGCGCGAATTCGGTCGCAGTTCGGAGGCGCCGGCATCCAGATCACCGATCTTCAGGTGCGTGCTGACGCTGAAGCCGACCACCGTGAGCAGCGCCGACCCCACCAGCAGCAGCGTGGCCCAGCGGCGCTCGGTGAACCGCTCCAGCACGCGCCAGACCCCACCGGCCTTGCGTTGCTCGGCGCGCAAGCTGCGTTCGGCTGCGCGGTGGCTGACACCGGTATAGGACAACATCACCGGCAACAGGATCAGGTTGGTGATGACCAGCAGTGCCACGCCAATGGAAGCTGTGACAGCCAGGTCCTGAATCACCGGGATATCGATCAGCATCAGCACGCCAAAACCCACCACGTCGGCCACCAGTGCGGTGACCCCGGCCAGGAACAGACGGCGGAAGGTGTACCGGGCCGCGACCAGACGGTGGGTGCCACGGGCAACGTCCTGCAGGATGCCGTTCATCTTCTGCGCGCCATGGGACACGCCGATGGCGAACACCAGGAAGGGCACCAGGATCGAGTACGGGTCCAGTGCATAACCCAGACGCGCGATCAGGCCCAGTTGCCAGAGCACGGCGATGCAGGAGCACGCGAGCACCAGCACGGTGCTGCGCACGCATCGGGTCCAGGCGTAGATGATCAGCGCGGCAATCGCAGCGGCGACGCTGAAGTAGAGGATCATCAGGCTCAGGCCGTCGAGCAGGTCGCCCACCACCTTGGAGAAGCCGACGATGCGGATTTCAAGGTCTGCGCTGCCCTGCGACCCGGCGTATTGCGCACGCAGGCTTTCCAGGTGCTTGGACAGTGCCCAGTAATCCAGCGGCGCCCCGGTGCTGCTGTCCTTGTCCAGCAGCGGCACGAAAATCATGCTGGAACGGTAGTCGTTGCCCACCAGGCTGCCGAGCAGCTGAGCACGGCCGATGTTGCGGCGCAGCTGGTCGATGCTTTCCTGGGAGCCGGTGTAGTGGTCGGGCATCACTGGCCCACCGGTGAAGCCCTCCTCGGTGACCTCGTTCCAGCGTACCACCGGCATCCACAGCGACTTGACGTTGGCACGGTCCACACCGGGCGTCAGGAACAGTTCATCGTTGATCTGCTTGAGGGCTTGCAGGTAGGCCGGGTCGAAGATGTCCCCCGAACGGTTCTCCACCACCACGCGCACCGCGTTGCCCAGGCCTTTGAGCTCGTCACGGTTGTCCAGGAAGTTGCGGATGTAAGGCTGGTTGTGGGCAATGGTCTTCTCGAAGGCGGCATTGAGCGTCAGCCGGGTGGCGTCCCAGCCCAGCAGCAGCGTAATCAGGCCACAGAGCAGGACCACCAGCAGCCGGTTGTTGAAGATCAGCCGCTCCAGGAGGCTGCCTGACTTCGGGTCGAACGCGTTCACGTCACTGATGACCCGCAGTTTTTCACTGAAGTTGTTGGCACCCATTACGGCTCTCCCAGGTTCTTGGTCCATTGCAGGTCTTGCACGCGCACGCCGCCCAGGCCGGCCAGGGCTACCGCCCCGCCCGAGGTGGGCGCTACCGCAAAGTTGGGTGCCAGGCGATCGACCTTGACGCGGTGAAAGCTCGCCCCACGGTCGGTGGAGCGCAGCACCTGGCCGGCCTGGCTGACCAGAACGAGGCTGCCGTCGTCGGTGACGGTCCCACCGGTGATACCTGCTTCGATACCGGTGTCGACCTTGCTCCAGCGGGTGCCGCCGTCGAGGCTGCGCCAGACGTTGCCCCGCAGGCCGTAAACCAGCACCAGACCCGCGTCCCCCAACACGCCGAACAGCGTGCCCTCGTAGGGCAGCGCCCGGCGCTCGAAGCGCTGGCTGACGCGGTCCAGCGCCAGCACCAGGCCCTGCTCACCGACCATGAACAACGTGCCCCGCGCAGGGCGCAGGCTATAGAGGTGCATGGACCTGGGGTTGTCGACGCGATCGAGCCACGGTAGCCAACTCTTGCCGCCGTCCTCGGTACGCAGGATGAGGTTGAACGCACCGATGACGAAGCCGTTGCGCTCGTCCTCGAACCAGACATCGAGCAGGGGTTTGTCGGCGCCTTGGGCTGCGAACAATTCAGCATCCTGCTTCAGCCGCTGGGCCTGGGGATCGTCAGGATTGGCGGGGTTGCCGTAGTGACGCATCAGCAGTGCGGCGATCTGCCTGCCATCGAGCTGCTTGCTCCAGGTCTGGCCACCATCGCGGCTGTGCAGCACCACCCCCTCATGCCCGACGGCCCAACCCTGGTTGGCACTGGGGAAGGACAACGCGGTGAGGTCCGAGCTGGACGGCACCTGGGCCTGGGACCAGGCCTTGCCGTCGTCGGAATACAGCACGTGCCCGCGCTGGCCGGCAGCGAGCAGTCGCGTTCCAGCCCGCGCCAGGGCAGTGAGCGGTGCATCGAGTGCCAGCGCACTGGGCATCGCCGGAGTATCCATGGGTGCAATGAAGCCTTCCTGTGCCAACGCCTGCCCCGCCAGTAGCGCGAGTAGCAACGCCAGTGGCGGCCGAACGATTTTTCTGAACACCTTGCTTTCCTCGCATCCGTAGCGCCGTGGCGCACATTGATAGCGGGAACCCCGGCGAACCGGGGTTCCCCTTCACAGACCGGTAACGGCGGTGGTCACCGCTCAGAGCGTGGTCTTGAAGGTGAAATACACGGCACCGCGATCCTCCAGCAGCGCCTGGCTGCCGCTAGGGGTCAGGGCTGCGCCGTTGGCGGAGGTCGAGTAGTCGCCGAAGTAGTCGACGTACTTGAGGTCGAAGCGATAGCGGCTGTAGAGGTCCAGCGCGATGCCGACCGCGTAGCTGCCCGCGTCCTTGTTGCCACCGGAGGACACCGCGGAGTTACCCGACAGGCCCTGCGAGTAGCTCAGCGGCATCGACAGGTCGCCCCCCGCGAAGACCTGGTACCAGACCGGCGTGAAGTTGACGGCCATGCCATAGGCATCGCGGGAGACTTCGTCGATATTGCTTGGGACAGCCTTGTAGGCAGACGACCCCTTGAACAGGTTGAGCGGGTCGGAATTGACCGACACCCAGCGGCTCCAGGTGAGTTCGGCGGACCAGCTGGCGCTGTCGAACAACGCGGTGGGGCTGACCGTGCCGATGGCGTTCAGCACGCCATGCAGGGTGTCGCCGCGGGCACCGAGCACATCGCCATCGTCCGGCAACTCTGCCGCCGTCCTTACCCGCGCAGCGGAGCTGACCAGCGGCATGTTGTGGCGATAGTTGAGGTCTGCACCCACGCTGATGCCGGCGATCTGCTTCGACAGGCTGATGCCGTACATGTCGATGTCATCGGCATAGTTGAGGAAGTACTGCGGGCGTGCATTGGCCAGCAGGATGACCTGCGGCAAGGTGTCGGAGAACTGGCGCACATAGAAGCCCAGGGTTCCATCCAGCCACTCCGGGCTCCAGCGCGCCATGACGCCCCAGTCGCCAGACTCCTTCGGCTCGATATCATCGCCATGGATGGCGCGCAGTGTCGGGCTGAGGATGAAGGATTCACCGCCCTGCTGGTAGATGTCAGCGAGCCCGAGGTAGGTCCCGGCTTCCGGCAAGCGCGAGGGACGCCATTCGAAGAAGTACTGGGCGGCGAAAGACAGCTCCGGGGTGGCCTGCAACTGCAGGGACAGCTGGTTGCGCGGCAGGTACAGCTCCTTGGCCTCGATCCCTGGCAGGGCCAGCGCCTTGCCCTGGTCCAGCGGTGCCTGGCCGTAGGCGATACCGTGGATGGCGCCGGCGCCCAACAGGGACTCGCCCCAGTTCACCGTGTGCCGGCCCAGACGCGCCTTGAGGGGCATGTCGCCAAGGTCGTATTCGCCAAAGACGAAAGCGTCCATCCATTCCCCGGATGGCCCCTGGTAATAGCGATCGGCGTAGCGACTCAGGCCCAGCGCCGGCGTACCGGAGGATGACAAATGGTTGGACGTGGCGACGCTGTCGTTGTCCAGGCCGCCGGCATACGCCGCGTCATACCACAATGCGGCGCTGGCACGGGCACCGTACTTGCCTTTGTAGATGATGTCGGACTCGGTGAGGATGTCGACACGGTTGTTGACCAGGCGGTGCTTGTCGAAGTTGCGGTCGCCATCGTCGTTGTTCGGGTTGGCGAGGATCGCCGCATCCTGGCCTTCGGTCCGCATGCCGAGGTTGTAGCGCAAGGTGTTGTCCCAGCGCAGCTGGATGTCGCTGTTGCCGGTGTCGATCTCGACGGCATTGGCGCCGCCGCAGGCGATCGCGCACAAGCTGAAGGCTGTAGCGCGCAGTGCATGGGTGTTGGCTGGACGACAGTGACTCAATTTATTCTTGTTATTCATCTGGGTGTCTCTCCACCTCGGTTGAACCAGAACCAGGTGCCGACCTCCACCTGGTTCGCAGCACCTCAATCAGTGATCAAGTGACCAAAGGGTGCCAGCAGGCCCCGTGTGTTCTCCCCCCCCTTCTTGAAGGGGGAGCCCCCCCTACCCCTTTGCGGGATATCGGCCCTCGATCAACGCATGCCGCACTGGATGTCCAGGGTCAGGGCATTGAGATAAGGGTTTTCCACCACGTGACGGACCAGCGCGGCGAATTCCTGCGGCTGCCCCATGCGCCGGGGAAACAGCAGGCTGTTGACGATGCTTTCGGACACTTTGGCCGGCATGCCTGCCGACATGCCCGACTCGAACAGCCCCGGGGCCAGACTGAGCACCCGGATGCCGTGCTCGGCCAGATCGCGTGCGATGGGCAGCGTCATGCCGATGACCCCGGCCTTGCTGGCGCTGTAGGCGGCCTGTCCCATCTGCCCTTCCCGCGCGGCGCCAGAGGCGGTGTTGACGATGACGCCCCGCTCCCCGGACTCTTCCGGTTCGTTGGCGGTCATCGCCAGGGCGGCGTGACGGATCACGTTGAAGGTACCGGTGAGGTTGACGGCCAATACGCGGTGCCACAGGTCGGAGGGGAACAACTGTCCTTTGGAGAGGGTTTTGCTCGGCCCGAGGATCCCCGCGCAATTGACCGCCACGTGGAGTGCACCGAAGCGCTCCATCACCTGGTCGATGCCGGCTTTCACGCTGGCCTCATTGGCGACGTCGACGGCGATGCCCAGGATCTCGCCGCCCAGGGCCGAGTCGAGGCGCGCCTGGTCCAGGTCCAACCCCACCACCCGCGCCCCCGCGTCGCTCAGTGCCCGGCACGTGGCAAGCCCAAGCCCCGACGCCGCGCCGGTAACGACGACGACTTTGCCTTTCAGATTCATGAGGGTTCCCCGTTTAGCGTCCATTGAAAATGTTCGGGGATCTTAGGAAACAAGACCGGTCGTCCGTCCCTCCCTTTGCGGGGGGAGGCGACCGGCAGCGGATGGATGCGGCTCGCCGACAGGCGGAGAAACAGGCACGAACGTACCTGCTTGACGGGGGTGGGCAAGATTAGCTAGCGTCGCCGGCGACCTGAGCCGTCGTTCGAAATGGCTACCGCGGATAATAAATTGACAATAAATAGCGCTAGACACTTGGTTTCCACCAAGTTTTCGCCCCCCCGCATCGGCACCAAGCATGTACCCCGCAATAATCTGCTGGTACAGCTCGGCCGCATGCATCACTGCCGGCTGGCGCTGATCACCGGCGCCGCAGGCTATGGCAAGACCACCCTGCTGGCCCAGTGGCGTCATGCGCGGCTGAAGGCAGGTGCGGAAGTCGCCTGGGTTTCCCTGACGCCGGACGAAAAAGGCTACGCCGCCTTCTGCGCGGCGCTGCTGGAAGGCCTGCGGCGCCTGAACATCGAAGTGGGCATCAGCCTGTTGCGCGACGACAGCAACGCCAGTGCCATGGACGCTACCGTGGCGGCCATCGTCGATGGCGCCGCGATGCAGGCAAAGGAACTCTATCTGATCCTCGATGATTACCATCAGGTCGAGGCACCGCTGGCCCACAGGCTGATCCAGAAACTGCTCGATCATTGCCCCGGCAACCTGCACCTGGTGCTCGCCTCGCGGGTCAACCCGCCGCTGAGCCTGTCACGGCTCAGGGTCATGGACCAGGTGACCGAGATCGAGAGCGTGGAGCTGCCCTTCGACCTCGCCGAAACGCGCACCTTCATCGAAGAGAACCTGGGCACCCACAAGGTCAACCCTGACGAGCTGAGCCTGATCCAGGACCTGACCAACGGCTGGCCATCGTGCCTGCAGCTGATCGTCATCATGCTCAAGAACCGCCCCGAAACCCGCACCATTCTCCACGACCTGGTCTGGCGCTCCAGTGACCTGCAGACCTACCTGAGCGAAGAGGTGGTGGCGCACCTGCCAGCGGAGCTTGTGACGTTCACCGAAGCGCTTTCGGTCTTTCGCCGCTTCAACGCCTCGATGGCCAAGGCCGTGACCGGCAACGCCGACGCGGCCGAGCTGGTCAAGCGCATGGAGGACGAGAACCTGCTGGTCTACCCGGTGGACGCCGATGACCGGCTGGCCTGGTACCGCTTCCATCCGTTGTTCAGCGAATTCCTCGCCAACCGTCTGGCACGCCAGGGCAGCGAAAAGGTCCGCGAGCTGCATCGCAAAGGCGCCCGTTGGTTCGCCAACCACAACTGCCTGACCGAAGCCGTGCGTCACGCCAGCCTCGGTGAAGATCTCGAATTTGCCACCCAGGTGATCGAACGTTCCGCGCCAACCACCTGGAACCTGGATTACCTCGCACCGACCCTGCGCCTGCTCGAACGGTTGCCCGAAGAGGTGCTGTTCCGTCATCACCGCCTGTTGTTCCTGGCCTGCCTGACGGTGTCCCTCACTTCGCGCCCGGCGCGGGCCAGAGCCTGGTTGAGCGAGCTGGAAGCCGTCGACCTCAAGGCGTACCCGGAACTGGCCAATGGTCTGCCGCTTATCCGCGGCGCCATCGCCGTGCAGGACGATGACACCGAGCGCGCGGTGCAACTGCTGGAGCCGGTGCGTGACGCGCCGATGGAAAACCCCTTCCTGCGCTATGTGCTGCTGGCCGCGCTGACCGTCGCGTACTCCATGGCGGGGCGCTACGCCGATGCCCGGCGCCTGTTCGACACTCACCCTATCCCACCGCAAGACCGCAGCAACGACATGGCCCTGGTGGCAGAGTCCGCCCAGGTAACCGCCTACATGCTGGCCGGGGATGTTCGCGAAGCCGAGCGACTGGGCTGTGAACTGCTTGAGCGCTCGACCCGCGAGGGTGGCCATCGCTCGATTTGCGCCAACCTGTGCGCGGGTATCCTCACCGACGCGTTCTATGAGCAAGACCGTATCGACGACGCGCGGGAGATGATCGCCAATCGTTTCGGCCTGCTGCATTCATCGGTCCCGGATGTCATCACCCGCACCAATCTCATCCGTTGCCGGCTCGACCTGCTGCAGAAAGGCCCTGACGCTGCATTGGCCTTCATTCAGCAACAGATCGCACATCTACGTTGCCTGGGGCAAATCCGCCCGGTGGCCCACCTGCTGGGCGAGCAGATCAGGGTCCTGTTGATCAAGGGCAACCGTAGCCGCACCGCCGAACTACTGTCTGCGCTGGAGGAACTGGTACAGACCCATCGCCGCGAGCACGGTGCCCGTGCAGAGTTGCCGGCCATTGCGGCACTGGCGCGCGCGCGGGTGCTGCGCCATGAAGACCCCGAGCGAGCCCTGGAAGCGCTGCAGGCCGTACGCAGCTTCGCCGAACGTTTCGACCGGGGCCGCCTCGGCATACTCGCCGGTCTGTTGAGCGCCGACCTTCTGGAGGCACTCAAGCGCCATGATGAAGCCCTGCAGCTGCTCACCCGCACCCTCGACACCGCACGGGAGTTCGGCCTGGTGCGAACCCTGCTGGACGAAGGTAGCCTGACCCTGGCGCTGCTCTCGCGCCTGGCCCAGCAGCCCACCTTGGAAGCGCCCCTGCGCGAGTACGTGGAGATGGTGCTCGGCAAGCTCACCGACCCCTGCTCGCCCACGGCCGTTTCACCCCGGCCGCGCCGCACGGCAACGCCCGACCGGCAGCCGGTGCTGACCCCGCGTGAGTTGGAAATCCTCAGCCTGGTCGCCCAGGCCATGTCGAGCAAACGCATTGCCCATACCCTGGACATTACCCTGGAAACGGTGAAGTGGAACCTGCGCAACATCTTCGCCAAGCTCGGCGTTTCCAGCCGCTATGACGCCATGGTCTGGGCCCGCAACCACAAACTGATCGACTGAACCCGTTACCCTCCCGAAGTGGGGGGCGGCTTCAGGCCGCCCCCACTCTAAGCTGCGAGTCCTGATTCTTTGCACGGGACATCCGCCATGAGCCAGCCTCGCACGCTACTCCATACCCGCCATGTCACCTGTACAGCCTACCTTCGCGATGACGGCATGCTCGAGGTGGAGGGTGAAATGCGCGATATCACCCCCGAGGACACTGACCTGCTGTTTCGCGCCGCCCACGCCGGCGACGACATCCATCACATGCAGATCACCCTGACCCTCGACCGCGACCTGGTCATCCAGCATGTCCAGGCACGCACCCTCGCCGGCCCCACGCCGTACTGCCAGGAAATCGCATCGGCCTACCAGGCGTTGGAGCAACTGCGCATCGGGCCAGGGTTCCTGCCCAAGGTAAAGGCCAAGGTAGGCGGCATCCACGGCTGCACCCACCTGACGGAAATGTTCGGCCCCATGGCCACCACGGCCTATCAGGCGAACTTCGCCCTGGCGCGCAAGTACAACCCGCTGCGCGCACGCCTGGCCAGTGGTCGGCCGCTGCCACGGTCCCCACTGGTCGACACTTGCCACACCTACCGACTCGATGGGGAGGCCATCAAGGTCCTCTGGCCGGAGGACCGTCGCGAACCAGCGTGCGCAGACATCGAGCAAAAGTGATACGCACCATCCCCACCAGACAGGAGGCCTGAACCCATGGGCAGAGCTTTACCGAGCGAGCGCAGCGCGTACCGTTACTTTCGCGACATCACCACCCGCTGGATGGATAACGATGTCTACGCGCACGTCAACAACGTCGTCTACTACAGCTGGTTCGACACCGTCGTGAATGGCTGGCTGCTGGAAAACGAACTGCTGGACTTCGTCCAGAGCCCGACGATCGGCCTGGTAGTGGAAACCCGCTGCAGCTACTTCTCGTCCATTGCCTTCCCGGACCTGGTGCGTGCCGGCCTGCGGGTGACACACCTGGGCACCTCCAGCGTGACCTACGAAGTCGGCCTGTTCGCCAACGACCGCCAGGAGGCGTCTGCGCAGGGCCACTTCGTGCACGTCTATGTGGACCGCTCGACACGCCGCCCCTTGTCGCTGCCAGCCCATTTGCGCCAGGCGCTGGAGACACTTCTGGTCACGCCATGACGGCCGGAGCCTGCCTGGCGCGGTACCGCGCCAGGACAGGTCCGCTTACATCTGGCTCGCCAGTTCCGGCACGGCTTCGAACAGATCAGCCACCAGGCCGTAGTCGGCCACCTGGAAGATCGGCGCCTCCTCGTCCTTGTTGATCGCGACGATCACCTTGGAGTCCTTCATCCCGGCCAGGTGCTGGATCGCGCCGGAGATCCCGACGGCGATGTACAGCTGCGGCGCAACGATCTTGCCGGTCTGGCCGACCTGCATGTCGTTGGGCACGAAGCCTGCGTCGACGGCGGCGCGGGAAGCCCCGACAGCGGCATCGAGCTTGTCGGCCAGGCTGTAAAGGTGCTTGAAGTTGTCACCGTTGCCCATGCCACGGCCGCCGGAGACGACGATCCTGGCAGCGGTCAGTTCAGGGCGATCGGACTTGGCCAGCGCCTCGCCGATAAAGCGCGACTTGCCCGCGTCGAATACCGAACCGATCGCTTCGACCACCGCCGTACCGCCTTCGGCGGCCACGGCATCAAAACCGGTGGCACGCACGGTGATGACCTTGACCGCAGCGCTGGACTGCACCGTAGCGATGGCGTTGCCGGCATAGATCGGGCGCGTGAAGGTGTCGGCCGACTCGACGGAGATGATCTCGGAGATCTGGTCGACGTCCAATAGCGCGGCAACGCGCGGCAGGATGTTCTTGCCATTGCTGGTAGCCGGGGCCAGCACATGGCTGTAGCCCTTTTCCCCGCTCTGGGAAACCAGGGCAGTTACCAGTGGCGCGACATTCTCTGGCAGGGCGTGGGCGTAGGCTGCGTTGTCTGCGACCAGCACCTTGGCCACACCAGCGATCCTGGTGGCGGACTCGGCGATGCCTGCGACGTTCTGGCCGGCGACCAGCAGGTGAATATCACCGCCGATCTTGGCGGCCGCGGCGACAGTGTTCAGGGTGGCCGGGGCGATGGCACCGACTTCAGGACCTTGTAGAAGGTCAGCGACAACCAGGACAGTCATTCAGATCACCTTTGCTTCGTTCTTCAGTTTCTCGACCAGTTCGGCCACCGACTTGACCTTGATACCCGCGCTGCGTGCAGCTGGCGCTTGGACTTTCAGGGTCTTGTTGGTGGAAGCGAGCGATACCCCCAGCGCCTCTGCCGTCACAGTCTCCAGCGGCTTCTTCTTGGCCTTCATGATGTTCGGTAGCGACGCGTAGCGCGGCTCGTTCAGGCGCAGGTCGGTGGTGACGATCGCCGGCAGGTTCAGCGCGACGGTCTGCAGGCCGCCATCGATTTCACGTGTGACGTTCAGCGTGCCGCCAGCGACTTCGACCCTGGAGGCGAAGGTGCCTTGGGCGAAGCCGGTCAGCGCGGCCAGCATCTGGCCGGTCTGGTTGTTGTCACTGTCGATGGCCTGCTTGCCGAGAATGACCAGCTGCGGCTGCTCTTTATCGACCACGGCCTTGAGCGCCTTGGCCACGGCCAGGGCGTTCAGCTCATCGGCGGCTTCGACCAGGATGGCGCGATCAGCCCCCAGGGCCAGCGCGGTACGCAGCTGCTCCTGGACGCCGGCTGGGCCGACGCTCACTACCACCACCTCAGTGGCAATGCCTTGCTCCTTCAGCCGTACGGCCTCCTCAACGGCAATTTCGCAGAAAGGGTTGAGGGCCATTTTCACATTGGCAAGGTCGACGCCGGAGTTATCGGCCTTTACGCGCACCTTGACGTTGAAATCGACCACGCGTTTTACCGCTGTCATTACTTTCATCCACTCCTCCTGTTGCCGTGCCGGCAATTGCAGTTGATTGCAGCTGGCAAGGTAGACACGCCGATACCTGACCCTCGCCTCTACTAACGGGAGGGGTTGGCGCCGCCGCCCCGGGATGCCACCCCATGCACCTTCCTCGTCCCCTCCGTTTGGGGAGGGGACGCCCACCGTTTCGACCTGCAGCATCAATCCGCCCAGGCAAGGTGCGGACGGGCAAGTGCCTCGCGCTTGTGCCCGATAGACCGCGGCTGGCCCTTAAAACAACAAGCACAATCAGGAGCCCGGCATGACCCAGACAGCGTCCCCGAACGACAACCGGATGTACCTCAAGATCAGTTGGCGCATCATGCCGCTGCTGCTGGCGGCCTACGTCGTGGCCTTTCTCGACCGGATCAACGTGGGCTATGCCCAGTTGCAGATGAAACAGACCCTAGAGTTCAGCGACGCCGTTTATGCATTGGGCGCGGGAATCTTCTTCATCGGCTATCTGCTGTTCGAGATCCCCAGCAACCTCATGCTGGAAAGGATCGGGGTGCGTCGGACACTGCTGCGCATCATGGTCTGCTGGGGGACGGTGGCCATGCTGATGATGCTCGTGCAGTCACCCACCCAGTTCTACGTGCTGCGCTTTCTGCTGGGGGCGTTCGAAGCCGGCTTCATGCCGGGTGTGCTGCTTTACCTCACCTACTGGTACCCGCCCGCCAGGCGTGCCCGGATGATCGCCATCTTCATGCTCGGTGCCATTGCTGCGAGCATGATTGCAGGCCCTTTGTCGGGTGGGATCATGAAGTTCTTCGATGGGCTCAATGACTGGCATGGCTGGCAGTGGCTGTTTCTGGTGCAGGGCTTGCCCGCACCGCTTCTGGGCCTGCTTGCCTGGTTCTGCCTGGTGGATCGCCCCGAGCACGCCGCCTGGCTCAGCGAGCAGGAAAAAGCGCGACTGCGGGGTTTGTTCGATGCCGAACGCCAGTCTGCCACCAAGGCCGATCACGGCTCGCTGCTCGACCTGTTGCGCGACCCCAAGGTCTGGATGCTCTCCCTGGCCTATCTGCTGATGGTGGCGGGCACTTACGCCATCGTCTTCTGGACACCGACCTTGATCAGGAGCTGGGGCGTCTCGGACCTGTTTCACATTGGCCTTTACGCATCGCTGCCGCAGCTTTGCGCAATGCTGGGCATCGTCCTGATCTGCCGCAGCTCCGACCGCAACCGCGAACGGCGCTGGCACTTCACCGCTGGCGCATTGACGGCGGCCAGTGGCCTGGCCGTGCTGATCCTGGCACAAGGGCAACTGGGCCTTTCGCTGGCAGGCCTGTGCCTGACGGTGTTGGGAATCGCCGCGGTGCCACCGATCTTCTTCACAATGGTGTCCGAATACCTGCCCAAGGCCTCCCTGGCGGTCGGTATCGCGCTGGTGAGCAGCATCGGCAATATCGGCGGAGCTGTCAGCCCTTCGCTCACCAGCGCCCTCAACACCGCCAGCGGGGATACTGACCACAGCATGTACCTGGTGATGGGCCTGTACCTGCTCGCAGCGGTGATCATCCTGATGGTCATCCGCCCCCAGGCTGCCACACTCCAGCGCCCGGTCACCGAGAGTTAGTCGCTGACCGTGAGAAATCGCCGCGCCTCTCACGCGACCGTACGTCGACGTGAGCAGGTGGGCGGTTTGAAGGAGGGGAAAATTGAAAACAAAAAAGGGCGACCCTTGCGGCTCGCCCTTCTCGTGCCCGGAGAACCGGGGCTTTTGTTTGGTAGGCACAATTGGACTCGAACCAACGACCCCCACCATGTCAAGGTGGTGCTCTAACCAACTGAGCTATGTGCCTGTCGTGTGGTGCGCATTCTACGGATTCTCAAACCGCTGTCAACACTTTTTTTCGCGCTAACTCACTGAATCTTAAACTCTTTATAAGGAAGCCATGGCAAGCACCCAGTAAAGGATTTTTAACGGGACGACTAGCGGGTGTTTATTATTATTGATAGCATCGGTACATTCGTTAAAAATATAAAACACGAGGTTTCTCGAGCATGTCCAATACCCCCTACCCCCAGTCCTACTACGCCGCCTCGGCTAACCCGGTGCCGCCACGTCCGGCGCTGCAGGGTGAGGTGGAAACCGATGTGTGCATCATCGGTGCCGGCTACACCGGCCTTTCCAGCGCGCTGTTCCTGCTGGAGAACGGCTTCAAGGTGAGCATCGTCGAAGCCGCCAAGGTCGGTTTTGGCGCGTCGGGCCGCAACGGTGGCCAGATCGTCAACAGCTACAGCCGTGACATCGACGTCATCGAACGCACCGTTGGCCCCAAAGAGGCACAACTGCTGGGCCACATGGCCTTCGAAGGCGGCCGCATCATCCGTGAGCGGGTGGCCAAGTACAACATCCAGTGCGACCTGAAGGACGGTGGCGTATTCGCCGCGCTGACCAGCAAGCAGATGGGCCACCTGGAATCGCAAAAACGCCTGTGGGAACGCTTCGGCCACACCCAGTTGGAACTGATGGACCAGAAGCGCATCCGCGAAGTGGTCGCCTGCGACAGCTACATCGGCGGCATGCTGGACATGAGCGGCGGCCACATCCACCCACTGAACCTGGCCCTGGGCGAAGCCGCCGCGGTCGAGTCGCTGGGCGGCATCATCTATGAGCAGACCCCGGCCGTACGCATCGAGCGTGGCGCCAACCCCGTCGTGCACACCCCGCAGGGCAAGGTACGCGCCAAGTTCGTCATCGTCGCCGGCAACGCCTACTTGGGCAACCTGGTGCCAGAACTGGCCGCCAAGTCGATGCCATGCGGCACCCAGGTGATCACCACCGAGCCGCTGGGCGAAGAACTGGCCCGCACCCTGCTGCCGCAGGACTACTGTGTCGAAGACTGCAACTACCTGCTCGACTACTACCGCCTGACCAGCGACAAGCGCCTGATCTTCGGCGGTGGCGTGGTCTACGGTGCCCGCGACCCGGCCAACATCGAAGCGATCATTCGCCCGAAGATGCTCAAGGCCTTCCCGCAGCTGAAGAACGTCAAGATCGACTACGCCTGGACCGGCAACTTCCTGCTGACCCTGTCGCGCCTGCCGCAAGTAGGCCGTATCGGCGACAACATCTACTACTCGCAGGGTTGCTCGGGTCACGGCGTGACCTACACCCACCTGGCGGGCAAGGTGCTGGCCGAGGCGCTGCGTGGCCAGGCCGAGCGTTTCGACGCCTTCGCCGGTCTGCCGCACTACCCGTTCCCGGGTGGCCAGATGCTGCGTGTTCCGTTCAGCGCCCTGGGTGCCTGGTACTACAGCCTGCGCGACCGTCTGGGCTTCTGATCCAGGCCATGGCCTGATCGCCGGCAAGCCGGCTCCCCCAGTTACCCCGCCACTCTCAAGGGCTGCGGGGCACCTTGTGGGAGCCGGCTTGCCGGCGATAGGGCCATCAATACCCCCGCTACTTACCCAGGCTGCTCACCGCCTGCTTCGCCGCAATCTCCTGCCCTGCCCGAGCCAGTTCGTCGGCAGCCTGCAGCCAGCGCTGGCGGTCCACCTGCGCCGGCAATTGCCGCGGCGGTTGCACCAGCACGGCCCAACTCCCCTCCTTCTCCCAAGCCGAGGCAAAGTCATCGAAGGCCATCAACTGCCGCCGATGCATGCCTGAGCGCAGCAGGACCCGCTGCTTGTAGCTGTCATAGCCGATCAGCAGCGCATAGCGCGGCTCGCTCCACAACGCCGTACCGTCCTGGTAGCGCAGCAGCACCGGGTTGCCCGCCGCCACCTGGATCAGCAAGGCATCCAGCCGTTGATCGAGTGGGTAGACCACCATGCCGTACTCCCGCGCGACGCGAGGAATACCGGTAGCCAGTGACTCGGCACCCTGGGGCAGGTTCAATGGCTTGTCCAGCAGCCCCGGAGTGATCGGCGCCCCCTGCTGCGAGAGCAATGCTGCCAACGCCATGGCACCGCTGTGGTTGGCATTGCCGCGGTAGAACGGCACGCTGCTGATCTCGACCCGCTGCGGCAGGCCCTTGAGTGCGGCCGGTGGGGTACTGGCACAACCGGCCAGGCTACCGGCCACCAGACAGGCCAACAGCAGTCGACGTGGGCCGCTGAGCCAGGGTTTGAAGGAATGGTGCTCCATGAACGCTCGCTTGTTCTTGGGCCAGGCAGGCAGCCCAGCTCTGGTTACGGATCATAGGGCGCCGCGCTGCGCCGGTATAGCCCGCAGCGGGCTAGTAGCGAATCGGACCAAGCAGCAGACGTTCGGTCAATGGAACGTCCAGGCCGGCAAGCTAGACTAAGGCTGTGTCTGGAGGGCGAGCCGTGGGCTGGCCCGAGAGAAGGAGGTACACATGAGCCTGACAATGGCAATCCTCATGCTGGTGGGTATGTGGCTGAGCGTCGCAGCCGCCATGCTGTGGGGTGTAATGCGTATCGTTCGGCGTCATTCGCAGCACCACCTGCCACCGCAGGCCCCGACCAAGCCACAGGCAGCACGGCGGCATGCCGGGGTGCATTGAGCTTCGAATTCTTTAAAGCCCTTCGCCGGCAAGCCGGCTCCCACAGGTACTCCACTGATTTCAAATGCAGTGGGGTGCCTGTGGGAGCCGGCTTGCCGGCGAAAGGGGCGCAGCGCGCCCCCGAGTCCGGTATCAGCCTTCGGCCGCCTCACGCTTGAGCCGTGCCCGGCGTGCCAGGATGTTGAGCATTTCGATCACCGTCGAGAACGCCATCGCCGCATACACATAGCCCTTCGGCACATGGGCACCGAAACCTTCGGCAATCAGCGTCATGCCGATCATGATCAGGAAGCCCAGGGCCAGCATGACCACCGTCGGGTTGTCGTTGATGAAGTTGGCCAGTGGGTCGGCGGCCACCATCATCACGATAACGGCGGTGATCACGGCGATGATCATGATCGGCAGGTGCTCGGTCATGCCCACGGCGGTGATGATGCTGTCGACCGAGAACACGATGTCCAGCAGCAGGATCTGGAAGATCGCCGCAGCAAAGCCCAGGGTGACCGTGGACGACACCTTGGCCTCCTCCTTGGCCCCGTGCGGGTCGACGTTTTCGTGAATTTCCTTGGTCGCCTTCCACAGCAGGAACAGACCACCGGCGATCAGGATCACGTCCTTCCAGGAGAAGGCGTTACCGAACACTTCGAACACCGGGTCGGTCAACTGCACGATCCAGGCTACCGTGCTGAGCAGTGCCAGGCGCATCACCAGGGCCATGCTGATACCGATACGCCGCGCCTTGGAGCGGTACTCCACGGGCAGCTTGTTGGTCAGGATCGAGATGAAGATCAGGTTATCGATACCCAGTACCACTTCCATGGCCACCAGCGTGGCGAGGGCGACCCAGGCGGTAGGGCTTGCGGCGAGTTCCAGCAAATATTCCATGTTTCAATCCTGCAAACGGTTCTGGATCAGATGTCCTGGGTCTTTTCTTGCGGGTCGGCGTCCTTGGGCTTCTGCCCTTCGCTGCCGATGGCGTCGCTCAGTGCTTCCTGGGCCGCCTTGTTGGTGTCATCGATGGCCTGCTTGGCCGACTTGGCCGCCTGGTCAAGCATCTGCTGGGCAGATTTCTCAGCCTGGTCGCAGCCAGCCACGCTCACCAGTGCCAAGGCTAGCACCAGCGGTGTACCGATGGATTTGAGTTGCAACATGAAGTCCTCGCTTGTCGATATCCCTGCGGCGCGCACCGCGCCTGATGGGGTCGCATTCTAAAGTCCGCGATACATCAGGAAAATTCGTTTTTTCAGCGTGTATACTTCGGTTTTTACGAATCGGGAATCACATGCTCAATTACCGTCAGCTCCACTACTTCTGGGCTGTAGCTAAAACCGGGAGCATTGCCCGTGCCAGCGAGCAGTTGAATTTGACACCGCAGACCATCAGCGGCCAGATCAGCCTGCTGGAACAAACCTATGGCCTTGAGCTGTTCCAGCGAGTGGGCCGGCAGCTGGAGTTGACCGAAACCGGTCGCCAGGCCTTGGTCTATGCCGAGCAGATGTTCCAGTTGGGTGGCGAACTGGAAGCCATGCTGCGGGCCGGCCCGCAGGAGCAGATCCTGTTTCGCGTCGGGGTGGCCGACGTGGTGCCCAAGTCGATCGTCTACCGCCTGCTGGCGCCGACCATGGAGCTGGACGAGGTGCTGCGTATCAACTGCCGCGAGGACAAGCTCGAGCGCTTGCTGGCGGACCTTGCGATCCAGCGCCTGGACCTGGTGATTTCCGACAGTCCGATGCCCAGCCACCTGGATATCAAAGGCTACAGCCAGAAGCTCGGCGAATGCGGCCTGAGCTTTTTCGCCACCCCGGCATTGGCGCAGCGCCATGCCGGCACCTTCCCCGCCTGCTTGCAGGATGCACCGTTACTGATTCCTGGCCAGGAGACCGTGGTACGCAGCCGCCTGCTGCGCTGGCTGGGCGAGCAGCACGTGCAACCACGGATCATTGGCGAGTTCGACGACAGCGCCCTGATGCAGGCGTTCGGGCAGTCCGGCAGCGGGATTTTCGTGGCGCCCAGCGTGATTGCCGAGGAAGTGTGCCGGCAATATGGGGTCGAACTGGTCGGGCAGACGGACGCGGTGCTGGAGTCGTTCTATGCTATTTCGGTGGAGCGCAAGGTGAAGCATCCTGGGATCCTGGCGATTACCGAAGGGGCGCGGCGGGAGTTGTTTCATTGGTGAAATCGGTGGGCCCTATCGCCGGCAAGCCGGCTCCCACTGGTACCCCACTGAGCTCAAAGTCAGGGGTGATCGTGTGGGAGCCGGCTCGCCGGCGATAGGGCCCGAACTGACTGTGGTAAAGTCGCGCCCTTTAAAGATACCGAGACAGTGCTGCACATGACCCCCGTCTTCCGCCTCCTCAACCGCACCAGCCTGGTGACCCAGATCGTCATCGGCCTGGTCGCCGGCATCGCCCTGGCCTTGCTGGCACCGGCCATCGCCCGCGACCTGGGCTTCCTTGGCAAGGTATTCGTCAGCGCCCTCAAGGCGGTCGCGCCGGTGCTGGTGTTCATCCTGGTCATGGCCTCGATCGCCAACCACCGTCACGGGCAGGAAACCCATATTCGGCCGATCCTCTGGCTCTACCTGCTGGGCACCTTCTCGGCCGCCGTGGTGGCCGTAGTCGCCAGCATGCTGTTCCCCTCGCAACTGGTCCTTAGCACCGGCGAGGCTTCGCTGAGCGCACCCGGCGGCATCATGGAAGTGATGCAGAACCTGCTGCTGAGCGCCGTGGACAACCCGATCAATGCCCTGCTCAAGGCCAACTTCATCGGCATCCTGACCTGGGCCATCGGCCTGGGCGTGGCCCTGCGCCATGCAGGCGAGACCACCCGTACCGTGGTCGAGGACCTGTCCAACGGCGTGACCCTGATCGTGCGCGTGGTGATCCGCTTCGCGCCCCTGGGTATCTTCGGCCTGGTCAGCTCCACCCTCGCCCAGTCGGGCCTGAGCGCCCTGCTCGGCTACCTGCACCTGCTGGCGGTACTGATCGGCTGCATGCTGTTCGTGGCGCTGGTGATGAACCCGCTGATCGTGTTCTGGAAGATTCGCCGCAACCCCTACCCGCTGACCTTGCTGTGCCTGCGCGAGAGCGGCATCACGGCATTCTTCACCCGCAGCTCGGCTGCCAACATCCCGGTCAACCTGGCGCTGTCGGCGCGCCTGGGCCTGCACGAAGACACCTACTCGGTGTCGATTCCGCTGGGTGCGACCATCAACATGGCCGGCGCGGCGATCACCATCACCGTGCTGACCCTGGCGGCGGTGCACACGCTGGGTATTGCGGTCGACCTGCCGACCGCCGTGTTGCTCAGCCTGGTCGCGGCGATCTGCGCCTGCGGCGCCTCGGGCGTGGCCGGCGGTTCGCTGTTGTTGATTCCATTGGCGTGCAGCCTGTTCGGTATTCCCAGCGAGATTGCCATGCAGGTGGTGGCGGTGGGCTTCATCATCGGCGTGCTGCAGGATTCGGCGGAAACGGCGCTGAATTCCTCGACCGATGTGCTGTTCACTGCGGCGGCTTGCCTGGCTGAAGAGCGGCGTGGGGCGTGAGGTAGCTGGGGCCGCTTTGCGGCCCTTTCGCTGGCAAGCCGGCGAAAGGGCCAGTGATTGCTTAAGCCAAGCGCTTTACCTACGCTAGTGGCCTTTCCCCAGCAATGAGACAGGGCCATGTCAGAACACGAAACCGCAGGCCAAGGCCGCTTCAGCAGCATCGAGATCCGTATTCTCGGCTCGCTGATCGAAAAGCAAGCCACCAGCCCGGAAAGCTACCCGCTGACCCTCAATGCCCTGGTCCTGGCCTGCAACCAGAAAACCAGCCGCGAGCCCGTCATGAACCTCAGCCAAGGCCAGGTTGGCCAGGCCCTGCGCGCCCTCGAAGGCCAGCAGATGACCCGCCTGCAGATGGGCAGCCGTGCCGACCGCTGGGAACAGCGGGTGGACAAGGCCCTGGAGCTGGTACCGGCACAGCTGGTGCTCATGGGCTTGATGTTCCTGCGCGGTCCGCAAACCCTCAACGAGCTGCTGACCCGCAGCAACCGCCTGCACGACTTCGACGACACCGAACAGATCCAGCACCAACTGGAGCGCCTGATTTCGCGCGGCCTGGCCTTACACCTGCCGCGTCAGGCCGGCCAGCGCGAAGACCGCTACTGCCACGCGCTGGGCGACCCGGCCCAAATCGAGGCGATCCTTGCCGCGCGGCAACAGGAAGGCGGCGCGCGCAGCAGCGGCAGCAGCGTTTCGGAAGAACGGATCGAGGCCCTGGAAGCACGCATCGCAGCACTGGAAGCGCGCCTGGCCGAACTGGAAGGTTGAGCCGCTCAGTGATCCGGCTCGGGGAAGTTGCGACAGCTCTTGCGCGCGGCCAGCTCCCGATCACTGGGGCGCTGGTCGACGAATACGGTGCGGCCGTCGGCGTAGATCTCGAGGTAGCCCCAGTGCAGGTCCTGCTCCTTTTGCCCGGGCTTGGGGGGCACTAGCCACCAGGGTTCGCGGCTGATCAGGGTCATGGGTGAGATTCCTGAGGGTGTCTTGTGCAGTAATCATAGACATCCTGAGGCTTTACGGGCCCCATCGCCGGCAAGCCGGCGATGGGGCCCGTGCAGACTTACGCCGGCGCCGAAGTCCGAATCAGGTGGTCAAAGGCTGCCAACGATGCCTTGGCACCCTCGCCCACGGCAATGACGATCTGCTTGTACGGCACCGTGGTCACGTCACCCGCGGCAAACACGCCAGGGATATTGGTCGCGCCCTTGGCATCGACAATGATCTCGCCGCGTGGCGACAGCTCGACCGTGCCCTTGAGCCAATCAGTGTTCGGCAGCAGGCCGATCTGCACGAAGATGCCTTCCAGCGCCAGGTCATGCACCTCGTCAGTGGTACGGTCCTTGTAGCGCAACCCCGTCACTTTCTCGCCATTGCCAACCACTTCGGTGGTCAGCGCGCTGGTGATCACCTTGACGTTGGGCAGGCTGTGCAGCTTGCGTTGCAACACCGCATCGGCGCGCAGCTGGCTGTCGAACTCGATCAGCGTCACCTGGGCAACGATACCGGCCAGGTCGATGGCCGCTTCCACGCCGGAGTTGCCGCCGCCGATCACCGCCACACGCTTGCCCTTGAACAGCGGACCGTCGCAGTGTGGGCAGTAGGCCACGCCCCGGGCGCGGTACTCCTGCTCGCCCGGCACGTTCATTTCCCGCCAGCGGGCACCGGTAGCCAGGATCACGGTCTTGGCCTTGAGCGAGGCACCGCCGGCCAGGCGTACTTCATGCAGGCCGCCATCGGTGGCCGGAATCAGCGCTTCGCCGCGCTGCAGGTTCATGATGTCGACGTCGTACTGCTTGACGTGCTCTTCCAGCGCCGTGGCCAGCTTCGGCCCTTCGGTTTCCTGCACCGAGATGAAGTTCTCGATGGCCAGGGTATCGAGCACCTGCCCGCCGAAGCGTTCGGCAGCAACACCGGTACGGATGCCTTTACGCGCAGCGTAGATGGCTGCCGAGGCGCCAGCGGGGCCACCGCCGACCACCAGCACGTCGAAGGCGTCCTTGGCGTTGATCTTCTCGGCCTGGCGGGCGCCGGCGTTGGTGTCGATCTTGCCGAGGATCTCTTCCAGGCCCATGCGACCCTGGCCGAACACTTCGCCGTTCAGGTAGATGCTCGGCACCGCCATGATCTTGCGTGACTCGACTTCATCCTGGAACAGCGCACCGTCGATGGCCACGTGGCGCACGTTGGGGTTGAGCACCGCCATCAGGTTCAGCGCCTGGACCACGTCCGGGCAGTTCTGGCACGAAAGCGAGAAGTAAGTTTCGAAGGTGAATTCGCCTTCCAGCGCCTGGATCTGCTCGATCACCTCGCTGCTGGCCTTGGACGGGTGGCCGCCGACTTGCAGCAGCGCCAGCACCAGAGAGGTGAATTCATGGCCCATGGGGATACCGGCAAAGCGTAGGCTGATGCTGTTGCCATCAAGGGCAGCCCCAGGGCGATTGAGCGAGAACGATGGACGACGGGCGTCATCACCATCCGCGCGCAGGGTAATGAGGTTCGACAGGCCGGCGATTTCCACCAGCAGGTCGTGCAATTCGCGGGACTTCGCGCCGTCGTCGAGGGAAGCAACGATCTCGATCGGCTGGGTGACCCGCTCCAGGTAGGTTTTCAGTTGCGATTTAAGCGTGGCGTCCAACATACGGGCGATTCCTTTTTTTCAAACTTCAGATACAAAAACGCCCAGGCAGAGTCGCCCGGGCGTTTGACGGGGCGGTAAGTCCTTCAGCTTTGGCGGCTGCTCACCGCCCACGAGTGGCGCACGGTCTTAGATCTTGCCGACCAGGTCCAGCGATGGAGCCAGGGTGGCTTCGCCTTCTTTCCACTTGGCCGGGCAGACCTCGCCTGGGTGGGCAGCCACGTACTGGGCAGCCTTGACCTTGCGCAGCAGCTCGCTGGCGTCACGGCCTACACCACCGTCGTTGATTTCAACGATCTTGATCTGGCCTTCCGGGTTGATCACGAAGGTACCGCGATCGGCCAGGCCGGCTTCTTCGATCAGCACGTCGAAGTTGCGCGAGATGACGTGGGTCGGGTCACCGATCAGCGGGTACTTGATCTTGCCGATGGTGTCCGAGGTGTCGTGCCAGGCTTTGTGGGTGAAGTGGGTGTCGGTCGACACACCGTAGATTTCCACGCCCAGCTTCTGGAATTCGGCGTAGTTGTCAGCAAGGTCACCCAACTCGGTCGGGCAGACGAAGGTGAAGTCGGCCGGGTAGAAGAACACGACGGACCACTTGCCCTTCAGGTCGGCTTCGCTTACCTGAACGAATTCGCCGTTGTGGAAGGCGGTGGCGTTGAACGGTTTGACTTGGCTGTTGATGATAGGCATGAGAGACGCTCCTTCATGGGGTTGGAAACATTTGATGGAGAGAATCCTAACCGCTGGTCGCCATAAAGGCTCATTGGTAAACCTCATGCTCGCGATTGGTTTTGGCTATAACCGAGGTTTATTAATAGAAGGGATTGCGCTGAGCAAAGGATTGCGGGGGGTGTAGGAGCGGCCTTGTGTCGCGAAAGGGCTGCGAAGCAGCCCCAGCAGGTCATGTGGTGACTTAGACATCCTGGGGCCGCTGCGCGGCCCTTTCGCGACACAAGGCCGCTCCTACAGAAACACAATCAGCGCGTAACGGTCCGCATGGTGACGAACTCTTCCGCCGCCGTCGGGTGCACGCCAATGGTTTCGTCGAACTGCTGCTTGGTCGCACCGGCCTTGAGGGCCACGCCCAGGCCCTGGACGATCTCACCCGCATCCGGCCCGACCATGTGGCAGCCCAGCACCTTGTCGGTCTCGGCATCCACCACCAGCTTCATCAGGGTCTTCTCCTGAATGTCGGTGAGGGTCAGCTTCATCGCGCGGAAGCGGCTTTCGAAGATCTGCACCTTGTGCCCGGCCTGCAACGCCTGCTCCTCGGTCAAGCCCACGGTGCCGATCGGTGGCTGGCTGAACACCGCCGTGGGGATGTTCTGGTAGTCCACCGGGCGGTACTGCTCGGGCTTGAACAACCGGCGCGCCACGGCCATGCCTTCGGCCAGGGCTACCGGGGTGAGCTGCACACGGCCGATCACATCGCCAATGGCGAGGATCGACGGCGCGGTGGTCTGGTACTGGTCGTCGACCCGGATGAAGCCGCGCTCGTCCAGCTCCACGCCGGTGTTTTCCAGGCCCAGGTCGTCGAGCATCGGTCGTCGGCCGGTGGCATAGAACACGCAGTCGGCCAACAGCTCGCGGCCATCCTTGAGGGTGGCCTTGAGGCTGCCGTCGTCGAGCTTGTCGATGCGCTGGATGTCGGCATTGAACTGCAGGTCCAGGCCGCGTTTCTCCAGTTCTTCCTTCAAGTGGGTGCGAACCGAGCCGTCAAAGCCGCGCAGGAACAGGTCGCCGCGGTACAGCAAGGTGGTCGCAGCGCCCAGCCCCTGGAAGATGCCGGCGAACTCGACTGCGATATAGCCACCGCCCACCACCAGCACCCGACGTGGCAGATCCTTCAGGTAGAAGGCCTCGTTGGAGGTGATGGCCAGCTCCTTGCCCGGAATGTCCGGCACCTGCGGCCAGCCCCCGGTGGCGATGAGGATGTGCTCGGCGCTGTAGCGTTTGCCGTCCACCTCCACTTCGTTGGCCCCGGTGATACGCGCATGGCCTTGCAGCAAGGTCACGCCGCTGTTGACCAGCAAGTTGCGATAGATGCCATTGAGGCGTTCGATCTCGCGGTTCTTGTTGGCGATCAGCGTGCCCCAGTCGAAATGCCCTTCTTCGAGGGTCCAGCCGAAGCCGGCAGCCTGCTCCAGCTCATCGGCAACATGGGCGCCATACACCAGCAGCTTCTTCGGCACGCAGCCGACGTTGACGCAAGTGCCACCCAGGTAGCGGCTCTCGGCCACCGCCACTTTCGCACCAAATCCCGCAGCGAAACGCGCCGCACGCACACCGCCGGAACCGGCGCCAATCACGAACAAATCAAAATCGTAGGCCATGTATTCAGTCTCCTTGGCTGGCGCTCAGCATACCGCCGTTGGCGCCTGCAAACAAAAAAGCCACCCCGAGGGGTGGCTTTTTCAACCTGCCGTGGCGAATCAGTACGCCTTGCCGGTCTTGTAGTAGTTCTCGAAGCAGAAGTTGGTGGCGTCGATGTAGCCTTCCGCACCACCGCAGTCGAAGCGCTTGCCCTTGAACTTGTAGGCAATCACGCAGCCGTTCTGTGCCTGCTGCATCAGTGCGTCGGTGATCTGGATCTCGCCACCTTTGCCCGGCGGGGTGTTCTTGATGATATCGAAGATATCCGGAGTCAGGATGTAACGGCCGATGATCGCCAGGTTCGACGGCGCGTCTTCCGGGGCCGGTTTCTCGACCATGTTGGTCACACGGAAGATGTCGTCGCGGATCATGTCGCCGGCAATGACGCCGTACTTGTTGGTTTCCTGCGGATCGACTTCCTGGATGGCGATGATCGAGCAGCGGAACTGGTTGTACAGCTTGACCATCTGGGTCAGCACGCCGTCGCCTTCCGGGTTGACGCACAGGTCATCTGCCAGCACCACGGCGAACGGTTCGTCACCGATCAGCGGCTGACCGGTCAGAATAGCGTGGCCCAGGCCTTTCATTTCGGTCTGACGGGTGTAGGAGAACGAGCACTCGTTCAGCAGGCGACGGATGCCGACCAGGTATTTTTCCTTGTCGGTGCCCTTGATCTGGTTTTCCAGCTCGTAGCTGATGTCGAAGTGGTCTTCCAGCGCGCGTTTACCACGGCCGGTGACGATGGAGATCTCGTTCAGGCCGGCGTCCAGCGCCTCTTCCACGCCATACTGGATCAGTGGCTTGTTGACCACTGGCAGCATTTCCTTGGGCATGGCTTTGGTAGCAGGCAGGAAGCGGGTGCCGTAACCGGCTGCCGGGAACAAGCATTTCTTGATCATATACGTCCTTAAACAAAGGCTGGGCCTGTGGAGTTCGGCGCAGTCTAATCAGGCGGCAGTCACCTTACAATGCCCCCGCCTGTGGCCGACCGGTGCCAACATAGAGACAGCCCAGTGTAGATAGTTCCGGCGGAACGTGAAATTAACGCCCGACAGAGGTTGCCAGCAGGCGCAGCCCGTGCCTTGGCAGGGGGCCGCGCTGCTCGGTGTGATGGCACGGCAACCCCTCAACTACCGGTTCCACGCCCGATCAACACACCCTCGACTTGCTGGCCATACAGGTTGACGCCGTCGTTGGCGTGAAACTTCACCCGGGTCTTCTCGATCGAGCCTTCCACCAGGCGAGGGTCCTGGGGCCGCTCATGGCGATTGATCCAGGCGGCCACGTCCCAGGCCTGCTGGTCGCTCAAGCTCCCCGGCTTGCCCAGCGGCATGTTGTACTTGATGAACGACGCCGCCGTGTTGATGCGGTGCATACCCGCGCCCCAGTTATAGGAGTCCTTGCCCCACAACGGTGGCATCACGTAGTCATCGGCCACTTTCTGGCCTTCCCCGTTGTCCCCGTGACAAATGGCGCATTGCTCGTTGTAGACCTGCTGGCCCCGCTTGAAGTCGTAACCGCCCTTGGGTTGAGGCACATCGGGATAACCGCGGCCGGCAATCTCCACACCGGTGGGGGCTTTGCTCGACAGCCAGTAGGCATAGACCGACAACGCGGTCATCTGAGGGCTGTCCGCCGCCGGCGGCTTGCCGTTCATGCTGAACTGGAAGCACCCCTGGATGCGCTCGGCATAGGTGTTGACCTTGTCATTTTTCTTGCGATACGCCGGATACATCGGGTACGCGCCCCACATCGGCGCGGAATGCGCCTGACGCCCCTGGTCGAGGTGGCAGTTGCTGCAATTGAGGCCGTTGCCGACGGCCTCGGGCATCAACCGACGGGTATCGACAAACAGCGCATGGCCTTCACGCACCATCTTGCCGAAGGCGTTGTCCGGCAGCTCGCTTTCGGCGGGCGGCACGAATTGCGGGGTTGCCTGGGCACCTGGGACCTTCAGTTGGGACTGGTCTTCCATGGCGATAGGCGAGGCAAATGCATTGCCGATGGCGGCAAGCAACAGGGTTGGCATCAGCGCTCTCATGGCTTGACCTCCGCAGGGGTGGGCGTGGCGAAGTATTCGGCAATCGCCTTGACCTCGGCATCGGTCATGGCCTTGGCCACGCCGACCATCAGCTGGTTGGGGTCGTTGCTGCGGCTGCCATCGCGCCAGCCATTGAGTTGCGCGATCAGGTACGGCGCGGGTTGTCCGGCCAGCGGCGGAAAGTGATCACCTACGCCACTGCCACCGGGGCCATGGCATTGCACGCAACCGGGTATCTGCCGGCTCCAGTCGCCGTACAGCGCCAAGCGTGCGGTCGGGTTATCGGCGATCTGTTGCCGGCGCTCGTCCGGCGCGGGGTCGCTCGGGAGGCTGGCGAGGTAGGTGCTGACCGCCTGGATTTCATCCTCGGTCAGGGCCTTGGCCAGCGGCTCCATCACCGGCTGCTTGCGCGTGCCATTGCGCCAGTCATGCAATTGCTTGCTCAGGTAACCGGCCGGCAGGCCAGCCAAGCGTGGGAACCCAGCAGCGGCGATACCTTTGCCGTCTGGGCCGTGGCAGCCCAGGCAAGCCATGGCGGCGGGGTTGGCCCCGCCCTGGGTGAAGATCTTCTGGCCATCGGCGGCATGCGCCGCGGGCCAGGCCAGGATCAGCAAGCTGCTGATCACGACGCGACTCATCGGGGTCATCACGAAACTCCATTTCTTTTGTTATAAGCTTAAGCTTAAAAAACATAAGCAAATGGATATTAGCCCCGTAGGGGAATTCGCAACAACGCCCGCGCCGACCAAGGGCCGGCTAAGCGCGCATCATTTGCCCCAGGTCAACTACCGGAAATGCATTGGGTCGCGGCCGTGCGCACGTCACCCAGGCGCAACGGGAAATTGTTCAACCGCTCGTGCAGCGTGATGCTGCTGCCGCTGCCGCGCTTGTCGATGTCCACCAGCGCAGCCGGCCCGCTGCCGGCCGTGAGTTTCTGCGGCACGATCAGGCGCAGGCCGTCGTCACGCGGCTCTTCCACCAGAGGATCACGGCTATCTGCCAGGTGCTCCTTGACGCAGTCGGCATACGCGCGCGGCGACTTGCCGGAGATCACATCCAGGGTTTCGTGGGATCGTTCCAGTTCAGAAACACTGACACAGCCCCCCAACGCCAAGGCCAACGCCGCTACCATCCACTTCATTTACCGCACCTCTGCTGTCAAGAATTCGCTCTGACAACGGCCAGACGTTTTTGCTCCCGGCTTTGGCAGATTTATCTGCACGCAGTTCAACCGGTGCGCCAGCCAATCGCGACATCGTGGTATCGTTCGCGTTTGCAGAACCAGACTTTGCGGAGCACCCCATGAAATTCGTACACCAGCGCGAGCACTTGAACGAGGACGACATTGTCGTCATCGAGTGTTCCCAGCGCTGCAACATCCGCCTGATGAACGACGCCAACTTCCGCAGTTTCAAGAATGGCGGCCGGCACACCTATCACGGTGGCCACTTCGAGCGCTTCCCGGCCAAGATCACCGTGCCCAGCACCGGCTTCTGGAACATCACCATCGACACCGTGACGACCCGCCCGATCTCGGTAACGCGCAAGCCAACCTTGACCCACAAGATCAAGATCATCCGTCGCTCTTCGTCGAAACTCGGATAACGCCCGCCATGACCCAGACCAAATACGTCATCAAGTACAAGCTCGACGGCCAGCGCCGCTGGGATTTCGCCGTGATGCCCGATGCATCGCAAGAGCAGGCGCTCGACGCCCTGCGCAAGATCCACGGCGAGGACGCCGACAAGATCAGCGACATCCAGGTCAGCAAGGCCCTGTAATCCCCACACTGCGCGCAAGGAGAACCGCATGAGCAACTGGCCCGACCGTCGTATCCTCGATCTGTTGGGCATCGAGCTGCCCATGCTGCAAGCGCCCATGGCCGGTGCCAGCGGCTCGGCCATGGCCATCGCGGTGGCCAACGCCGGCGGGCTGGGCGCCCTGCCCTGCGCCATGCTCACCGGCGAGCAGACACGCGACGAGATCGAAGCCTTTCGCGCCGCCTGCCCGGGGCGGCCGCTGAACCTCAACTTCTTCTGCCACCAGCTGCCGGCTCCAGACCCTGAACGCGCCGCGCGCTGGAAGCAAGCGCTCAAACCTTACTACCAGGAAGTCGGTGCCGACTTCGAGGCGCCCACCCCGGTCTCCAACCGTGCGCCCTTCGATGAGCAAGGCTGCCAGTTGGTGGAGCAGCTGCGCCCGGAAGTGGTGAGCTTTCACTTCGGCTTGCCTGAGCCCGCGCTGCTGCAGCGCGTCAAGGCGGCGGGCGCCAAGGTGCTGTCCAGCGCCACCACGGTGGAAGAAGCGGTCTGGCTCGAAGCCCATGGCTGCGATGCGATCATCGCCATGGGTTACGAAGCCGGGGGGCATCGCGGCATGTTCCTCAGCGACGACATCACCAGCCAGATCGGCACCTTCGCACTGGTACCGCAGATCGCCGATGCAGTGCGCCTGCCAGTCATCGCTGCGGGCGGCATAGGCGATCATCGCGGCCTGGTCGCAGCCCTGGCCCTGGGCGCCAGCGCGGTGCAGCTCGGCACCGCCTACCTGTTCTGCCCGGAAGCCAAGGTTGCTACCGCACACCGCCGCGCGCTGGACAGCGCACCGGCCAGCGACACGGCGCTGACCAACCTGTTCACTGGGCGTCCGGCACGGGGCATCAACACCCGCATCATGCGCGAGCTGGGGCCGATGAGTGACCTGGCACCGCGTTTTCCATTGGCCGGTGGCGCGCTGATGCCGCTACGGGCGATCACCGAACCGCAAGGCAATAGCGACTTCAGCAACCTGTGGTCGGGGCAGGCGCTGCGCCTGGGCAAAGCGATGCCCGCCGAACAGCTGACCCGAACGATTGCCGAGCAGGCCCTGGCGCTGCTCAAGCGGTAAAGCCTCTGGCCTGTGGCGGCGCGCGATTCGGCAAGCCGCTGTCATCGGCACGCCCTCTCTTCTTCAACCCCTTCCCGAAAAATGGCCTATCGCTATATAGTTCACACCATAACGATACCCATCCCTAGGAGTTGTTCATGCGCATCCGCCTGTCCCACCTGGCCACCACTGCCCTTGCCAGCCTGATCACCCTCAACAGCGCCTGGGCCGACGAGGTCCAGGTCGCGGTCGCTGCCAACTTCACCGCGCCGATCCAGGCCATTGCCAAGGATTTCGAGAAAGACACCGGTCACAAGCTGGTCGCCGCCTATGGCGCTACCGGGCAGTTCTACGCCCAGATCAAGAACGGCGCGCCGTTCGAAGTGTTCCTCGCCGCCGACGACAGCACTCCGGCAAAACTGGAGCAGGAAAAGGAAATCGTCCCCAACTCGCGCTTCACCTACGCCATTGGCACCCTGGCGCTGTGGTCGCCAAAATCGGGCTACGTCGACAGCAAAGGCGAGGTATTGAAGAAGAACGACTTCCAGCACCTGTCCATCGCCAACCCCAAAGCCGCGCCCTACGGCCTGGCCGCCACCCAGGTGCTGGACAAGCTGAAACTGACCGAGGCCACCAAAGGCAAGATCGTCGAAGGTCAGAACATCACCCAAGCCTTCCAGTTCGTCTCCACCGGCAACGCCGAACTGGGCTTCGTCGCCCTGTCGCAGATCTACAAGGACGGTAAGGTCGAGAACGGTTCGGCCTGGATCGTACCGGCTGACATGCACGAGCCAATTCGCCAGGACGCGGTCATCCTCAACAAAGGCAAGGACAACCCGGCTGCCAAGGCGCTGGTGGATTACCTGAAAGGGCCGAAAGCCGCTGCGGTGATCAAATCCTACGGTTATGAGCTCTGATGCCACTCGACGCCAGTGACCTGGGGGCGGTATGGCTGACCCTCAAACTGGCCAGCCTGACCACCCTGATCCTGCTGCTCGTCGGCACGCCCATCGCCTGGTGGCTGGCGCGCACGCGCTCCTGGCTGCGCGGGCCGGTGGGCGCGGTGGTAGCCCTGCCGCTGGTGCTGCCGCCGACGGTGATCGGCTTCTACCTGCTGCTCGCCCTCGGCCCGCATGGCTGGATTGGCCAGGCTACCCAGGCGCTGGGCCTGGGCAGCGTGGTATTCAGCTTCAGCGGCCTGGTGATTGGCTCGACGGTGTATTCCATGCCCTTCGTGGTGCAACCCTTGCAAAATGCCTTCACCGCCATCGGCCAACGCCCGCTGGAAGTGGCCGCAACGCTGCGCGCCAGCCCCTGGGACACCTTCGTCCATGTGGTGTTGCCGCTGGCCCGTCCCGGCTTCGTCACGGCCAGCATCCTTGGTTTTGCCCACACCGTGGGCGAGTTCGGGGTGGTGCTGATGATCGGTGGCAATATCCCCGACAAGACCCGCGTGGTTTCGGTGCAGATCTTCGATCACGTCGAAGCCATGGAGTATTCACAAGCCCACTGGCTGGCCGGTGCCATGCTGGTGTTCTCGTTCCTGGTGCTGCTCCTGCTGTACGCTGGGCGCCGCGGCAAAGCTGGCTGGAGCTGAAATGAGCGGATCGATTGTGGCGCGCCTGCAACTGGCGCGCGACGACTTCACCCTGGATGTCGACCTGCAACTGCCCGGGCGCGGCATCAGCGCACTGTTTGGCCACTCAGGCTCCGGCAAGACCTCGGTGTTGCGCTGCCTGGCCGGGCTGGAACGGGCGGCCAAGGCTTATATCGAAGTCAATGGCGAGGTCTGGGAAGACAGCGCCCGCGGCTACTTCCAGGCGCCCCACCTGCGCCCCGTGGGCTATGTGTTCCAGGAAGCCAGCCTGTTCCCGCACCTGTCGGTGCGCGGCAACCTGGAATTCGGCTGGCGCCGCATCGCCGCCCGCGAGCGCAAGGTGGGTCTCGACCAGGCCTGCCAACTGCTGGGCATCGGCCACCTGCTCGATCGCCGGCCAGCGACCTTGTCCGGGGGCGAGGCGCAGCGCGTGGGGATCGCTCGCGCGCTGCTCAGCAGCCCGCGCCTGCTGTTGATGGACGAACCCCTGGCCGCGCTCGACGGGCCACGCAAACGCGAGATCCTGCCCTATCTGGAACGCCTGCACGACGAGTTGGACATCCCGCTGGTGTATGTCAGCCATGCCCAGGACGAAGTGGCGCGGCTGGCCGACCACCTGGTGTTGCTGGAGCAAGGTCAGGCGATGGCCAGCGGGCCGATCGGCGAAACCCTGGCACGCCTCGACCTGTCGCTGGCCCAGGGCGAGGACGCCGGCGTGGTGTTCGAGGGGATGGTGGTCGGTCACGACCCGCACTACGACCTGCTCGACCTGCGCCTACCCGGCAGCGCCGGGCCTGTACTGCGCATCGCCCATCCGGCCCACAGCATGGGCAGCACCCTGCGCGTCAAGGTCCAGGCCCGCGACGTGAGCCTCGCGCTGACGGCCGACAGCACCTCAAGCATCCTCAACCGCTTGCCGGTACGGGTGCGCGAAGCCCGCCCGGCAGACAACCCAGCCCATGTGCTGGTGAGCCTGGACGCCGGTGGCAACGCCCTGCTGGCGCGCATCACGCGCTTCTCGGCCGACCAACTTGGCCTGCATCCGGGCCAGGCCTTGTACGCGCAGATAAAGTCGGTGGCACTGCTGGGCTGAGCATCGGTCGCACGGCTGTTGTCCATTGATCAGTGACCTGATCGAGGCTTGCCGCCGATGCTCGACTGCCCCTTGCCACCCAGCCTGCACTACGTGGACGACAGCCAGCCCGGCCTCAGCCGGCGCCGCTGGCGCGAGCGCTTCATCTACCTCGACGCGCAAGGCCAGCGTGTGCGCGACAGCGAGACACTGGCGCGCATCGCCGCCCTGGTGATTCCGCCGGCCTATACGGATGTGTGGATCTGCGCCGACCCGCAAGGCCATCTGCAGGCCACCGGCCTCGATGCCCGGGGGCGCAAGCAGTATCGCTATCACGCGCAGTGGCGCGAACTGCGTGACCAGCACAAGTACGGGCGCATGCTGGCCTTCGCCCAGGCCCTGCCCAAGCTTCGCGCGCAACTGCAACTGCACCTGGCCCGCCCAGGGCTGGACCGGGAAAAAGTCATGGCGCTGGTGGTCAGCCTGCTGGATCACACGCTGATCCGCATCGGTAACCCGCGCTACCTGCGCGACAACAAGTCATACGGCCTGACGACGCTGCGCAATCGCCACGTCAAGGTAGAGGGCAGCACCATTCGGTTCCAGTTCCGCGGCAAGCGCGGCGTGGAGCACAATGTCACGCTGCGCGACCGGCGCCTGGCGAACCTGCTCAAACGCTGCATGGAACTGCCAGGGCAAGCCCTGTTCCAGTACCTGGACGAAGACGGTCAGCGCCATAGCATTGGCTCCAGCGAGATCAACCAGTTCTTGCAGCAACTGACCGGCGCCGACTTTACCGCCAAGGACTACCGCACCTGGGCTGGCAGCAGCCTGGCCCTGAGCCTGCTCAAGCCGCTGGCCTGGGAGCCGGAAAGCGAGGCCAAGCGCCAGGTCAGCAACATCGTCAAGGAGGTCGCCGCACGGCTGGGCAACACGCCGGCGGTATGCCGGCGCTGCTACATTCATCCCGCGGTGCTGGAGCATTACGCTCAAGGGCGCCTGGCAGCTTTGCCCAGCCGGCGAGTGCGCAAAGGCCTGGACCCCGAAGAGGTCGCCTTGCTGCTGTTTCTGCAGGCCCTGGAGGAATCAGGCAATGATTGAATGCGTCTATCTCAACGATGATGCAGAGAAATTTCCCATACGCGCCGAACCCCCCTATCCTAGCCGTCGAGCACCTTCGTCGAGCCACCAAAAGCTCACTGAATCGACGCCTGCGACTAAAGACACACGACAGATTTTCTATTTCGGGGAATTACTATCCGCCGAAAGCGTCTTTAATGAGAAGGAAGAGGGACAGGCTCCCACCGCTGCGGCACTGGCCAGGCGGATTTCTACATCACCAAGGAGAACTACATGCTGATACTCACCCGTAAGGTTGGCGAAAGCATCGTCATCAACGATGACATCAAAGTCACCATTCTGGGCGTCAAAGGGATGCAGGTGAGGATTGGTATCGATGCACCTAAGGATGTTCAGGTGCACCGTGAGGAAATCTTCAAACGGATCCAGGCTGGCAACCCAGCACCAGAGAAGCACGACGACCAGCACTGACCTGTCAACTACAAGTCGCACGGACGCGCTTGATCGTACCGAAAGGCTGATATTGCTCACCACCTGAGCGTCAGGTATCCAGCAATTCGCGCACCTTGGCGATCATCTTGTCCATGTCGAACGGCTTGTCGAATACCGCGGCGAACAGCTCCGGACGTCCTTGGCTGGCCTGGGCGCCGCTCATGAGGATCACCGGCAAGTCGCACAACGCCAACTCCTCGCGGATAGCCAACACCAGCTCCTCGCCGTTGAGCACGGGCATCATGTAGTCGGTGATGACCAGCTCCACGCGCTTCTCCTTGAGCGCTTCCAGGGCCTTGCGCCCGTTGCTCGCCTTCTCGACCAGAAAGCCTTCGTCCTCCAGGGCAAAGCCGAGGATATCGGCGATCAGGTATTCGTCATCGACGATCAGGATGGTATTCATCGGCCGACCCCGTCATCCACTCCCTTGCGGCACCGGGGTACCCGAGAGCACGCCGCAGGCACCCTCGAACGCTTTGCGCAGGCTGATGCCCTGCGCGCTGAAATGCAACGCGTGCAGCGCCGGGTCATGGTGGCTGTCGCGCACCTTGAGAATCGACAGCATGCGCTGCAGTTGCGAGTCCAGTTCAACAAAGCGCATGAGCATCAGGTTGTCGACGATGCTCGACAGATCCGGCGCTGGCGCGGTGATTTCCGAACCGAAGATATCGCGCATTTCCCACGTGAGCATGACGCTGACATCCCTCGCCCGCAGCTCCCCCGTCAACGCCCTGAAGAAGGCATTGAGCCGTGCCGGGTCCGCCGCGAGGCGGCTGAATGCACCGAGGCTATCGATCAACACACGCTTGCTGCCTAATCGATCGACCTGCTCCAGCAAGCGCGCACCGACCTGGTCGAGCAAGCCTTCGGTGGTCGGTTGCCAGCACAGCTGCAAGACGCCTTGTCGCTCCAGATCCGCGAAGTCGTAACCCAGCGATGTCGCCTTCAGGCGCAATCGATCGGGCGTTTCGTAAAAGCCGAAATGCAGGCCTGGTGCCTCGACGCTGGAGGCGCTCAGAAAGGCCAGGCCCAAAGACGTCTTGCCGACCCCCGAAGGGCCCATCAACAGGCTGGTCGAGCTGCGGGCCAATCCGCCACCGAGCATTTCGTCGAGTGTGTCGATGCCTGTGGTCACCCGGTTCAAGCTCGCGCAACCTGGTTGGCTGGGGTGGCTGTAGAGCGCTTCCAGACGCGGATAGACATGCATCCCGGCCTCGTCGATCAAGCATTCGTGTCGCCCCGACAGCGCCCCGCTGCCACGCGTCTTGCGCAGCTGGATATGGCGCACGGCGCAGCTGCCGACCAACTGCTCGCCCAGTTCGATCACCCCATCGACCATGGTGTGTTCGGGGCTGCCCTCATCCAGCCGGGCGCTGGTCAGCAGCAACAAGGTGCACCCGGCAAAGGCCGCATGACCTTGCAGCTCCGAGACGAACTTCTTGGTGTCCAACGAGGTTTCCGCACGCACCCGGGCATTGAGCACGCCGTCGACGATCAGCAAGCTGGCCTGCTGCCGGGCGATTTCCTGGCGCAGCAGCTTGACCACCGCATCCAGCCCCTCCTGTTCGAGGGTGTCGAAAGCGCTGACGAACTGAATCTGGTCGCCGACCAACGCCGGGTCGAAGAACTCCAGGGTCGCCAGGTACTGGAACAGCCGCTCGTGGGACTCGCTGAGCAAGGTCGCCACCAGCACCCGGCCGCCTTGGCGTACGTGGCCACAGGCCAACTGGTTGGCGAGAATGGTCTTGCCGGCGCCAGGTGGCCCTTGAATGATGTAGGAAGCACCCGCAACCAGACCGCCCTTGAGCAGTGCATCGAGCCCCGCTATCCCCGTCACCAGCCGCTTGAGTACTTGTGCCATGGTGGCTACCCGTCGAGTTGACCATCCGAATTGTGCCGGCAGGCCGGCAGGTACAGGCGCATGCACGTACCCTTGCCCATTTCGCTTTGGACATTGATGGCGCCATTGCTTTGCTTGGCAAAGCCGTAGGCTTGGCTCAGCCCAAGGCCCGTACCCTTGCCAAAGGGTTTGGTGGTGAAGAACGGTTCGAAGATACGCGGTAGCACCTTCGCTTCGATGCCTGGACCGCTGTCGCCCACCGCGAAGCACACGTAAGCCCCGCACAGACCTTCAACTTCGCCCGCGAGCTCGACGGCGCTGACCGCCAAGCGGATCGTACCCTGGCCTTCGATGGCATCGCGGGCATTGAACAGCAGGTTGAGCAAAACCATCTGCAATTGGCCCACATCCACATCGATCAGCGGCAAGTCAGGTTGCAGGTGCTCTTCCAGCACGATCTCACGGGGCAATGCATGCTCCAGCAAACCCCGGGTTGCCCCGAGCAATTCGGCGGGAGCGATCTGGGTGACTTCAAGCTGCCGATGACGGGCGAATGTCAGCAACTGCTTGGTCAGCTCAGTGCCCCGCTGGCCCGCATCGAGGATGTGCTCCATCAGGCGTCGCTGGCGCACCGGGTCTTTGCTTTCCTTCGCCATCCGCGCCGAATTGATGATGATGGTCAGCAAGTTGTTGAAGTCGTGGGCCAGCCCACCGGTCAGCTGACCCAGTGCCTCGAGCTTCTGCGCCTGGAACAGCTGGGCGCGAACGGCATCCAGCTGCAAGGCGGATTCGCGCCGGTCAGTGATGTCGCGAGTGACCTTGGCCAGGCCGATGACCTGCCCTTGCTCATCGCGGATGACATCCAGTGCCGCCAATGCCCAGAACCGGGTGCCATCCTTGCGTACCCGCCAGCCCTCGTCCTGCGCCACTCCCTGTTCGAGGGCTTGCTTGAGCAGTCGCTCGGGACGGCCATCGAGGCAATCCTCAGGGGTGAAGAACAACGAGAAATGCTTGCCGACCACTTCCTCGGCGCGGTAGCCCTTGATGCGCTCGGCACCGGCGTTCCAGGAGACCACGCGGCCTGTGGTATCGAGCATGTAGATGGCGTAGTCCACCACTGACTGCACCAACCGCTCATAGCTGTTGGCAAGCATGACAGGGTGGTCGGGGCGGTCAGCTGAAACCATGCAAACTCCACAGGCACAGCAGGAGGGAAAGAGTGAGCTTAGCCAAAGATACACGCCGAGGTCAGCGCGTGCGGCGCAGGCTTAGCCAGGCTCACGTTCAACCAGCACCGGACTGACCCGCCGCGGCATCGCCACATTCAGCAGCCAAAGGCACACCAGCACGATCGCCCCGCCACCACCCAGGGCCATCAGCCGTTGAGGTTGTGGGTGCTCGTCGGCAAACCCGAGCATCAACAGGTAGCCCCCTAGCGAGGCCAGGCTGATGTAGAGAAAGGCTCCCAGCAACAAGACATGGGCGAATAGCACCCGCCAGTACCAGCGGGGGCGAACGAGACGTCCGGTGTCAGTGGGATGGGAAGCCGGCGGCATGGCTACACACTCATTGGATCCAAAAGAAAGGGCAACAGTGGCGTAATGACACCTATGGTGTCAATTATGCCTCTGTGTGACGCCCTCACTCCTTTGATCATAGGCGCTACGGTTGACTCAACTATAACAATGGGTTATAAAGCGCCCTTGATTGTCAGGCCCTTCTGCCTAGAAGCGCGCCGGTCGTCTCGACCCTTTCAAGCGTGCGAGTGTGGTGGAATTGGTATACACAGCAGACTTAAAATCTGTCGGCGTGAGCCTTGCGGGTTCGAGTCCCGCCACTCGCACCATTTTTCGATGAAGGCGCCCTGGTGGCGCCTTTTTCATACCCGCCGGAAAATCGTCGCGCGCCTGCTAGAGTGGAACGTGTCTACGTCCACTGGAACGCCACCATGCGCTACTCCCTGTTCGATGGCCAACGCGACATCATCATCCTCATCGCCCGTGTGCTGCTGATGATCCTGTTCATCGTGTCTGGCTGGGCCAAGCTCACCGGCTTCGAAGGCACGGTCGGCTACATGACCTCACTGGGTGCCCCTGCCCCCACGGTGGCTGCAGCGGTTGCCGTGATCATGGAGTTCTTCGTCGGCATCGTGCTGATCCTGGGTTTCTACACACGACCACTGGCCTTCCTGTTCGCGTTGTTCGTGCTGGGTACGGCACTGCTGGGCCATCCTTTCTGGAACATGGTCGACCCGGAACGTGCCGCCAACCTGACCCAGTTTTTGAAAAACCTGAGCATCGTCGGCGGCTTGCTGCTGCTGGCGGTGAGTGGCCCTGGGCGGTTCTCGCTGGACGGGCGCTGAATCAGTCGTCCGGGTCGTCAAGCCAGGCTGGATGATCATCCTCGTCATCGAGGTCATCCAGCGCTTCGTCTTCCTCCACCTCATCCTCGGCGCCCTGGGCATCCGCCTCCGGCTCCAGGTCGTCATAGAGGAATTCGTGATCGAGCAGGTGATCATGCTCAGGCTCGTGCAGGTCGTCTTCGTCGTGCATGGCGGCTCCAGGGAAATTGGCACGCCTGTATAGGCGCATCGTTGGCCAGGGTCAATGGCCTGCGTTTAATGACGCGTTAACCGATAGCGCTCACGCTACACGCTCTCCCCTTCAACGTCGCTTGCCCGCCTTCCTGGCGGGCTTTTTTTAACCGGCATTTCGTCCGATGATTCCGCTGCCCCCTAGAGTGACTGTTTCAAGCTTGAAATAAGCCCTTCACGAACTCACGACAAGCACACGGGCACACTGGCCCTGCTCTCCAACGTTCTTTTTATCCGCCACCTGCTGGCGGATTTTTTTTGCCTGACGTTTCTCCACCTGCCTGACAGGATGGCGAAGAGATAGTCATGCCCAAGCGTGACCATCGATAACCAGCGTTATCATCATGGCAAATACATGCCACTTGAACACCTATAACGCGTGTTTTAACCTTGCAGCCATGAACAAATCCCCCGAAATGCTCAAAGACCGTATCCTTGAAAGGCGCACCGCTTTGGGCCTGAGCCAGCAGCAGCTGGCAGACAAGGCAGGCGTCAGCCAGGTGACCATCCAGCACCTCGAGAGTGGGAGAAATGCCACCTCGAAGAAGCTGCTGGAAATCGCCAGAGCCCTGGGAGTAACGGCTGAGTGGCTGGCCTCAGGGAACGGTCAGCCGCGGGCGGAAAGCAACGTTGCCGGGACCGATGTACAACCCGAGTCGTTCCGCTACCCGGTTATCAGTTGGGTTGCCGCAGGCGCTTGGGCTGAGGCAGTCGAACCCTTCCCGCCTGGGTTTTCAGATCGATACGAGATGTCCGATTACAACTCCAAGGGCGCCGCCTTTTGGCTCGAAGTGAAAGGTGACTCCATGACCTCGCCGGTCGGGACCAGTATCACGGAAGGTATGCTTATCCTGGTGGACACCGAAGCCGAGGCCTACCCAGGCAAACTGGTCATTGCAAAACTGGCAGACAGCAACGAAGCGACCTTCAAGAAGCTGGTGGAGGACGGCGGCAGGCGATTCCTGAAGCCTTTGAACCCTGCATATCCCATGGAAATGTGCATGGAAGGTTGTCGTATTGTTGGGGTCGTGGTCAGAGCCATGATCAAGCTGTAACCCCTACCCTCCGAGAAGCCCGGCCTCATACGCCGGGCTTTTTTTGTCCGATGAAAAATGAATGCTCGAAAAATTTACCTGTAAGCGATGTTTACACAGGCGCGCTGCTTGATAGTTTCCTACATAACGGATAACTGTATATGCGTACAGCAAACGGAGTTTTCGCACATGCCGCCCCTCACCTTCTCACATTCACCTTCTCGCTCCTTCGAGCGCCTCGGATACCGCATACAGCTGGCAATCGCTTCGCCGCATGTCCAGAAGCGGCAATTCATCGAGGTGGAACCGAACCCCGACGAGACGCTCGATGACTGGCAGCGATTGCTTGCCGACCTGGAAGACACGCATGGCGTACGAATTGAGCGCCTGGCCTCTGGGCGCATCCGCATAGGCTGGCGAGACTTCACGGAAGCTTGATCGATGCCCGCATCCCGCGGGCATTTTTCTGACCTGATTTATAACTTGGGTTATTGACAGGACAAAAACCTAAGTTATGATTTATCCCATAACACAGGTTATTACCCGGAACGACGAATCACCGCTGATGCAACACCACCGCCCTGTCGCCAGTAGCGAGGCCGGGAGAACGATGCGGAGCACGCATCTCATCAAGGCAGCCAGTCCTGCCACCTCGATAATCTCTATCAGGAGACTCACACCATGACCGTAAACATCGACGACCTCACGATTACGACCCCCGTACCCACGTCAGCCACCAATCCCGTCGCCCTGGAGCTCAGCGGGGCCGAGGCAATCGCGCAGCTTCCTGACATCGTGACCGTGCAGGCCGATGGGTCCATTCAATTCACAGCACCCACCAAGGGCGCTTCGAGCAAGAGCACTCATCGCACGCGGTGTGAATGGAAAGAGCCGGTGTACTGGTCGCTGGCGAGCGCCGATGAACACATCAACTTGCAGGAGATGACGCTCACCAAGGTCAACTCCGCCCAGAAGGTCGTCATCTCGCAATTGCACGTGAAGGACGACGACAGTCCGCCCGTGAAAGTCCTCTGGAGCAAAGGGAACATCACCCTGGGGTTTCGCAAGACATTCAACCAGCCGGACCCGGTGAACACGACGCTGCTCAAAGGTGTGCCACTCGGAGCGAAATTCAAGGTAACCCTCCGAGTACTTGCCTCGGGCGCCTTGACTGTCACCGCCGAGTGCAATGGCCATGCCGCGTCGTCGGGCCGGCTGGAGATGGATAGCTCGTGGCGATCATCAGTGCTGAATTTCCACGGCGGCGTGTACAACCAGATCGACTACACCAGCGCCACTGCGGCTGACGATGGCTCGACCTGCATCATCAGCAAACTCTCGCTGAGCCACGGCTAGGTCCCGCCATAAAGAAAAACCCCGCAGACGTTAGTCTGCGGGGTTTTCTAATGGTGAAGGCCGAGGGTATTGACTCTGACCAGCTTCAGCTCATTCGAGCCGCTTTGATCAGTGGGATGAACCAAGACGACTGTTGCCCCGAGGGCCAGCCAAAGCCCAGATGATCAGGCCAATCACTGGAAGAAATGCAACAAGTGCTACCCAGAGTACTTTCTTCAGGGTTTCGCTATTGCTTCTCACCACATTGATAATCGCCCAGATATCCAGGACAAAAATGGCGAAGGCAATCAAGTTGTACAAGATAGAGCCCATGGACACACTCCAGCGTTAATGAGATTGCCGGTCAGAATAGCAAAGGTATTGGCAAGCCCTGGTTCGCCCAGATCAGCTTGTCTCGTCCATTACCCAGCAATCAGCGTCAGATGCGTAAATGATCGGCATTTTCAACGCACAAAGAAAAACCCCGCAGACGTTAATCTGCGGGGCTTTCGAATAATGGAGGCCGAGGTCGGAATCGAACCGGCGTAGACGGATTTGCAATCCGGAGCATAACCACTTTGCTACTCGGCCTCAAAGTCGGATCTAGCTGCTTGCGCTTTGCTATCTCCTTGAAACACTGAACCTTTTTCAAAGTTCGCTGCGTTTCGATGGGCGCATTATGTCTGCATTCCGCAGACCTTGCAACCCCCTTCACAAAAAAAATATTCAAGGGGTTCAAGGGTTTAGCGCAAGCGGCCGAGTTTACTCCACAAACCCACCAAGGTGTTCTCCACCGTTCCACTCGCCGCCATGCCGATACGCTCCTGCAAACTCTTGCGTTCGGCATAGTGCAGGTGGAACAGGTTGGCGTTGCGCGCGCGGTCGCTGAGGTACTCATCACTGGTTTGCAATTCATCCACCAGCTTGCGGTTCAGTGCGGCAACGCCCAACCAGACCTCACCGGTGGCCACCTCGTCGATGTGCAGCTGTGGGCGGTAGCGGGCGACGAAGTCCTTGAACAACTGATGGGTGATGTCCAGGTCTTCCTGGAACTTCTCCCGGCCCTTCTCGGTGTTCTCGCCGAACACGGTCAGGGTGCGCTTGTATTCACCCGCCGTCAGCACCTCGAAATCGATGTCGTGCTTCTTCAGCAGGCGATTGACGTTGGGCAGCTGCGCCACCACGCCGATCGAACCCAATACGGCAAACGGCGCACTGACGATCTTCTCGCCAATACAGGCCATCATGTAACCGCCACTGGCGGCAACCTTGTCGATGCACACGGTCAGCGGGATGCCAGCCTGACGGATGCGCGCCAGCTGCGAAGCGGCCAGCCCGTAGCTGTGAACCAGGCCGCCGCCGCTTTCCAGGCGCAGCACCACTTCGTCACGCGGGGTGGCGAGGGTCAGCAGTGCGGTGATCTCGTTGCGCAGGCTTTCGGTGGCGGAGGCCTTGATGTCGCCATCGAAGTCGAGCACGAACACTCGGCTCTTTTCCTCGGCCTTGGCCTTGCCTTTCTTCTGCTGCTTTTCAGCCTTCGCCTGCTGCTTGCGCAACGCCTTGAGCTGGGCCTTGTCGAGCAAGCCAGACTCCAGTCGCTCGCGCAGCTCTTTATAGAACTCGTTGAGACGGGTGACCTGCAGTTGGCCACCGGCCTTGCGCCGCCCTTTACCGCGCAAACCGGCAATGGCGGACAACACCACCAGGATGGCAATCACCAGGGTGGCGGTTTTAGCGAGAAAGCTTGCGTATTCGGCAAGAAACTCCACGTTGACTCCTTATAAACCAGCGCCTGTGCGGCGCGAAACTGTAGCAAGCATACCGGTGCTCTGATGGCGCTACCAGCGGGGGCAAAGGCTGGCAACACAGTTCAAACAACCTTTTCAAACGCTTGTATGCTTTTTCGTTGACAGCCCGTGTGGCGCATCCTAACCTCGCAGCAACTTCAAACCGCCGGACACCTTCGTGGGCAACCTCTACCTGATCCGACATGGCCAAGCTTCCTTCGGCGCCGATGACTATGACGTCCTCTCGCCCGTGGGCATTCGTCAGAGCCAGGCGCTGGGCGAACATCTGGCACAGCTTGGCCTGCGTCTGGACCGTTGCCTGGCGGGCAGCCTGCGGCGTCAGCAAGACACCGCCCGGCTCGCGCTGGAGGCGATACAGGCCAACGGCTGCGCGGTACCACCGATTGAGACCGACCCGGCGTTCAACGAGTTCGATGCCGACGGTGTGATTCGTGCGCTGTTGCCTGCCCTGCTGACCGATGAACCTCAGGCCCGGCACATTCTGCGCAATGGCGCGCAGAACCGCAGCGAATTCCAGCGCCTGTTCGCCCTGATGGTGCAGCGCTGGCACGCTGGGGATCATGCCGACGACGGCCTGGAGACCTGGCAGGCGTTCACCGCCCGGGTCGACACCGGCCTGCGACGGCTGCTGGACAGCGCTGGCAGTGGCGACAACATTGCCGTGTTCACCTCTGGCGGTACCATTGCCGCCCTGCTCCATCTGATTACCGGTATTACCCCCGGCCAAGCGTTTACGCTGAACTGGCAAATCATCAACACGTCGCTCAGCCACATCAGGTTTCGTGGCCGCGACGTGGCACTGGCCTCCTTCAACAGCCAAGCCCATGTACAGCTGTTGAAGGTGCCGGAACTCATCACCTATAGATGAGCCCGGCCTGTTGTGTCCCTGCGGACGCTAATAATTACTTAACAAGGAATACACCATGAGCGATGTAGCTAAAGCCGTCGAAGCGATGAAAGCAAAGTTCAATCCCGCCGCTGCCGCCGGCCTGGACCTGGTGTTCGGCTTCGACATCACCGACGAAGACAAGAAGTACGCCCTGATCGTCAAGGACGGCACTTGCGACCTGCAGGAAGGCGAAAACCCGGACGCCAACTGCACCCTCGTCATGGACAGCGAAACCCTTAAGGGCATCGTCAGCGGCGAAACCGACGGCATGCAGGCTTTCATGGGCGGCAAGCTGCGCGTCGAAGGCGACATGATGCTGTCGATGAAACTCAGCGAGCTGTTCCCTTCCTGAGTGACGGGCACGCCGAGTGACAAGAAAACCGAAGCCTGAGCGGCTTCGGTTTTTTTTTGCCCCGCAGGCAGCATTCGGTGCAGTGATCGGCCAGCAACACCCGCACCTATATGACACCTGGCACGCTTGTCCCAGCGCACCAAGATCATTAGATTAACCAATAGTCCTTGCGCTAGAAAATAAGGAAAACGCATGACGCTCACCGACCAGTCCACCCAGGTACGCCCCGGCGAAGAACTCGACGCGGCCGTCATCGATCCTTACCTCAAGGCCCATATCCCAGGCCTGGCCGGCACGCCGAACATCAGCCAGTTCCCCGGCGGCGCCTCCAACCTCACCTACCTGGTCGCCTACCCGGATCGCGAATTCGTCCTGCGTCGCCCGCCCTTCGGCCAGAAGGCCAAGTCTGCCCACGACATGGGCCGCGAGTTTCGCATCCTCAACCAGCTCAACGAAGGGTTCCCGTACTGCCCCAAGGCGTATGTGCATTGCACCGACGAAACCCTGATCGGCGGCGAGTTCTACGTGATGGAGCGGGTCAATGGCATCATCCTGCGCTCGGACATTCCTGCCGAGCTGGGCCTGGATGCCACGCGCACCGAGGCGCTGTGCAAAAGTTTCATCGACCGCCTGGTCGAGCTGCACCAGGTTGACTACAACGCCTGCGGCCTGGCCGATCTGGGCAAGCCGGAAGGCTATGTGCAACGCCAGATCGAAGGCTGGACCAGCCGGTACGAGAAAGCCCTGACACCCGATGCGCCGCGCTGGGAGCAGGTCATCGCCTGGCTGCGTGACAAGATGCCCGCCGACCATCCGCGACCGGGCATCGTGCACAACGACTATCGCTTCGACAACGTCATCCTCGACGCCGACAACCCGATGCGCATCATCGGCGTGCTCGACTGGGAAATGGCCACTATCGGCGACCCGCTGATGGACCTGGGCAACAGCCTGGCCTACTGGATCGAGGCGAGCGACCCGGCACCGATGCAGCTGATGCGCCGCCAGCCGAGCAACGCCCCCGGCATGCTCACCCGCCGCCAGTTCGTCGACTACTACGCCGAGCGCGCCGGCATCCGCCTGGACAACTTCGATTACTACTATTGCTATGGCCTGTTCCGCCTGGCGGGCATCGTCCAGCAGATCTACTACCGCTTCTACCACGGCCAGACCCAGGACAAACGCTTCGCGCAGTTCATCGAAATGAACCGGCTGCTGGAGCAGACGAGCCTGCAGGTGATCGCCAAGTCCACACTCTGACGACAGACAACAAGGAAAACAGCATGTCCAAGACTCACCTGTTCGACCTCGACGGCAAGATCGCTTTCGTCTCCGGCGCCAGCCGCGGCATTGGCGAGGCCATTGCCCACCTGCTGGCCCAGCAGGGTGCCCATGTGATCGTCTCCAGCCGCAAGCTCGAAGGTTGCCAGCAGGTGGCCGACGCGATCATCGCCGCCGGCGGCAAGGCCACCGCAGTCGCCTGCCATATTGGTGAAATGGAGCAGATCCAGCAGGTGTTCGCCGGCATCCGCGAACAGTTCGGGCGCCTGGATGTGCTGGTCAACAACGCCGCCACCAACCCGCAATTCTGCAATGTGCTGGACACCGACCCAGGCGCCTTCCAGAAGACCGTCGACGTCAACATCCGCGGCTACTTCTTCATGTCGGTGGAAGCCGGCAAGCTGATGCGCGAGAACGGCGGCGGCAGCATCATCAACGTGGCGTCGATCAACGGTGTTTCACCCGGCCACTTCCAGGGCATCTATTCGGTGACCAAGGCGGCGGTGATCAACATGACCAAGGTCTTCGCCAAAGAGTGCGCGCCGTTCGGCATCCGCTGCAACGCCCTGCTGCCAGGCCTGACCGACACCAAGTTCGCCTCGGCGCTGGTGAAGAACGACGCCATCCTCAACGCCGCGCTGCAGCAGATCCCGCTCAAGCGCGTGGCCGACCCCAAGGAAATGGCCGGCGCCGTGCTGTACCTGGCCAGCGATGCGTCCAGCTACACCACCGGCACCGCGCTCAACGTCGACGGTGGTTACCTGTCCTGATCAGGCCTTGATCGCCTGCAGGGTGTAGCTCAGCGGCAGGCGCTGGGGCGCATGGCGCAGGCGCCATTCGCCATCGGCGCCCTTGTCCATCTGCCCCGGCAATGCCTCCCAGGGGATGCTCTGGTGCTCGACCAGGGCGGTCAGTTGCAGGCCGTGCGCGAGCAAGGCGCTGATGACCTCGCCGAGGCCGTGGTTCCATTCGTGGGTTTCGGTCCGGGTCAGGCGCTGGTCGCTGTCGACGTAGGTCTGGTCGGTGTGCCATACCGTCGGCGCCTCGTGTTCGAAGTAGGGATACTCCAGTTGCAGCCGGTCCTGATGGTCTTCGTTCACGGCCATCAACATCGGGTGGCCATCGCGCAGGAACAGGCGACCGCCAGGCTTGAGCAAGGCCGCCACGGCGCTGGCCCAGGGCTCGATGCGTGCAAGCCAGCACAATGCACCGATGCCGGTGTAGACCAGGTCGAAAGTACCCGCAGGCAACACGCGGTCAGCCTCATAGACGTCGGCATGTACGTAGTTGATTGCCGTGCCGCAGCGCTGGGCAAGACGCCTGGCTTCCAGCAGCGAGGCTGCAGAATAGTCCAGGCCGCTGACCTCAGCCCCCAGCCGCGCCAGCGACAAGGTATCGGTACCGATATGGCATTGCAGATGGGCCGTGCGCAAGCCATGAATGTCGCCCAGCCGCGGCAGGTCGAAACGGACGGTTTCGGACAGGTGCTCGGGCTGGAGGACCAGACGCTCGACTTCATAATCCTTTGACGCCGCATGCAGCGGGGCGCGCTCATCCCAGCTGTCACGGTTCAGTTGCTGTGATCGATCCAAAGTAGCCATCCGTGCTCTCCTTCAAGTATCTACCACCCGCCTCGTGAGCCAGCTGGCCCGTCCCGCCCTACAGGCAGGTAGCCGCCGCCGCCCGCCGCTGCAGGGCCACGTTATCGTTTTTCTGTGCGTAGTAATCCACCTGGGTACCGCCCGCCCGCGGATAGACGTCGACGAACGACTCGGCTTCGCGGGTATAGACCGTGAGCCCACCCTGCTTGCGCTTCTCCAGGTAGCCGCTGGCATCGTCCCCGAACACGTCTTCCTTCTGCCAGCTGAACTGGATGCACTGGGCCACCAGCTCCGGGGCCTTCAGCGAAGCGAGCTGCGCAGTCGGCTTGCCGCCGCGTGCCGCGTCCATGGTCGCCGAAGCGCAACCGACCAACACCAGTGCCGCAGCCATCGGCAAGATTGCTCGCATATTCCATCCTCGGGGCAAAAAAAGAATGCGACTCTAGCACTTCAACCGGCCCCGACCAACGCCGCCATGCGCACGGCGTTGCGCCCAGCGGCCATGACCTGATACAGCGCGGCCTGGCACACCGCACCATAACCCGACACTGAAACGCAGCGGAATCTCGTCCCCGGCGAAATGCGCCGGGCTGCAGCCGACAGGCACGCCGTTCATCGCCAGCAGCATAAAAAAATAGGCGGCAAGGAAACAAAATGGATCGATTCCAGTCTCAGGCAGTGTCCCGTAAACCTTTGCGGATCAAGGACCTATAACGTGATAACGCGCCTTGCCAGTTGTTCGCTGATTGCCGCCTTCCTGCTCGTTGCCGGCTGCAACCACCATCACTACCACGATGACGATGATGGCTGGCGCGACGGTGATCGCGACCACCGTCATCACCACCGGTACGATCGCGACGATGATCGCCGCTACCGTGACCGCGACTACCGCTAGAACGTCTTTCCACTCCACATCCAACTTGATGATTCTTCCGAGGCTCTTAACATGCGTCTGACTTTGCCTTCCCTTGCTCTTGGCCTGCTGATGTGCCAAGGCGCTTTCGCCGGTGACGGTAGTGCCGCCATTGGCGGTGGCCTGGGGGGAGCCCTGGGTAACGTGGTCGGTAAACAGATCGGCGGCAGCACCGGTGCGGCCATTGGCGCCGGCCTGGGTGGCGCGGCGGCCGGCGCGGTAGGTGCGAACAAGCACAGCCGTACCGAAGCCGCCATCGGCGGTGGCTTGGGCGCGGCCGGTGGCTCGGTCATCGGTCGCAAGGTGGGCGGCTCGAACGGCTCGACCATCGGTGCGGGCCTGGGTGGCGCGGCCGGTAGCGCCATCGGCAACCACATGGGCGACAAAAAGCACCATCACTGATGGGGTGCGCTCAGGGCCGCCCTGCGGCCCTGATGTTTATCAATACCCCCTTTATCACGACCTGCCAGACTGGCTGCTACTGTCTACTGTGCCCCTCGTGTGAAGGAACATCCCCGCCCCATGAACCAGGAACTGCTCTGGGTCCTCGGCCTGCTGGCCGTCGTCATCGTGCTCTTCGTCATCAACCGCCCACGCATGGACGTGGTCGCCCTGCTGGTGATTCTCGCCTTGCCCTTGTCGGGCATTCTCAGCGTCGAACAAGCCCTGGCCGGGTTCAGCGACCCCAACGTGGTGCTGATCGCCGCGCTGTTCGTGATCGGCGAGGGGTTGGTGCGCACCGGCATTGCCTATCGCATTGGCGAATGGATGAGCGAACGCGCCGGCAACAGCGAAGCACGCCTTCTGGTATTGCTGATGGTGTCGGTGGCCGGGCTGGGCTCGGTGATGAGCTCGACGGGGGTGGTAGCCATCTTCATTCCGGTGGTGCTGAGCATTGCCGCGCGCCTGCAGATTTCCCCCAGCCGGCTGATGATGCCGTTGAGCTTCGCCGGCCTGATCAGCGGCATGCTCAGCCTGGTGGCCACGCCGCCCAACGTGGTCGTGCACAGCGAACTGGTGCGCCACGGCCTGCCTGGCTTCAGTTTCTTCAGCTTTACCCCGTTCGGCCTGGTGGTGCTGGTGCTAGGCGTCGGCTACATGCTGCTGACCCGCCACTGGCTCAATGGCGAAGTGCGCAAGGACGGCCGGGTGGAAAGCCGCCGCACCCTGCTTGACCTGGTACTGGACTACAAGCTCAATGGCCGCGAGCGGCGCCTGCGAATCCGTCCGCAATCCCCACTGATCGGCCATACCCTGGGCGAGCTGGAATTGCGCACCCGGCATGGCGCCAACGTGATCGGCATCGAACGCCAGCACAAGTTCACCACCCGGGTGATCGCCGCCGACTCCAGCACCGTACTGCATCAGGGCGATGTACTGCTGCTCGACTTGTTCGCCAACCGCGACGATTTGCGCACCCTGTGCCAGACCATGCAACTGGAGCCTCTGCACTTCAAGGCCGCGTATTTCATCGATCAGTCCCAGGAGCTGGGCATGGCCGAGGTCTCGCTGCCCCCGGGCTCGAAGCTGATTGGCAAGAGCATCCTCGAACTGGCCTTCCGTACCCGCTACGACCTCAACGTGGTCGGCCTGCGCCGCGACCAGGCGGCAATCGAAGAACAATTGGTGGAAGAGAAGCTGCGCCTGGGCGACACCCTACTGGTGGTCGGCCCCTGGAAAGCGGTACGCCTGCTGCAAAGCCAGCCAAAGGACTTCCTGGTGCTGAGCCTTCCCGCCGAGATCGACCAGGTCGCCCCTGCCCGCACCCGCGCACCGTTTGCCTTGCTCAGCCTGGCAGTGATGGTCGGCCTGATGGTCAGCGGCGCGGTGCCCAACGTCATTGCCGCACTGATCGGCTGCCTGCTGATGGGCGCTGGGCGCTGCATCGACATGAACAGTGCCTACCGCGCCATTCACTGGCAAAGCCTGGTGCTGATCGTCGGCATGCTGCCCTTCGCCCAGGCGTTGCAGAAAACCGGCGGCATCGACCTGGCGGTGGGTGGGCTGGTCAGCCTGCTCGGTGGCGCCGGGCCGCTTGCCATGCTGGCCTGCCTGTTCATGGTGACAGCGGTGATCGGCCTGTTCATCTCCAACACGGCCACCGCCGTACTGATGGCGCCCGTGGCGATCAGCACCGCGACGCAACTGGGCCTGTCGCCCTACCCGTTCGCCATGACCGTGGCCCTGGCTGCCTCGGCGGCGTTCATGACACCGGTGTCTTCACCGGTGAACACCTTGGTACTCGGCCCTGGCCAGTATCGCTTCGCTGACTTCGTCAAGGTGGGCGTGCCCTTCACGTTACTGGTGATGGTGGTGACGGTATTGATGGTGCCTTGGTTCTTTGGCTTGTAAACGGTAGAGCGCGAACAGTAGTGGCAATCCGGCATTATCCTGAAAGATCGCGGCAGATTGACATCAAGTACTCGGTGCAAACACACTGAGACGTCATTGCCCCAGGTGCCTAGAGCCGTTGTCCTGGATTTCGTTTCCGCTTGTCGGTCGAGCCTATGGTTTTTCCAGCACAATCGCGCCTGTTGCCCTACCTCGCGCTGTTCGGCCTCACCTTCGCCCTGACCCTGGGCGGAATCCTGGCCCGGCCAATCGAATCCCTGTCACTGTTCTGGCCCGTCAATGCCGTGTTGGCCGGTGTGCTGTTGCGTTATCCGCGCCTGGCTGGGATGGCCGGCTTCAGCCTGGTCTGGCTGGCCATGGTCGCTGCGGACCTGGCCTGCGGCAGCGACTGGGTGCCTGCCCTGTGGTTCAACCTGTGCAACCTGAGCGTGGTGGTAACGGTTTGGCTGCTGCTTACGCGCTTGCCTCGCCTGCACCGGCGCATGCGCACCCCGTATGGCGTACTCAGTGTATTCGGCGCCTGCGCGGCGGGCGCCACGGTGGCGGCCTGCCTGGCCTGCGTGATGGCCGCGCCCTGGTTCGAGCAGTCCCTGCGTGCGACATGGCTGGCGTGGTTCAGCGAACAGTTCTCGACCAGCATCCTGGTGCTGCCGGTGCTGCTCACGGCCCCTTCGGCCCGCGCGTTGCTGCGCAGCACCCAGGCGATCCGGCTGGCGCCGTTGCTGGTACTGCTGGGCTCGCTGGCGTTGAGCATCGTGTTTGGCGGGCCCGGGGCCATCGCCTTTCCGATCGCCGCATTGCTATGGTGTGCCTGGACCTACTCACCCTTCCTGGTCTCGCTGCTGACGCTGACCGCTGGTAGCACGCTGATCGTCGCCGTGGCGCAAAACCTGATGCACTTCAGCCTGCCGCAAAGCGAACCTGGGGTCACGACGCTGATGTCGGCACGCCTAGGCATCGCCATGCTGGTGCTCGGCCCGCTGGTGGTCGCGTGCGTCAGCCAGGCCAACCGCAGCCTGTTGGCGCGCCTGGCGCACCAGGCCACCATCGATCATCTGACGGGCGCCCTCACCCGAAGCGCCTTCACCCGCCGCGCCAATGCCCTGCTCGAAAGCCGCCAACAGCATGCACAGGCGTTGCCGCTGACGTTGATGATGCTCGACATCGATCATTTCAAGTCGATCAACGATCGCCATGGCCATGCCGTCGGCGACCAGGTGCTGCGCCAGTTCGCCCGCACCCTGCAAGACCAGTTGCACGAAGGCGAGCTGCTGGCGCGCATGGGTGGTGAAGAGTTCGTGGTAATCCTCCCGGGCCTGGCACCGGATCGCGCCAAGTTCACCGCCGAACGCCTGCGCCGCGCCGTGCAGGACTTGCATGTGGTGCACGGCGATGCGCGCCTGCAGATTACCGTCAGCATCGGCCTGGACGGCTGCGCTGCCGACACTGACTCGCCGAGCCTGGATGCCTTGATGGCACGCGCCGATGAAGCGCTGTACCGCGCCAAGGCCCATGGGCGCAATCGGGTCGAACAGGCCCAGGCACAGCGCCAGAGGGTCTGACTCAGCCTGCCAGCAAGTCCCAGGACAGCTTGGCGATCAGCACGCACAGCAGCACCAGGAACAAGCCACGGACAAAGCCGGCACCCTTGCGCACTGCCAGCCAGGTGCCGGTAAGGGCGCCAAGGATGTTGCACGCGGCCATCGGCAGGGCAATGGCGTACAGCACATTGCCGGACGGCACGAAGAACACCAGCGCCGCCAGGTTGGTGGCGATGTTGACGACCTTGGCCGACGCCGAAGCATGCAGGAAGTCCAGGGCGAAAAAGCGGATGAACAGGAAGATCAGGAAGCTGCCGGTACCTGGCCCGAACAGGCCGTCGTAGAAGCCGATGGCGCCCCCGATCAGCACAGCCAGGCACTGCTCCTTGGGGCCGATCTTGGCTGGCTTGTGCAAGGTGCCGAAATCCTTCTTGCAGAAGGTGTAGATCGCCATCAACACGATCAGCACCAGCACCGCCGGGCGCATCACGCTGGGCGGCACCAGCGACACGGTGGCCGCACCTGCGAAGGACATGACGAAGGCACTGAGTGCCGCAGGCACGATCAAGCCCCAGTCCAGGGTCACCCTGCGAATGAACGAGCGCGCGGCGAAGGCCGTGCCGCACACCGACGCCAACTTGTTGCTGCCCAGCAAGGCCGCTGGTTGCGCCGTGGGCAGCACATTGAACAGCGCCGGGATCTGGATCAGCCCACCACCACCGACGGCGGCATCGATCAGGCCGGCGGCGAAAGCGAACACGGAAAGTACGGCGATATCCATCATGACGCGGTTCCAGGCAATGAAGGCAGGCTGCAAGGCTAATCAAAGCGGCGCGCTTGTGGTGAAATGCCACATTGCGAAAACTGCAACGAGGAACCCTTGTATGGCATTGGACATGCTGCGTGAAATCCAGGCCTTCGTCAGCGTCGCGCACAAGCGCAGCTTCGTCGCCGCGGCACGTGCGCTGGGCCGTTCACCCAGCGCAATTACCCGCGCGGTGCAGGCGCTGGAAGACAACACCGGGTGCAAGCTGCTCAACCGCAACGCCAACTCGGTAACCCTCAGTGAAGCCGGGGAGCGCTTGCTGCCCCATGCCGAACGCTTGCTGGATGTGCAACGGGATGCCACAGATGAACTGGCCGCACTCAGCGGCAGCGCCCAAGGCTGGATTCGCTTTGCCGTGCCGCAGCTGCTCGGTGAACACGTGCTGCCGGGCATGCTCGCGGCCTTCACCCAGCGCCACCCGCAGGTGACCCTGGACGTCCAGTACCGCGACGAGGCCATCGACCCGTTGCTGGGCAAGCTCGATTTCGTGGTACGCGGTGCGTTTCCTCAATCGAGCGAGTTGATCGGCTATCCGTTGTGGCGCTACCGCCGGCATCTTTATGCAAGCCCCGAGTACCTGGCCCGCGCTGGCATCCCACAAGGGCCGGAAGACCTGGCCGGGCATGCGCTGATCCTGCACACCGCGCCTCGCATCCTGAAGGCCTGGCACTTCTGCCGCGACGCCAGCATCACCAGCGTGCGCCCACACCCACGCTTGCGCCTGAGCTCGGGCGATGCGGTCTACCACAGTAGCTTGGCCGGCGCCGGTATTGCCCGCCTGGCGGACTGGGTGGGTGAACCCCAGGTTCGCGCTGGGCGCCTGGTACGGGTGTGCGCGAATTACCGGCTGACCTCCAGCTCCGGGCAGGATCCGCAGATGCATGCGGTGTACCCTGCCGGTGATCTGCCGGCGCGTGTGCGGGAACTGTTGCTGGCCTTGCGCCAGGCAGGTGAGGCGGCCACTGAACAGCCCCGATAAAGGCTGTTCAAATTCTATCCAATTTAACAGAGCCCGCCGCCGACCTGGCCTACAGAGTTTTATCCACAGACCTACCCACGTTTTTTGTGGACAGATTTTCCCATGTAAAGAAGGACTTATAGCACGGCGCCCAAACGAATGACCGCCCTCCTGTCGCGACCCATTGTGACGCGATAAGCCCTGTGCACGTGAAAACGATTTGCAGCTAGCGCCGGTCCGGCCGTGCCACCGGGCAGCCCTGTCAAACGCACAGATCAGCCTGGCGGAATGGTACCGAGCAAACCGATCAGAATGGTCAGCAGCAGAAAGCCACCCAGAAACAACGTGAGCTTGCCCATCGGAACCTCTTTGACGTGATGTTGGGACAAACGCATTGTCGACTTGAGACTGATACGGTTACAGATTCAGGTTCGACGAAAAAAAGCGGATCAGATGCCGCGATGCGGGTGACCGTTGTTCACGGCAATTGCTACATAAGGTTTCATTCACGGCTGAAGCGCCTGCGGGGCCCGCGCGGTCGTGCCGACCCCGGTCGGCACGCTAGAAACCCAAGCCATTCAGGGCCTTGGACCGGGGTTCTGCGTTAACGAATAGAAACAACTACTGCGCAGTTTTGTAGGAAGTTTTTCCTATGCTCGTAGGAAAAAAGCAGTGAGTGCGGTTTTCCTGTATGTAAGCCCAGTTTGATCAGGGTTTTCGAGCTGTTACGGTCCGTTTTTCCTACAACGGCATGGATGCCTTCTGTGCATGAGAAACATATGGACACATACACGGCCGCTGCCCTCAAGCTGCAAAAAACCCTGCTCACGTTGCGTCAGACTCGGGATCGCTTGAGGGCTGCGGGCAACGTAGAAGAAGCGAATGAGCTTGCTCTCAAGATTGCGCGCGTCGAAGAAACCCTGGCGGCCATGTCGCCAGCGCTGAGATCACCGACCTTACAGTGAACCCCTGCAGGGGCGGCAGTATTGCCAGCCCCTGCAAAGCTCCGATCAGGCCAATGCCTCGGCCTGCTGTTGGTTGGCGCGGCGTTTCACCATGCGCTGCAATATCCCGGACACCCCGAAGCCCACCACTGCCAGTACGCTCATCAGGCTGAACACGTAGGTGTAGCCCAGCTCACCCGGGTAACGGTCGAGCAGCGAGCCGTAGATCACGTAGGCGAACATCCCTGGCGCATAGCCGATCAGGCAACCAATGCCGAACGCAGACCCGGTGATACGCGCAGGGATGCCCACTTCGCTCATTGGCGCCCAGAACACGCCGCGCATGGTGAACACCACCAGGGCGAAGGTCAGCGTGGCGGCCATGCCGGCATAGATGAAGCTCTCCTGGCGCGGGATGTTGAGGATGATCAGCATCAGCGGCAGCAACGCCAGAAACGCCCATTTCAGGTAGCGGCTGGAGCTCTTCAGGACCTTGTCGGCAATGTAGCCACCGGCCGGCCCACCGAGCACCTTGAGGAAGTACTGGTTGATGATGCCGTAGGCCCCGACCAGCGCCACCGGCAGGTGGTACATGTCTTTGAGGTAAGGAATGAAATAGGTCAGGCCGCAATACACGATGTAGACCATGAACACGTTCAGGCTCACCAGCCAGATTCCTGGAGAACGCACCGCTTCGAGCAAACCTTTGCCGCCGATCGGTTCACGGGTGGCCGTCGTCTGTGGGTCGCCCTTGAGCAGGATCAGGGTGAGCACGCCAACTCCGATATCGATCGCCGAATAGAACAGGATCGCAGTCTTGAGCCCCAGCGCGCCGGAGCCCAGGGCAACGAACAGGCCCAGTGCGCAGAAGGCTACCAGCGTATCGACCACCCCGCGTCCGCCTTCAAGGAAGCCGAACATGCGGCTCTGTTCATTGTCGTTGCCAAGGTTACGGATAGCCTTGAGCAGGGACGGCCAGAACAGGCAGTCGGCACACACCGCCAGCAGGCTGAACACCACCAACTGCTGGTTGAAGCCGGGGAAGCTGGCCAGATAAATGCCCAGCCCACCGGCCCCGATCAGCCCCAGCGGAATCAGCCGGCGGGTTTCGAAACGGTCGGCGAGGAAGCCGCCCAGCACGAACAAGGCCGTGGCGACGATGGCGTTGGCGCTGAGCAACGTGCCGATCTGGGTATGGCTCAGGCCCATGTGCTCTTGCATGGGGATGTAGAAGGCATCCTTGAGGTTGGCCAGCTTGTAGATGGTGCCACCGCCAAGGACGAGGACCAGAAAGCGCAGCCATTTGGCTTTAGCCGGTGCTGTCATTGTTGTTCTCCACAGTTTCCGGGGTATGGGCGCCGTCGCGACGGCGGGTCGGGTGTGCTCAGTGGTCGGCCAGGGCCAGTTCGGCCAGCAGTCGCATTTCGCCCAAAAGGCCACGCAGGTAGCGCACCTGGTTGTTGGCCCAGCGGTGTTCGTCGGTGAGCATGCGCTCCAGGCTGTAACCTGGCGGCAGCAGGGTTTCGCTCATCTCGCGATAGGGAATGAAGGGATCGCTCGCCTCGCCTGTCTGGCGGAAGGCCGGTGCGATGTAGTGGTTCTCCTGCTCGAGGATGAAGGCCACCACCTGGGGGGTTTGCTCGCCGAGCAACAGCAGTTCCAGCAGCATGCGCGCGCTGGGCAGTTGGTCTTCGGTGCTGCCCTGCAGTACACCGTAATGGCCAAAGCCGTTGGCCTCGGGCACCACGCGCACACCCTTGAGATGCACCTGGCGAATGAACGGTGCGAGGTTGGCCAAGGCCGGCAGCGGTTGTTCGCAGGCGTTGATCATGTTGCCGAAATCGAACAGCGCGTTCAGCCGCGGGTGCCCTACCCGGCGCAGCAAGGTGGCGATCTCGTCGCTCTTGAGTTCTTCGTGCTGCTCGAAGTCGAAGTGCAGGTCGTGCTCATCGGCCAGCCGCGCCAGGCGCCGCAGGTCGTCCTCGATGATGCCCATGACCCGTGACAGGTGCCCTTCGTAGCGCGAGTAGACGCGGATGTTGTGGCTGCCGATGGCACGGGCCACGGCCACGGCCTTGTCGACATCCTCGGCCAGCGTGCTGCTGATTTCCAGGTGCACCTCAAGGCCGAAGGCACGGGCCTTGGCGGCGAAGGCGGCGAGGCGCTCGGCAGGCATTTGCGAAAGGCTGTTGTGCTCACCGTCGAGCAGGTGCAGCGAGAGGCCGTCGAGCTCGTGCCGGTAGGCGAAATCGAGCATGTCCTCGGGGCTGACACGGCCGTGGGTCAGGTTGGTCAGCAGCGGATAGCCATGGGCGAACAGGCGCAGGCTGTCGAGCCGGGCGAGCAAGCGGCGGGCAAGTTCGGGGGTAAGCACCAGGGGCGTCGCGGCCCCGGCGTTGTGGCCCATGAGGGCGGCGAAGCGGGCTTGGATAGCTGTCATTATTATCATTCCTGAGCGATTGCCGGGGTGGCCGGCCATGCTTTTATCGCTCTGGAATGGTGCTATCCCTATAGCCATTTCCGTTTTGTTTATATGACCACTTTGCCGCGCTGGCGCGCCGCTGCATCAAACCTTCAGGCCGAGCCGGCGCATACCCTCGGCGAGCTCCTGCGCGCGCTGCCGGGCCTGGGCCTGCGGCGTGGCGGCGAAGCCCAGCAACAGGCCAGGTGCAAGGTAGCGCTGAAGGCAATAATCGCGCAGTGCATAGGTGTAGACCTGGTGCTCCACCAAGCCGCGCGCCAGGGCATCGTCGTCGACCTCTGCGGGTAGCCAGCCGATCATGTGCAGTCCCGCCTCTACCGGCGCCACCGAAAGAAAACCGCCCAACTCGCTGTGCAAGGCTTCCAGCAGGCAAGCCTGGCGTTCCTGATACAGCGCACGCATGCGCCGGATATGGCCAAGGAAATGACCCTCCAGCATGAAATCGGCGGTGGTGGCCTGGTGCAGCGTCGAGGGGCTGCGGTCCATCACCGCACGAATGGCGCAGAAAGGCTCCACCAGCGCCTCGGACAGAATCACGTAACCCAGGCGCAGCGACGGGTACAGCACCTTGCTGAAAGTGCCGACATAGATCACCCGCTGCCAGGGGTCCATGGCATACAAGGCCGGCAGCGAACGGCCCACGTAGCGGAACTCGCTGTCGCAGTCGTCCTCGACGATCCAGCCCTGGCTGCGCGAGGCCCAGTCGATCAGTTCCTGGCGGCGAGCATGGCTCATGGTGGTGCCTAGCGGGTGCTGGCGTGAAGGCGTGGTGAACGCCAGGCGCGCATCCGGGCATTCACGCAATCCTTGCTGCACATCCAGGCCCTGTTCGTCGATGCGCAGCGGCACCAGCTGGCATCCCAATGCCTGGAAGGCGATGCGCGCGGCAATGTGCCCGGGGTCTTCCATCCACACGCTGTCACCGGGGTTGAGCAGCAGCATGCCAAGCAGGTTGAACGCCTGCTGGGCGCCCGAAGTGATGACTACCTGATCCACGCTGCACTCGATGCCGCGCGCATCGAAGACGTACTCGACGATCGCCTCGCGCAGCCGTTGCAGCCCTTTGACTTCGCCATAACCCAGTTGCGCCTTGCCGGGCTTGCGCAGGTGGCGATTGACCAGACGCTTCCATACTGGCATTGGGAAGGCATCGTAGGCCGGGTGGCTGGGCAGCAAGGACACCGGGCACTCCGGTGCCCAGGCGTTGTACGACATTCCGCTGAAATGCGTGCTGCGCAGCGAATGCACCGCCTGGCTCAGGCTCGACAAGCGCGGTGGCTTGGCGGCGGGCCCCGCGTCCGGGCCACGCCCCTCCCACTCGTCGCCGACGAAGGTGCCGGCGCCGGTGCGCGAGTCCAGGAAGCCCTCGGCGGTGAGCAGGTCGAAGGCATTGAGCAAGGTGATCCGCGACAGCCCCAGCTCCTTGCACAGCGTGCGGGTCGACGGCAGGCGCGAACCGCCCGCGAGCCGACCGCTGAGGATCTGCTTGCGCACCTGCAAGTACAGTTGCCGGTACAGCGGCACTTGGCTGGTGCGATCCAGTTCGACGCCGCTGAGCAGCGCGCCGCCGGGTGTTTTCATGTTGGCCTGGTCCTGTGGGGAGCGTCGGCGGCTATTGTACGCCGCGCCCTCGCAGGTTGCGCCTCAGACCACCTGGCGCGCCGGCGCATGGCTGCGCTGTTGGTCCTCCCAGCCACCCACCAGCCCCACCGGTACATCCGCAGACGCCAGCGGCTTACGCCCGCGCACCAGGTCAGAGGCGCGCTCGGCCAGCATGATGGTCGGTGCGTTGAGGTTGCCGTTGGGCTCGCTGGGGAACACCGACGAGTCGATTACCCGCAAGCCTTGCAGCCCGTGCACGCGCAGTTCGGAATCGACCACCGCCATGTCGTCCTCGCCCATGCGGCAGGAACCGCAAGGGTGCATGGTGCTCTCCATGTTGGCGCGCACGAAGGCATCGATCTGTTCGTCGGTCTGCACATGCGCCCCTGGCGCCAGCTCCTCGCCCCGGTAGCGGTCCATGGCCGGTTGGCCGATGATTTCCCGGGTCAGGCGCACGCATCGGCGGAAACCTTCGCGGTCCTCCTCACGCTCCAGGTAGTTGAAACGGATTTCCGGGTGCTGGTACGGGTCGGCCGACAATGCCCTGACATGGCCGCGACTCTTGGGCTTGTTCGGCCCCGTGAGGACCATGAAGCCGTGGCCCTTGAACGGTTTGTTGCCGTCATAGCGCATCGCCGCCGGCAGGAAGTGGAACTGGATATCAGGCCAGCGCAGCCCCTTGGCCGAGCGGATGAAGCCCCCCGCCTCGAAATGGTTGCTGGCGCCCAGGCCGTCCTTGAACAGCAGCCAGCGCAGGCCGATCAGCGCCTTGCCCAACAGGCTCATCTTGCCGTTGAGGGTGACCGGCTCCTTGCAGGCGTACTGGATGTAGATCTCCGAGTGGTCCTGCAGGTTCTCGCCGACGCCCGACAGGTCGTGGCGCACCTCGATGCCGGCCTTGCGCAGCACAGCTTCGGGGCCGATGCCGGAGCGCTGCAACAGGTGCGGTGAACCGATGGGGCCGGACGACACCAGCACCTCACGCTTGCAATACACCTTGTGGGTCTGGCCGCCTTGATCGTATTCCACCCCCACCGCGCGCTTGCCTTCGAGCAGGATGCGCCGGGTCATGGCGTGGGTGACCACGGTCAGGTTGGGCCGGCTCATGGCCGGGCGCAGGTAAGCGTTGGCCGTGGACCAGCGCACGCCATCCTTGACCGTCATGTGCATGGCGCCGAAACCTTCCTGCATGTAGCCGTTGCAATCGTCGGTCTTGATGTAGCCCGCCTCGGCACCGGCCTCCACCCAGGCGCCATACAACGGGTTCTGCATGTTGTTGCCGTTGTTGGTGGCCAGCGGGCCACTGGCACCGCGGTAGTCGTCGCCGCCGAACTTGTATTGCTCGGCGCGCTTGAAATACGGCAGGCAGTTGCGATAGCCCCAACCTTTGGCGCCGAGGCTTTCCCACTCGTCGAAGTCATGGGCATGACCGCGGATGTAGACCAGGCCATTGATCGACGAAGAGCCGCCCAGCACCTTGCCTCGTGGGCAATGCAGGCGCCGGCCATCGAGGTGCGTTTCGGCCGTGGTTTCGTAGTGCCAGTTGTATTTCTTGGTATTCATCGGCAGCGAGAACGCACTGGGCATCTGGATCAGCACACTGCGGTCGCTGCCACCGTACTCCAGAACCAGCACCGAGGTGCCGGCATCCTCGGTCAGCCGGCTGGCCAGGACACAGCCGGCGGACCCGGCACCGATGATGATGTAGTCGTAGTGTTTATTCATTGCTGTAGCCCTTAGCACGTAGGCCCTGCCTGGAGTGTGCGTTCATTGCCCTGGGGATAGCCGCCCCAGCCCAGGCGGGCGGCCAACAGACGGGTCAACCCGTAGTGGACCAGCCCGGCCAGCAGGCAGGACGGCAGCGAAGCGGTGACGAAGCGGAAGAAGTGGGTGTTGGCCAGCGTCTGCGGGTTGAACACCACCACGTAGATCGCGAAGCCCGCCACCAGCGCGACCAGCGCGATGGGGTTGAAGCCCTTGCAGAAACGCAGCGGCGACTCGCCTTGCGCGGCGTAAAGATGGCGAAGGTTCAGGCGCTGGCGACGCAGGAAGAAGTAATCGGCGATGCCGATGCCGGCCAGGGCGCTGTTGAGCGCAGACGTCCACACCAGGAAGATGAAGAAGCCGTCGTAGATCCCGGGCAACAACAGCACGATGGCCACCGGAATCACGCAGAACAGCGCGATCAGCAGGCCCCAGCGCATGGCCCGCAAACGCTCCCCGGCCAGCTGGCGCAAGCCGATCACTGCGGTGTAGAGGATGTTGACCATGCCGGTGAGGTTGGCCAGCGCCAGGAAACTCAGCGCCACCACACCAAAGCCCATACCGCCGGCCAGGCGCATCCAGGTGGTCGGGTCGCTGCTGCCCAAGGTCGAAGCCGCGAACAGACTGACCGTTTCGCCCAGCGAGGCGGCGCCGAAGATGCCCACCAGGTTGGGCCAGAACGCCGTGCGCTGGTTGCTGCACAAGCGCGACAGGTTGCCCAGGTAAGGCCACCAGGAGAACCCTGCGGCGATGTTGATTTCCACCGCGATCATGAAGTTGACGTGCGGGTCTTCGAACGGCGGTTGCAGGGCCGGCATGGCCAGCAGATCGCCGATGCTGAAGCGCTGGAGGATCAGGTACATCAGCGCCAGCATGATCAGGATCAGGCTGGGCGCAATCACCGCGCTCAACCGGCGGATCATGTCCGGCCCACGCATGGCCACCGTCGCCGCCAGCACGATGGCCAGCAAACCACCGGCGGTCACCAGCCAGCCGTCACCGGCACCGGCCGGGCGCTGTTGAACCAGGGTGTCGAGGTTGTCCAGGGCGCGGCCGCACATCAGCCCCAGCACCGCCAGCCAGCCCATGGTCAGCACCACTACCGACAGCACGTAGACCAGCCGGCTGCCATTGATGCCGAACATGCTGCGCAGGAAGGTGAACTGCTCGACGCCGTACTTGCCGCACGGCAGGCTGGTGGAACAGCCGGCGAGGATCACCCCGATGATGTTGCCGATGACCACAGCGCAGATGCCCTGGCGTGGCCCGACGAACAAAGCAGTGGCGCCGCCGATGAGAAACACCCAGGTGGCCACGGCCAAGGCTGAGTTGGCATAGGCGAAGCCCCAGAAGCCCCAGACCCGCTCGCTTGGCAGCAAGGGGGTATCGCCACGTTCGGCGCCCAGGCGAAATTCCTGCTCGCGAGAATCGCTCATGGCTGGCCACCCCACAGGTAGAAGCCGACGACCAGTGCCAGCGCCAGCACGGCCAGGGCGATGCAGTCGGTCGTGGTCAACGCACCCGGCCAGCGCTGGCCGCTTTGCAGTTCTTCATAGGCGCGCAGGCGCCGGTCCAGGTCTTGCGCACGCTCCACATCGACTTCGCTGTTCATGGGCATCACCTCGGTAGGTTCTTGTTCTTGGAATACGATGCATGCCGATTCGCCAGCGCCGCCACCCAGAGGCAACGGCGCTGGCCACCCTGTCGGTCAGGGCAAGGTGATCCACACGGCTTTGGTTTCCAGCAGGAACTCCAGCTGTTCGGCCCCCATGTCCTTGCCATAGCCCGATTGCTTGTAGCCACCGAACGGCATGGACGGGTCCAGGGTGCTGTGCGCATTGACGTACACGGTGCCGGCACGCAACTGCGGGATCAGGCCGTGGACCCGGCCCAGGTCATTGGAGTAGAGCGCCGCCGCCAGGCCGAACGCCGAATCGTTGGCCAGGGCCAGTGCCTCTTCCTGGCTGTCGAAGGGCTGGGTCACCAGCACCGGGCCGAAGATCTCTTCCTGGACCACACGCATGTCGTTGCGGCAGTTGGCGAAAATGGTTGGCTGCACGTAGAAGCCCGGGCCTTCGACGGGCTCGCCGCCGTAGTAGAGCTGTGCCCCTTCGGCCTTGCCCAGGGCAATGTAGTCGAGCACGCTTTGTTGCTGCTTGCGCGACACCATCGGGCTGATGAAGCAGTCCGGGTCCAGGCCGGGTGCGATCTTCAGCGTCGCGGTGTATTCGGCCAGCGCCGCCAGGAACTGTGGGTAGATGCTGCGCTCGATGTAGGCCCGTGTCCCGGCATCGCAGACTTGCCCCGAGTTGAAGAACACGCCGTTGGCCACCGCCTGCGCCGCCGCCGGGATATCGGCATCGGCGAACACGATCACCGGTGACTTGCCGCCCAGCTCCAGGGTCAGGCGCTTCATCTGGTCCATCGCCGCCTTGCCCACGGAACAGCCGACCGGGGTCGAGCCGGTGAAGCTCAGCTTGTCGATGCCAGGGTGGCTGGACATCGCCTCGCCGACCACGCTGCCACGCCCGGTGACGATGTTGATCACCCCGGCGGGAATGCCGGCTTCCTCGACCAGTTCGGCGAAGCGCAGGGCCGACAGGGACGTCAGCTCGGCCGGCTTGACGACCACGGTGCAGCCGGTCGCCAGGGCAGCGCCAAGTTTCCAGGCCATGGTCTGCAAGGGGAAGTTCCAGGGCACGATGACGCCCACCACCCCGACCGGTTCCTTGCGCGTATAGGCCAGGTAGTTGCCCGGCAGCGAAGGCTCCACGGTACGCCCGTGAATCTTGCTGGCCCAGCCGGCGAAGTAGCGGAACGTGTCGACGGTGCCCTGGATGTCCACGGCGCGCGCCTGCTCTACCGACTTGCCCATGTCGATGGACTCGATCTGCGCCAACTCGTCGCCATTGCGCTCGACCAGATCGGCCAGGCGATGCAGCAGACGTTCACGTTCCAGGGGTTTGAGCTGGCTCCACGGGCCACCGTCGAACTGCGCCCGGGCGGCCTGCACGGCACGGTCGAGGTCCTCGGCAGTGCCCATGGGAATGCGCGTCAGCACGGCCTCGGTGGAGGGCTCGATCACGTCGCTGGTGGCGCCGTCGCTGGCCTCGACCCAAGCACCGCCGATGTACTGGCGCTGGGGCTTGGACAGGAAGCGCTGGGTAGCTTCCAGCACACCGAATGCCTGCAGATAGTCTTTAACCTTGTTGTCCACGGTGTGTCCCCGGTCAGCGAGCGCGGGCGCGCTCATGGAAGATGAAGCCGATGCTGTTCATCAGCAGTTGCGCGGCCAGGATCGAGGTGACACCCGCCGGGTCGTAGGCCGGGGCCACTTCCACCAGGTCCATGCCCACGACCCTGCCCTGGCTGCGACGCGCCAGCGCCTGGATGATTTCCAGCACTTCGTAGTAGAGAAAACCGCCATGGCTCGGCGTTCCGGTGCCAGGCGCGATGGACGGGTCGAAGCCGTCGATGTCGATGGTGATGTAGTAGTCGCGGTCTTCCGGGATCATCGCCAGCACGCCTTCCGGGCCCAGCCGGCGCACGTCGCGCACCGAGAGGATCTGCGAACCGGCGTCGCGCGCCGCGTCGTAGTCGTCGCGGTTGGAGGACGACACGTTGCGAATGCCCATCTGAGTCATGCCGACGATGTGATCCAGTTCCGAGGCGCGGCGCAGGGGGCTGCCGTGGCCGTAGCGCACGCCGTGGCGCTCGTCGACGAAATCGAGGTGGGCGTCGAAGTGAATGATATGGATCGGCCCACGCCCCTCGAACGCCTTGATCACCGGGGCGTGGATCGAGTGGTCGCCCCCCAGCACCACCGGCATGGCACCGGAGGCGAGGATCTGGCGCACCGCGGATTCGATATTGGCGTTGCTGCTGGCCATGTCGGTGTGAACGATGTCGGCATCGCCCACATCGACCATGCGCACCTGGTCCTGGGTCAGGTAGGTGGTGTCATCCTCGTGGTCATACGCGCCACTGTGGCCGAACGAGAACAGCGTGGATGCCTCGCGGATGCCGCGCGGCCCGAAGCGCGCGCCGGAACGCCACTGGGTGCCCATGTCGTTGGGCGCGCCGAGGATCGCCACATCGGCGTCGATGGCGTTCCAGTCGGTACAGATGGGCGATTTGGCGAAAGTGCAATGCCCCACGAAGGGCAGGTTCAGGCGGCCGGATTCATAACCGTGCTTTGCCATGTTCGGGCTTCTCCACTTCTTGTTCTATTCAGGAGACGGGGCCCGTGCGGGACCTCCGTTGCAGCCACTATGGGCGCAGCCCGGCAGCAAAAAAATGCGCAACTGCAGATGCATACATCGGCTAATCCGAAGTATTCGAGGCTTTTGAAATCCGCAAGATCCCGGCATTGCGGTAGCACGCCCAGCCATGCTTACCTTGGCAGAAAACAATCGATCGGATGCTCATATCAGCTTCACCGATGTGACGCACCGACAGGAGGCCAGGCGTGATCCAGCTCCACGATGTCGATCTCAAGCTCCTCAGGGTATTCGCCACCATCGTCAGGTGCGGCGGGTTTTCCGCAGCACAAGCCGCGCTGAACGCCGGCCAGTCGACCATCAGCGAACAGATGACGCACCTGGAAACGCGGCTGGGGGTCAAGCTCTGCCAGCGCGGGCGCAGCGGCTTTCGCCTGACCGAGCAAGGGGTGGCGATCCATGAAGCGGCGTTGCGCCTGCTCGGCGCCGTGGAAAGCTTCTGCCTCGACGCCGATGTGCTCAAGCAGCACATCAGCGGCAAGCTCAACCTCGGGATCATCGACTCGACGCTGACCGACCCCGACTCGCCGGTGCCGCGCACCACGCAACGTTTCGTCTCACGCGGCCACGACGCCCACCTCAACGTCTATATCGGCACCCCCGCCGAGCTCGAAGAGCGTGTACTGGACGGCCGCCTGCACCTGGCCATCGGGCACTTCCCCATGCGCGTGCCAGGGCTGTCCTACCTACCCCTCTACGACGAGGCGCTGGGCCTGTTCTGTGGCCGCCGCCATCCCTTGTTCGGCAGCAAGGCCAGCAATGGCCGCCTGCTGGAAGAAGTGCGCGCCTGCCGCCTGGTCGCGCGCGGCTACATGCAGCAGTACGACCTCGATCAACTGGGCATGAGCAAGGCCGCGGCCACCGTCGAAAATATCGAGGCGGCGGCGATCCTGATCATTTCCGGGGCCTATGTCGGGTTTCTTCCCGTGCATTTTGCCGAACCGTGGGTGAAGAGCGGGGAGATGTGCCGGTTGGGCGCGAGCACCCTGGACCTGAGCTCGCCCTTCGACGTGATTACCCGTCGCGGGGTGGCTGCGCCGCCGATATTGCAAGCGTTTCTGGAGGACCTGGCGGCTTGCATGCAGCCGGTGGTGTGAGCCGGCGTTTGTATCTTTTTGTGTTCAAAGTGCGAGCTGACACACAAGTACGCTGACTGCACTGTCGAGAGACACAACCGGGATACAACGATCTTCTTTACTGGCTTGCATTGATCAGCGCCAGGAGATGCCCATGCTCACCCTTCCCATTCCCCAACGTTTCCAGCGTTCCGCCCTGCTCGCCTGCGCCCTGATGAGCGCGACAGGGGCTTATGCCACACAACCTGCGCAGCCCGAGCGCCGCGTGGCGGTGGCGGATGACTTCGGGCCCTTGAAGCATATCAAGGCCGGTGTGCTGGAGGTGGCCTACGTCGAACAAGGGCCGGCCGATGGCCCCGTGGTGATCCTCCTGCACGGCTGGCCCTACGACATTCACAGCTTCCAGGAAGTCGCCCCGGCCTTGGCCGCGAAGGGCTATCGCGTTCTGGTGCCGTACGTGCGCGGTTATGGCGAAACCCGTTTCCTCTCCGCTGACACACCCCGCAACGCCCAGCCTGCGGCCCTGGCCAGCGATGTCATTGCCTTCATGGACGCACTGCAGGTCAAGCGCGCCGTGCTGGCCGGCTTCGACTGGGGTGCGCGCACAGCCGATATCGTTTCGGCCCTGTGGCCGGAGCGGGTGAAGGCACTGGTCTCGGTCAGCGGCTACCTGATCAGCAGCCAGCAAGCCGCCAAGGCGCCCTTGCCGCCCAGTGCAGAGCTGCAGTGGTGGTACCAGTACTACTTCGCCACCGAGCGCGGCGAACTTGGCTACACCCACAATCGCCATGCCTTCGCCAAGTTGATCTGGCAAACCGCATCACCCAAGTGGGCATTCGACGACGCCACCTTCGAACGCAGCGCCAAGGCACTGGACAACCCCGACCAGGTGGCCATCACCGTGCACAACTACCGCTGGCGGCTGGGGCTGGCCCAAGGCGAAACCCGCTACGACCCGCTGGAAGCCAAGCTGGCCAAGTTCCCCAGCATCGGCGTGCCCACCATCACCCTGGAAGGCGACGCCAACGGCGCACCGCACCCGCCCGCCGAGGCCTATGCCCAGCGCTTCACCGGCAAGTACGAATATCGCCTGCTCAAGGGTGGCGTTGGCCACAACCTACCGCAGGAAGCCCCCCAGGCCTTCGCCCAGGCAGTGGTGGATGCCGACCATCTGTGAGCGCACTCAGTTGGCCGCTGGCAATACGCTCAACGGATCGACCGGCTTGCCGTTCTGACGGATCTCGAAGTAGAGCTGTGTGCGGTCGGTGTCCAGGTCACCGGCCTCGGCAATCAGCTCCCCCTTGCTGACGGTTTGACCTTCCTTGACCAGCAATCTGCGGTTGTGCCCGTAGACGCTGGCGTGGGAGGTGCCGTGCTGGAGGATGATCAGGTTGCCGTAGCCGCGAATGTTGGTGGCGAACGCCACCTTGCCGCCGAGGCTGGCGAACACTGGCTGGCCTGGGGTGGCAGCGATGCGGATGCCCTTGCTGAGCTTGTCGGCTGGGGCATATCGACCGATGACCACAGCGTTCTTGATCGGCCAGTCCCAGCCGCGCAAGGTCACTTTGGTGGCCGGCGCAGTCGAGGTTTTGGTGGCGGTTTTGGTTGCAGTCTTAGTCGTGGCGCTGCCCGGGCCGAAGCGAATGTTCTGGCCCACGTTAACCGCGTAGGGTGGTTTGATGTTGTTGTAGCGCGCCAGTGCCTTGAAATCCCAGCCGTGCCGAGTGGCGATCGAATAGAGGGTGTCGCCACGCTTGACCTTGTAAACGCCACTGACGACTTTGTTGGCAGAGGTGCCGGTGCTGGGTGATTGGGAACTGCACGCAGAGATCGACAGCAGGACAGCGATCAGAATGAACCTGAAAAACACACCACACCTATTGAACGGAGACGCGATTGACGGAGTGGCCACTATAAAGCACTGAATGGCATGTGCATGCCAGGTAATGGCAATAAAACTGGCCTTTGCCCTACGCCTTCAGCTGGCAGACCCCGTTGGCGCGGTTTTTACCGGTGTAGGACACGTCGGGTGAACCATCAGGGTTGATCGTCAGGGAAATCGTCACGCCACTGCCTTTGGCTTCGAAGTAGTTGTCGTTGAACTTCTTCAGCTTGGCTTCCTTGCCATTGATGTAGATCGGGCCGCCCTTGTCGGCGTGGACTTCGATGTTTCCGGGACAAGTGGCATCAAGGAGGGGGATCTGGGCTTGGGCGATGGCGGGGGCTGCCAGCAGGAGGCCTAGCAGTAATGGCTTCATTTCATGCTCCTTGGTGTGTTGGCATAGGAAGGGAAGCAATAGCTCAGGTCGACCAACTTTGCCATGTCAGCGACAGCCAAGGCCCCAAGACTTGGGAAGGGAGGACTGCCGGAAAGTCGAGCCACGATTGATCCTCTGAAAAACAACAAATACCGCCAATCGGCGGGCATTCAGATCGGGCTTCCGAAATTGCAGGCACTGATATAGCCTCACCTAAAAAAAGGTCAGGGAGAGGCCGGCGAATAGAAGAGAAAACTGATGCTCTGGATCGCTTCCCTCATTCTGCTAATCCTTGTCGCTGCAGCAATTGTTCTCATCGTGTACCTCGTCGGCAAGCGGATCGATAAATGTGAGGATTACGATTAACAACGTCGAGATTGCACCCCCTTTTCCGATACCGTTGTCCCGACCCTCGTAGCCAAACCTGGTCTCAGGCCCCATTGTGTGTCCGGGTCCGAGCGGCCAATTGCGAGCGGGGCGTCAATATGGCCAAGGCAACCGCCACGATGAAGAGCGCTGGCACGTCACCTGCCAAGTGCCCCATTTGCTCCGGCTGGGTGACCGCCTGGACGGTCATGATTGCGCCGTGTACGGCGCTAGACCACACGGTGAACCAGATCAGGCTCAGATTGGCTAATGGATCACGTGCGGCCAGGATCAAGAAGACGCCGAGTGTCGCGTAGATGCCAACGATCATCATCGGGTAGTCCGAGTAACCGACGTGCCAGGCCCAGCCGGAAGGCCAGAACAACATCAGTGGGTAGAGAGCAAGACACGCGAGGCCAGCCAATACTAGAACGAGACGCAAATACCTGAGGCGGTCGACTACGGTCATGGCGGACTCCACTTTGGGTCTGGCATCTGGATGTTGGGGCCGCTTCGGGTCGGCCATGATTAGCCACTGGACTGGCTAGGCTAAGTAGGTAGCGTCGACCTTCTGTACTGGATCTTAACCGCAGCCGAGCTGGGTGTAGTGGCTGGAGGCGTTGCAATGACAACAATCGATGTGAAATCCCGATTCGAAGCAAAGCTTCTTCGTCCGGCACAACCTGGAAATGATACGTCGTGGGCGTTCGTAGTACTGCCAAGAGACGCGAGTGAACAGCTTCCGAGGCGAGGAAGGACGACAGTTGAAGGCAAAATCAATGGGCACCCTTTCCAGGCAACCCTTGAGCCTGATGGTCAGCTGAGCCATTGGCTGCAGGTAAGTAAAGCGTTACTCAAAGCCGCGGGGGCGGCCGTTGGCGATACCGTTACGCTAGAGTTAACCCCTGTGAAGCAGGAGCCCGAGCCTGACATCCCACCCGATTTTCAGGAGGCACTGGCAGCCATGCCTGAGGCTCGTTCAGTTTGGAACAGTACGACCACCCTCGCACGCGTAGACTGGATACATTGGATTACTTCAGCCAAGCAACTCAAGACGCGCGCAAAACGAATAGGGGATGCATGCGATATGCTTGCATCCGGCAGGAAGCACGTTTGCTGTTTTGACCCGTCAGGCTACTACAGTAAGGCCTTCCATGCGCCTGAGGCAGAAAATGGGAAATGAGGGGGGAAATGCGGAATGAAGGAGATCGGTAGAGGCTCGCGAATCAGCACCTCAGAAACGCAAAAAGCCCTGAATAATCAGGGCTTTGAATATGGCGGAAGCGTAGAGATTCGAACTCTAGGATAGTTGCCCATCGACGGTTTTCAAGACCGTTGCCTTAAACCACTCGGCCACGCTTCCAGCTCGTTTTGCGGCCGCCATAATACCGTAATGAAACACGCTGTCAAACTCTCTATGACGCCGGTTGCGGAACCTCTGATAGACTCCTTTGCATCTGAACGTTTCAAAACCACAGGTTTACCAAGGAGTGTCGCCATGCGCGAACAGGATTATGCCGTACACAACGGCCAGCAGGTCGAGCAGCGCGAGGTCAGCAAAGTCCTGCGCAACACGTACAGCCTGCTGGCACTCACCCTCGCCTTCAGCGGTGTCATGGCCTACATCTCCCAGCAGATGGGCGTCCGCTACCCGAACGTATTCGTGGTGCTGATCGGCTTCTATGGCCTGTTCTTCCTCACCGCCAAACTGCGTGATTCGGTCTGGGGCCTGGTGTCCACCTTCGCACTCACCGGCTTCATGGGCTTCATCCTCGGCCCGATCCTCAACCGTTACTTGGGCATGAGCGGCGGCGCCGAAGTGGTTAGCTCGGCCTTTGCCATGACCGCCCTGGTGTTCGGCGGCCTGTCGGCCTATGTGCTGATCACCCGCAAGGACATGAGCTTCCTCAGCGGTTTCATCACCGCTGGCTTCTTCGTCTTGCTGGGTGCTGTAGTGGCCAGCTTCTTCTTCCAGATCAGCGGCCTGCAACTGGCGATCAGCGCGGGCTTCGTGCTGTTCTCGTCGGTCTGCATTCTGTTCCAGACCAGCGCCATCATCCATGGCGGCGAGCGCAACTACATCATGGCGACCATCAGCCTGTATGTATCGATCTACAACCTGTTCATCAGCCTGCTGCAGCTGTTCGGCATCATGGGCCGTGACGATTGATTGGTTGAGTTGCAAGGAAAAGCCCGCTTCGGCGGGCTTTTTTGTGGGCGGGATTTGGAAATGCGTTTGGGTTGAGAGGCGGTCGTCGTGTGAAGTGCGGCGTCTATGAGATCGAGCGCCGCGCGGGCGGCGCTCGATTTATGCACCACCTCAAATCCCAAGCCAGCCCCCAAAAACCCACCCTATAAATTGACCTAAAAGTCAGCTTAAACAGCAAATGGTCGCCGATCTTGCCGCCAACGTGCTTCCCCCTACCCCAATCCCGCTTCATTCCGTAGAATGCGCTCCTTTTTTCCTCCGGGGCAGCAACCTGCAATGAGCTCACACGAACACAGCCCAGGCGCGGTGGCGCCTGCCAATGAACTGGTGCTTGGCCTCGAGGACAAGCCACGGCTGTTGATCGGCCTGCTGGCGGCGCTGCAACACCTGCTGGCAATCATCGTCCCCATCGTCACCCCTGGCTTGCTGATCTGCCAGGCGCTGGGCGTTTCGGCACGTGACACCAACCTGATCGTGTCGATGTCGCTGGTGATTTCCGGTATCGCCACCTTCGTTCAGTGCAAGCGCTTCGGCCCGTTCGGTGCAGGATTGCTCATCGTCCAAGGCACCAGCTTCAACTTCGTCGGCCCACTGATTGCCGGCGGTGCGTTGATGGTCAAGCAAGGCACGCCGGTGGAAAGCGTGATGGCGGCGATCTTCGGCGTGGTGATCGCCGGCTCGTTCGTCGAGATGGGTGTGTCGCGCATCCTGCCGTTCGTCAAACGCCTGATCACCCCGCTGGTGACCGGCATCGTCGTGCTGATGATCGGCCTGACCTTGATCAAGGTCGGTCTGATCAGCATGGGTGGTGGCTTTGGCGCAATGGCCGACGGCACTTTCGCCAACGGCGAAAACCTGCTGCTCTCGGGCGTGGTGCTGGCGATCATCGTGATCCTCAACCGCATCCCGGTGGTGTGGATGCGCAGCTGCGCCATCGTCATCGCCCTGGCCGTGGGCTATGCACTGGCAGGCTACCTTGGCCGCCTGGACTTCACTGGCATGCACCAGGCCGCACTGTTCCAGGTCCCGACCCCGCTGCACTTCGGCCTGGGCTTTTCCTGGGCGCTGTTCATTCCGATGCTGGTGATCTACCTGGTGACGTCGCTGGAAGCCATTGGTGATGTCACCGCCACCAGCAAGGTCTCGCGCCAACCGGTCGAAGGCCCGGTATGGATGCAGCGGATCAAGGGCGGTGTACTGGTCAACGGCGCCAACTCGCTGCTGGCCGGCTTCTTCAACACCTTCCCCAGCTCGATCTTCGCCCAGAACAACGGCGTGATTCAGCTGACCGGCATCGCCAGCCGCCATATCGGCATGTGGATTGCCGTGATGCTGGTCCTGCTGGGCCTGTTCCCCAGCGTTGCCGGGGTAATTCAGGCGGTGCCCGAGCCGGTGCTGGGTGGTGCAGCCATGGTCATGTTCGGTGCGGTAGCCGCCTCCGGCATCAACATCCTGGCCAGTACCCGCCTGGATCGCCGCGCCTTGCTGATTATCTCGGTATCGCTGGCGCTGGGCCTGGGCGTGGCTCAGGTCCCGGAATTCCTCGCGCACATGCCCGAGGCGATTCGCCATGTGCTGGAATCGGGCGTGGCCACCGGCGGCATCTGCGCCCTGCTGCTGAACTGGTTCCTGCCAGAGAACAAGGAACACGCCTGACCCGGCGTGCTTCAGCCGACAAAGCCCGCGCCCACCGGCGCGGGCTTTTTGCTTTATCATGGCCGCATTCCTTTATTCGAGTTGTCCATGAAATTCGCCATCGCGGTTTTTTCCCCGGCCCATGCGCCCTCCTCGCGCCGCGCCCTGCGCTTCGCCGAGGCGGTACTGGCCGACGGGCATGAGATTGCCCGGCTGTTCTTCTATCAGGACGGCGTTCACAGCGCCTCGGCCAACATCGTCGCGCCCCAGGACGAAGTGGATGTCGCGGCCCAGTGGCGCGCCTTTATCGAAGCCCAGCAGCTCGACGCGGTGGTGTGTATCGCCGCCGCCTTGCGCCGCGGTGTGCTCGATCAGACCGAAGCCACGCGTTACCGACGTCCGGCAGTGAACCTGCCCCAGCCCTGGGAGCTGTCGGGCCTGGGTCAGTTGCATGAAGCGGCGCAGCTTGCCGACCGCCTGGTCTGTTTTGGAGGCGATTGAAATGGCCAAATCCCTGTTGATCATCAGCCGCCAGGCGCCGTGGAATGGCCCTGGCGCACGCGAGGCACTGGACATCGCCCTGGCGGGCGGTGCGTTCGACCTGCCGCTGGGCATGCTGTTTCTCGATGACGGTGTGTTCCAGCTGGCGCCTGGCCAGCAACCGAGCGCCGTACAGCAGAAGAACCTCGGCGCCAACCTGCAGGCGCTGCCAATGTTCGGCGTCGAAGAACTGTATGCCTGCCAGCACAGCCTGACCCGCCGTGGCCTGGCCGCCGACACCCTGGACCTGCCGGTGGAGGTGCTGGACGACACAGCACTGACCGCGCTGATTGCCCGTTACGACCAAGTGGTGACGCTCTGATGCCAACCTTGCACGTGCTCTCCCATTCCCCCTTCGGCGACGACCGCCTGGACAGTTGCCTACGCCTGCTCGGCAGCAATGATGCCTTGCTGCTGTGCGGCGATGCGGTTTACGCCCTGCGCGACGGCAGCGACACGCAGCGCGTGCTACAGACGGCCGGCCTGGCTCAACGCCTGTTCGCCCTCGACGAAGACCTGCAAGCGCGCGCCATCAGCAGCGAGCTGGCCAAGGCGGTGGACTACCCGGCCTTCGTCGCCTTGTCACTGCACTACGACAAGGTCAACAGCTGGCTATGAACACACTGACTGTTGGCGATCAGGCGATCGCCCTGGACAAGGACGGCTTTCTGCTCGACCTGCAAGACTGGTCCCACGCCGCCGCCGAAGCACTGGCAGAGCGCGAAAGCATCGCGCTGACCGCCGATCACTGGGAAGTCCTCGAACTGCTGCGCCAGTTCTACGAGGAATACCAGCTGTCCCCGGCCACGCGCCCGTTGATCAAGTACACCGCACTCAAGCTGGGGCCGGAAAAGGGCAACAGCCCACACCTCAACCGCCTGTTCAATGGCACCCCCGCCAAGCTCGCAGCCAAGCTCGCGGGCCTGCCCAAGCCGACCAATTGCATATGACCGACGCTCGCCCGCTGACCCTGGAAACCCCGGCCGAACACCCCTTCGCCGAATTCGTGCGCATCCTTGGCAAGGGCAAGCGCGGTGCGCGCGGCCTGACCCGCGAGGAAGCCCGCGCTGCCATGACCCTGCTGCTGGAAGGCAAGGTCGAAGACACCCAGCTCGGTGCCTTCCTCATGCTGCTGCGGCACAAGGAAGAGAGCGCCGCAGAGCTGGCCGGCTTCACCGAAGCCGTGCGCGCCCACCTGCAAGCGCCCTCCATCGCGGTCGACCTGGACTGGCCGAGCTATGCCGGCAAGAAGCGCCACTTGCCGTGGTACCTGCTGGCAGCCAAATGCCTGGCCAACAACGGCGTGCGCATCCTCCTGCACGGTGGCGGCGCGCACACCGCCGGGCGCCTGTACACCGAACAGGTGCTGGCCCTGCTGCAGATACCGCTGTGCCGTGACTGGCATGCGGTCAGCGAGGCTTTGGACCAACAGCGCCTTGCCTTCGCGCCCCTGCAGGACTGGCTGCCGCAGCTGCAGCGCATGATCGACCTGCGCAACACCCTCGGCCTGCGCTCGCCCATCCATTCCCTGGCGCGCGTGCTCAACCCGCTGGGCGCCCGTTGCGGCCTGCAGAGCATCTTCCACCCCGGGTACCAGGCCGTGCACCGCGAAGCCAGCTGCCTGCTCGGCGACCATGCCGTGGTGATCAAGGGTGACGGCGGCGAGATCGAGGTCAACCCCGATGTCATCAGCCACTTGTACGGCACCACGGCGGGAGAAACTTGGGATGAAGAATGGCCAGCGCTGAGCGAGCGCCGCCACGTGAAACCGCCGAGCCTGCAGCCAGAACAGCTGCTGGCCGTCTGGCGCGGCGAAACCGAAGACAGCTACGGTGAAATGGCCGTGATCGCGACCATGGCCTTGGCCCTGCGCGGGCTGGGCCAGGATCGCGAGCAGGCATTTGCCACGGCACGCGATTACTGGAGCGCAAGAAACCCATCGAATAAATAGATGATTACCCCGCAGTCTTTGCACTAGTTGTTCGAACGATTTCCCCTAGACTGAGCTCCAACGACAAACGACTTTGTTCCGAGGAGCTCACCATGGGCCTTTTGATCGACGGCCGCTGGCATGACCAGTGGTACGAAAACGGCAAGGACGGCGCGTTCAAGCGCGAGAATGCCCAGCGCCGCAATCAACTGCCCGCCCCCGAGGCCGGCCGCTACCACCTGTATGTGTCGCTGGCGTGCCCGTGGGCTCATCGCACCCTGATCTTCCGCGCGCTCAAGGGCCTGGAACCGCTGATCGATGTGTCGGTGGTGAGCTGGCTGATGCAGGAAAGCGGCTGGACCTTCGACCCGCAGCAAGGCTCCAGCGGCGACCACCTCGACGGCCTCACCTACCTGCACCAGCGCTACACCCAGGACGACCCGCACTACACTGGCCGTGTCACCGTGCCCGTACTGTGGGACAAGCAAGAGAAGCGCATCGTGAACAACGAGTCGTCGGAGATCATCCGTATCTTCAACAGCGCCTTCAACGAGCTGACCGACAACCACCTGGACCTGTACCCCGAGCCACTGCGCCCGGCCATCGAGGCGCTCAACGCTCGTATTTATCCGGCGGTGAACAACGGCGTGTACCGCGCAGGCTTCGCCACCACGCAAGAGGCCTACGAGGCCGCGTTCGATGACGTGTTCAATGAGCTGGATTATCTGGAAGATCTGCTAAGCCGCAATCGCTACCTGGCCGGTGAATACCTGACCGAGGCCGACGTGCGCCTGTTCACCACGCTAGTGCGTTTCGATGCGGTGTACCACGGGCACTTCAAGTGCAACCTGCGCCGCTTGAGCGACTACCCGAACCTGTCCAACTGGCTGCGCGAGCTGTATCAGTGGCCGGGGGTGGCGCAGACGGTGAATATGGAACATATCCAGAAGCACTATTACATGAGCCACAAGACCATCAACCCGAATGGGATTGTGCCTAAGGGGCCGTTGCAGGACTTTAACCAGCCGCATGATCGGGAGCGGTTGGTGGGCAAGGGTATTTGGCAGGTTTGAGATCGTCGGGGCTGCTTTGCAGCCCCAACAATTTCAGTCCTGCTGCGAGCCTTCGAACCAGGCCAGCTTCTCGCGCAACTGCACCACTTCCCCGACGATCACCAGGGTCGGCGCATGCACCTCATGCTGGGCCACCAGCGCCGGCAAGTCCGCCAAGGTGCCGGTGAACACCCGCTGATTGCGCGTAGTCCCCTGCTGCACCAACGCCGCCGGGGTACTGGCCGCGCGGCCATGACGAATCAGCTCGGCACAAATGGTCGGCAACCCCACCAGCCCCATGTAGAACACCAAGGTCTGCGCCGGTGCAACCAGGTCATCCCAAGGCAGATTACTGGTACCGTCCTTGAGGTGCCCGGTCACGAACCGCACCGACTGGGCATAGTCACGGTGAGTCAGCGGAATACCGCCATAGGCGGAACAGCCACTGGCCGCGGTAATGCCCGGCACCACCTGGAACGGGATGCCATGCTCGGCCAGCTCCTCGATCTCCTCGCCACCCCGGCCGAAGATGAACGGGTCGCCGCCCTTCAGGCGCAACACCCGCTTGCCCTGCTGCGCCAGGTCGACCAGCAGGCGGTTGATCTGGTCCTGCGGCACGGCATGGTCGGCGCGGCGCTTGCCCACATAAATGCGTTCGGCATCGCGCCGGCACATCTCGATGATCGCAGGCGCCACCAGACGGTCGTAAAGCACCACGTCAGCCTGCTGCATCAGGCGCAAGGCGCGGAAAGTCAGCAAGTCCGGGTCACCCGGTCCAGCGCCTACCAAATACACCTCGCCGCCCTGCTGTACCGGGGCACCGTCGACCATGGCCTGCAACAGCTTTTCGGCCTCGGTCCCCTGCCCGGCCAACTGGCGCTCGGCAATCGGGCCCTGGAACACGGTTTCCCAGAAGCCGCGGCGCTGGTTGACGTCCGGGTACAACGCCTTGACCTTGTCGCGAAAACGCGCGGCCAAGCCGGCCAGCTCACCATAGGTAGACGGAATCCAGGCCTCCAGCTTGGCGCGGATCAAGCGCGCCAGCACCGGGGCGTCACCGCCACTGGAAACCGCCACCACCAAGGGTGAACGGTCGACGATCGCCGGGAAGATCACCGTGCACAGGGCCGGCGCATCCACCACGTTGACCGGCAGGCTGAGCGCCTGCGCATCGGCCGAGACCTGGGCGTTGAGCCCCGAGTCATCGGTGGCTGCGATCACCAGCCGGCAACCGACCAGGTCGTCCGCCCGATAGCCACGCACCTGGACCTCGCCGCCGCCTTCACGGGCCAGCGCGGCCAGCTGGCCATCGACGTCGGGCGCTACCACCCGCAGCGCGGCGCCGGCATCGGCCAGCAGGCGCGCCTTGCGCAAGGCGATTTCGCCGCCGCCGACGACCAGCACGCGGCCGCCCTGCAGCTTGTGGAACAGCGGCAGGTAATCCATTTAGCGGATGACCTCGACACCACCCATGTACGGCTTGAGCACTTCCGGCACACGGATCGAGCCGTCGGCCTGCTGGTAGTTCTCCAGCACCGCTACCAGGGTACGGCCCACCGCCAGGCCGGAGCCATTGAGGGTGTGCACCAGCTCAGGCTTGCCGGTTTCCGGGTTGCGCCAGCGGGCCTGCATGCGGCGGGCCTGGAAGTCACCGCAGTTGGAGCAGGAGCTGATCTCGCGGTACTTGTCCTGGCTCGGCACCCACACTTCCAGGTCGTAGGTCTTCACGGCGCCGAAGCCCATGTCGCCGGTGCACAGGGCCAGCACGCGATACGGCAACTCCAGCAGCTGCAGGACGCGCTCGGCGTTGGCGGTCAGGCCTTCCAGCGCTTCCATCGACTTGGACGGCTCGACCACCTGGACCATCTCGACCTTGTCGAACTGGTGCTGGCGGATCATGCCGCGAGTGTCGCGGCCCGACGCGCCGGCTTCACTGCGGAAGCACGGGGTATGGGCAACCAGCTTGAGCGGCAGCTGCTTGGCGTCGAGGATCTCGCCCGCCACCAGGTTGGTCAGCGACACTTCGGCGGTCGGGATCAGGTAGAAGTCGGCTTCGCCTTCGCGGCTGATCTTGAACAGGTCTTCCTCGAACTTCGGCAGCTGGCCAGTGCCTTGCAGCGCCGGGGCCTGCACCAGGTACGGGGTGTAATGCTCTTCGTAGCCGTGCTCACCGGTGTGCAGGTTGATCATGAACTGCGCCAGTGCGCGGTGCAGGCGGGCGACCGGGCCACGCAACACGGCAAAGCGGGCACCGGACAGCTTGGCCGCGGCTTCGAAGTCCAGGCCACCGCTGATCTCGCCCAGGGCGACGTGGTCCTTGATCTCGAAATCGAACGCTTTCGGCGTACCCCAGCGGCGCACTTCGATGTTGTCGTCTTCGCTGGCACCGACCGGAACGCTGGCGTCCGGCAGGTTCGGAATGGTCAGCAGGATGCCGTCCAGTTCAGCCTGGATACCGTCCAGCTCGACCTTGCCGGCCGCCAGCTCATTGGCCATGCGCTCGACGTCGGCCATCAGCGGCGCGATGTCTTCGCCCTTGGCCTTGGCCTGGCCAATCGATTTGGAGCGGGCGTTACGCTCGGCCTGCAACTGCTCGGTACGGGTCTGTACCGCCTTGCGGCGTTCTTCCAGCGATTCGATGCGCGCGACATCCAGGCTGAAGCCACGGGAGGCGAGGCGGTCAGCCACTTCCTGGAGTTGGCCGCGTAACAGTTTGGAATCGAGCATGTCGTTCTCTCGTTATGTATAGAGGTTGGTTCAGAGTCGGGTCAGGGACAGGCCGGCCCAAGTGGCCAGGAGCCCGCCCATCACGCTAATACCGGTATAGCCCACGGCCAGGGGCACCTGCCCACTTTCCATGAGGCGCACGGTATCGAGCGAAAAGGAGGAAAATGTCGTCAGCCCGCCCAGGAAGCCGACGATCAGGCCTGCGCGCAGCTCCACGGGGGCCATCGGCTTGTGCAGGAACAGGCCGTAAAGCAGGCCGATCAGCAGGCAGCCAACCAGGTTGACAGCCAGCGTACCGAGATAGAAATGCCGGGGCCAGTTGGCCGCAACCCAGTTAGCGGTGGCGAAACGCAGCAGGGTGCCGGCGATACCCCCTGCGCTGACGGCGGCGATGAGTGCGATCACGGCTTTCTCCGCTGTCGGGGGCTGTTGCGGTCGAGCTCGTGCAGATGACGCAGTTTTTCGCCGATCTTCAGCTCCAGGCCACGGGGAACAGGTTGGTAGTAAGGCCGTGGTTCGAGCTGGTCGGGGAAGTAGTCTTCGCCGGCGGCGTAGGCATCGGGCTCGTCGTGGGCGTAGCGGTATTCATCGCCATAGCCCAATTGCTTCATCAGCTTGGTCGGCGCATTGCGCAGGTGCAGTGGCACCTCCAGCGAACCGTGCTCGGCCGCCTCGCGCAATGCGGTCTTGAAGCCCATGTACACGGCGTTGCTCTTCGGTGCGCAGGCGATATAGGTGATGGCCTGGGCCACCGCCAGTTCACCCTCGGGGCTGCCCAGGCGCTCCTGCACGTCCCAGGCGGCCAGGCACAGGCTCAGCGCGCGCGGGTCGGCGTTGCCGATGTCTTCGCTGGCCATGCGCACCACGCGGCGGGCGATGTACAGCGGGTCGCAGCCGCCGTCGAGCATGCGCGCGAACCAGTACAGCGCGGCATCGGGATTCGAGCCACGCACCGATTTGTGCAGCGCGGAAATCTGGTCGTAGAAGGCCTCGCCGCCCTTGTCGAAGCGCCGGCGGCTGTCACCGAGCAGGCTCTGCAACAACTCGACGGCGATCTCGCCACCGTCTTCGGCCAGGTCCGAGGCGTTCTCGAGGAAATTGAGCATGCGCCGGCCATCGCCATCGGCGGCAGCCATGAGCATCTTGAAGGCCTCGTCGCCGACCCGCAGGTTGCGCTTGCCCAAGCCCCGCTCTTCGCTGAGCGCACGGTCGACCAACTTGCGCAGCGCGACTTCGTCGAGGCTCTTGAGCACATACACCCGCGCCCGCGAGAGCAAGGCGTTGTTCAGTTCGAACGACGGGTTTTCGGTGGTGGCGCCGATGAAAATCAGCGTGCCATCTTCCACGTAGGGCAGGAAGGCATCCTGTTGAGACTTGTTGAAGCGGTGCACCTCATCGACGAACAGGATGGTACGCCGGCCGTACTGGGCGGCCTGCTGCTTGGCCACCTCGACAGCCTGGCGGATCTCCTTGACCCCGGCCAGCACCGCCGACACCGTTTCAAAGTGGGCATCGCAGAACTGCGCCAGCAGCCGCGCCAGGGTGGTCTTGCCCACGCCTGGCGGCCCCCAGAAGATCATCGAGTGCAGCGCACCCTGCTCCAGCGCCTCGCGCAGCGGTTTGCCACGCGCCAGCAAATGCTCCTGGCCGACGTACTCGCCCAGGTTGGAGGGGCGCAGGCGAGCAGCCAGGGGCTGGGCGACGGGTTCGCTTCGAAACAGGTCCATGACGAGCTCCGGTTACTCCTTGATCACGTCAGCGCCTTTGGGGATGTCGAACCTGAACTTGCTGTCCGGCACCGCCTGATTGGCCTTGACCCCGTTGAACAGGATGTTGGTGCGCTGGCCGACGCTGTCGATCAGTTGCATGTCGTTGATCAGGCCCTTGCGGAACGACACGCGCAGCGAGTCGAACAAGGTGTCCTTGGTCTTCGGCTTGAGGGTGAAGTCCATCACATCGCCCTGCTCCTTGGAGGTGATGTCGAAGCTCTGGCTGATCTTCGACACATCACCGGACAGCAGCAGCGCCGGGGTCTGGTTCAGCCGCACGTCGAGCTTCTTGATGGTGGCCTGTTCCAGGTCCGGGTCCCACAGGGTGACGTTCTTGCCATCGGACACCACCACCTGCTCCTGCGGTGCGTCGGTGTGCCAGTAGAACAGGCCCGGGCGCTTGACCGTCATCTTGCCGGAGGTTTCCTGCAGGCTGGTGCCACCGGCATCCAGGGTCAGCTGGGAGAAATTGGCTTCGATGGTCTGCGACTTTTCCAGCAACTGGGTCAGGCGCTGTACATCCTGCTCACCGGCATAGGCCGACACAGTGGTCGACACAGAAGCCAGGGTCAGGGCAGAAACCAACAGCATGCGAATCGCGCGCATGTTTATCCTCATTGAGCATTGAAGGAGCCGGGCGCCACCGTTGGCGCCCGGCAAGGTGTTCATCAGTCGCGTGGGCCGCCTGGGGCGATCACTTCCCGCGAGCCGTTGCTGTTCATCGGGGTAACCACGCCGGCCATTTCCATTGCCTCGATCATGCGGGCGGCGCGGTTGTAGCCGATCTTCAGCTTGCGCTGCACGGCCGAGATCGATGCACGTCGGCTTTCGAGCACGAATTGCACGGCCTCATCATACAGCGCGTCGCTCTCCGAATCTTCGCCATCGCCACCACCGCCGCCGCCTTCGAAGCCGCTGCCGGCCTCTTCCACGCCATTGAGGATGTCGTCGTTGTAGTCCGGTGCACCGCGCATCTTCCAGGCTTCCACGACCCGGTGCACTTCGTCGTCGGAGACGAACGCACCGTGAACACGGATCGGCAGGCTGGTGCCCGGCGGCATGTAGAGCATGTCACCGTGACCCAGCAACTGCTCGGCGCCACCCTGGTCGATGATGGTCCGCGAGTCGATCTTGCTCGACACCTGGAACGCCATGCGGGTCGGGATGTTGGCCTTGATCAGGCCGGTGATCACGTCCACCGACGGGCGCTGGGTGGCGAGGATCAGGTGGATACCGGCAGCACGCGCCTTCTGTGCGATACGGGCGATCAGCTCTTCGACCTTCTTGCCGACGATCATCATCATGTCGGCGAATTCGTCGACCACCACCACGATGGTCGGCAGGGTCTTCAGCACTGGCGGTTCGTCGTCCATGCTCTCGCGGCGGTACAGCGGGTCGTGGATGACCTCGCCCGCCTCCTGGGCATCCTTGATCTTGCGGTTGAAGCCGGCCAGGTTGCGCACGCCCATCGCCGCCATCAGCTTGTAGCGCCGTTCCATCTCGGCCACGCTCCAGCGCAGGGCGTTGGCGGCGTCCTTCATGTCGGTGACCACCGGGCACAGCAAGTGCGGGATGCCTTCGTAGATCGACAGTTCAAGCATCTTCGGGTCGATCATGATCAGCCGCGCGTCTTCCGGGCCCGACTTGAACAGGATCGACAGGATCATCGCGTTCACGCCCACCGACTTACCGGAACCGGTAGTACCGGCCACCAGCAGGTGCGGCATCTTGGCCAGGTCGGTGATCACCGGCTTGCCGCCGATGTCGTGGCCCAGCGCCAGGGTGACCGGCGACTTCTGCTCATCGTACTGCGGCGTCGCCAGCACTTCGGAGAAGCGCACCATCTGGCGGTTCTCGTTGGGGATCTCGATACCCACGGTGGTCTTGCCGGGGATCACCTCGACCACCCGCACGCTGGTCACCGCAATGGACCGCGCCAGGTCCTTGGCCAGGTTGGCGATACGGCTGACCTTGACCCCGGCCGCCGGCTGGATTTCATAACGGGTAATCACAGGGCCCGGGTGGATGGAGTCCACCGAGACTTCCACGCCGAATTCCTTGAGTTTGATCTCCAGCAACTGGCCGACACCGGCCAGGGACTCTGGCGAATACTCGATCTTCTTCTGCTCGGCCGGGTCGAGGATGGAGATCGACGGCAGGGTACCTTCCACCGCGCTGTCGACGAACAACGGTGTCTGCTTCTCTTTCATCACCCGCTTGCTTGGCTCGGGCGCCTTCACCGCAGGCGGCATGATCACCGGTGCCGCAGGTTGCTCACGGGGCACCACCGTCTCGCGTGGCACCACGGGTTCACGCGGCACCACTGTTTCGCGCGGCGCAGCCGGCCGGGCTGGGGCTTCTTCGCGCTCGACGATGCGCTCGCGTGGCTGTGGCTTGATCAGCTCGCGCTTCTCGGCAGGCGTCGGCGCCGCGTCGAATTTGGGCTCGTCGACCTCGCGCAACTGCGCCTCCAGGCGTTTGCGCTCGTTGCGTGCCTCCCACCAGCGGTTGGCCGCGCCTTGCACCAGCTCGAACAGGTCGAGGGTGATCTTGCCGGTCATGTCCATCACCTTGAACCAGGACAGGTCGGTGAACACGGTCAGGCCGAACAGGAACAGGGCAATGAACATCAGTGTGCTGCCCTGCACGTTGAGCAGGTTGCGCGCGAGCTCGCCGAGGCTTTCGCCCAGAGCTCCACCGGCGGAGAACGGCAGGCTCGCCGGCGGATGGAAATGGATATGCGCCAGAGCCGCACCGGACAGCACCAGGAATACCAGGCCGATCAACCGCCAGGAGAACAGCCAGCCACTCCACTGCCACGGCTGGTGCCGTTCGCGGAATATCTGCCAGGTCTTGATCGCCAGCAACAGCGGGAAGATGTAGGCGAAATAGCCAAGCACCATGAACAGGATGTCGGCGAAATATGCACCGGCACGCCCGGCGGCATTCTGCACCTGCTCAGCGTTGCTGGTGTGGCTGAAGCCCGGGTCGGAGGTGTCGTAGGTCAGCAGTGCCATCCACAGGTACAGGCACAGGGCGCCGACAGCGATCAACGCACCTTCCTTGAGGCGGTAATGCAGCTGCTGCCGCCACAGGGGCACGGGCAAAGGAGCTGGAGTTGCGGTGGATTTCTTCAAAACGCGTCTATTCCTGCGCGTGCTGCGCGTCCAGTAGTGATCGGCCGATGTCTGGCCAATGAACCCCTACTTTTAACATTACTGCCCGCCGGCCGCCATGGCGGCACGCCGTATGGAGCTAGGCTGGGGGCGACTTTCGTATAGCTGCAATTTGAGCATGCATTTTCTTTTGTGACAAAGGCTTATGCTGTGTTTTTGCACAGGTGTGACAGCAAATGCGCTCAATGGTGCCTGTGGCTTCATGAAAGCGCAGGAAATTGCCTGCTTCACGGCCAGCACCTGCGCATTGGCGGGCAAGCATTGACCCTCGAAGCCTTGCGCGCCATGCTGCCCTCTCCCCTCCCCCACCGCACGATAGACCATGCTCACCTGGCTGACCCGCGACTCGCTGACCTTCCCTCCCCTGGAAAAGGCCCTGCACGACCCCAACGGTTTGCTCGCCGCCGGCGGCGACCTGAGCCCCGACCGCCTGGTGCAGGCCTATCGCCATGGCTGCTTCCCCTGGTACCAGGACGGCCAGCCAATCCTCTGGTGGTCGCCTGACCCGCGCACGGTGCTGCTCCCTGACGAGCTGCACGTCTCGCGCTCGCTGGCCAAGCTGATGCGCCAGGGCCGCTACCAGGTCAGCTTCGACACCGACTTCGCCGCCGTGATCGCCGCCTGCGCCGCGCCCCGCGACTACGCTGACGGCACCTGGATCACCGACACCATGCGCGATGCCTACTGCGAACTGCACCGGCGCGGCATCGCCCATTCGGTGGAAGTACGCCAGGACGGCGAGCTGGTCGGCGGACTCTACGGCCTGGCCATGGGCCGGCTGTTTTTCGGCGAATCGATGTTCAGCCGCGCCGACAACGCCTCCAAGGTCGGTTTCGTGACCCTGGTCGAGCACCTGCGCCAAGCCGGCTTCGTGCTGATCGACTGCCAGATGCCGACCAACCACCTGCACAGCCTTGGCGCCCGCGCCATCAGCCGCGCGTGCTTCGCCGAGTACCTCGCACAGCACCTCGACCAGCCCAATAGCGCCACCTGGCTGGTCTAGGCGAGTTTTGCCAGCTGGCTTACACTTAAAACAAAGTCTCACCGAAGGGGTCGATCATGACAGAGTTGGCGCGGTTGAAGTTCTATGCCACTCAGCCCCACTCCTGCAGCTATCTGCCGGACGAGCAGGCGACCACCCTGTTCCTCGACCCCAGCCAGCCGATGGACGTGCATGTGTATGCCGACCTGTCGGAGATGGGCTTTCGGCGCAGTGGCGACCACCTGTATCGCCCGCACTGCCAGAATTGCAACGCCTGCGTGCCGGCACGCATCCCTGCTGCTCGCTTCATTCCCAACCGTCAGCAGCGACGCATTCTCAAGCGCAATGCCGACCTTACCGTGACTGCTGCGCGACCGGCCTTCAAGGAAGAGTACTTCGACCTGTACCGGCGTTACATCGAGACCCGCCACGCCGATGGCGACATGTACCCGCCGAGTCGCGACCAGTTTTCCACCTTCCTGGTGCGCGACCTGCCGTTCTGCTGGTTCTACGAGTTCCGCCTGGCCGGGCGCCTGCTGGCGGTGGCCGTGTGCGACCTGCTGCCCAACGGCCTGTCAGCGGTCTACACCTTCTACGAGCCCGATGAGGAGCGTCGCAGCCTGGGGCGTTTTGCCATTCTCTGGCAGATTACCGAAGCCCTGCGCCAGGACCTGGAAGCGGTCTACCTCGGCTACTGGATCAAGAACTGCAAGAAGATGAACTACAAGACCCAGTACCGCCCCATCGAGCTGCTGATCAACCAGCGCTGGGTCACCCTCAATTGAAAGCATTGGCTTGACACACTATTTTCCGGCATAATCCACGCCACTTTTTTGCCCGCTGCAGTTATGCGTCGGGCTAACACTGGATACCTGAGGGCTCTACTGCATGTCGAAAGAAGACAGCTTCGAAATGGAAGGTACTGTCGTCGACACCCTGCCCAACACCATGTTCCGCGTGGAGTTGGAAAACGGGCACGTCGTAACCGCGCACATCTCCGGAAAGATGCGCAAGAACTACATCCGCATTCTCACTGGCGACAAGGTCCGCGTCGAGCTGACGCCTTATGACCTGAGCAAGGGCCGCATCACTTACCGTGCGCGCTAAGCTCCAGCCATGAAAAAGCCCGGCCATGTGCCGGGCTTTTTTGTGCCTTCAAGATTGTAAGGGGCTGCTCTGCAGCCCTTTCGCGACACAAGGCCGCTCCTACAGGCGTTCGCATATTCCTGTAGGAGCGGCCTTGTGTCGCGTAAGGGCCGCAAAGCGGCCCCTCGCATCACGCTACCTCTGCCGTGGTCTCGAAATCGAACACCAGTTCGCCATCGCGCAAGTCGATGTGCACCACACCGCCATGCTCGGCCAGCTCGCCAAACAGGATCTCTTCGGCCAATGGCCGCTTGATCTTGTCCTGGATAAGCCGCGCCATCGGCCGCGCACCCATCTGCACATCGTAGCCCGAGGCCGCCAGCCAGCCGCGTGCGGCATCGCTGACTTCCAGCAGCACCCGCTTGTCTTCCAACTGGGCCTGCAGCTCGATGAGGAACTTGTCGACGATGCTCTTGATCGTCTCATGGCTCAGACGGCCGAACTGGATGATGGTATCCAGGCGGTTGCGGAACTCCGGCGTGAAGCTCTTGCGAATCACTTCCATGGCATCGGACGCATGGTCCTGATGGGTGAAGCCGATCGACGCCCGTGCCGCGGTTTCTGCCCCGGCGTTGGTGGTCATGATCAGGATCACGTTGCGGAAGTCGGCCTTGCGCCCGTTGTTGTCGGTCAGGGTACCGTGGTCCATCACCTGCAGCAGCAGGTTGAAGACTTCCGGGTGGGCCTTCTCGATCTCGTCGAGCAGCAACACGCAATGCGGCTGCTTGGTGATGGCTTCGGTCAACAGGCCGCCCTGGTCGAACCCGACATAGCCTGGAGGCGCACCGATCAGGCGCGACACGGTGTGCCGCTCCATGTACTCGGACATGTCGAAGCGCACCAGCTCGACCCCCAGCGCCTTGGCCAACTGCCGCGCCGCTTCGGTCTTGCCGACGCCGGTGGGGCCGGCGAACAGGAACGAACCGACGGGCTTGTCCGGCGCCTTGAGGCCGGCACGGGACAGCTTGATCGCCGTGGCCAGCGAGTCGATCGCGGCATCCTGACCGAACACGGTCAGTTTCAGGTCACGCTCCAGGTTGCGCAGCAGCTCCTTGTCGGAACTGGTGACGTGCTTCGGCGGAATCCGCGCGATCTTGGCAACGATGTCCTCGACCTGCGGCACCTCGATACGCTTGACCCGGTTTGCCTCAGGCTGCAAGCGCTGGTAGGCACCCGCCTCGTCGATCACGTCGATGGCCTTGTCCGGCATGTGGCGATCGTTGATGTAGCGCGAGGCCAGCTCGGCAGCCGCACGCAGCGCCTCGTCGCTGTACTCGATGTTGTGATGGCTTTCGAACCGCCCCTTCAGGCCACGCAGGATACCGACGGTGTCTTCGACCGACGGCTCACTGACATCGACCTTCTGGAAGCGCCGAGCCAGGGCCCGGTCTTTCTCGAAGATGCCGCGAAACTCCTGGAAGGTGGTCGAGCCGATGCAGCGAATATCGCCGGACGACAGCAGCGGCTTGAGCAGGTTGGACGCATCCATCACCCCGCCAGACGCCGCACCCGCACCGATGATGGTGTGGATTTCGTCGATGAACAGAATCGCTTGCGGGCGTTTGCGCAGCTCGCCGAGCAACGCCTTGAAGCGCTTCTCGAAATCGCCGCGGTACTTGGTGCCGGCCAGCAACGCGCCGAGGTCAAGCGAATACACCACGCTTTGCGCCAGCAGGTCGGGCACCTGGCCGTCGACGATACGCTTGGCCAGGCCTTCGGCGATGGCGGTTTTACCGACGCCGGCCTCACCAACCAGCAGCGGGTTGTTCTTGCGCCGACGGGCAAGGATCTGCGCAACGCGCTCGACTTCCTGCTCGCGGCCTACCAGCGGATCGATACGGCCCGCACGCGCCAGCTCGTTGAGGTTGCTGGCATAGGCGTCCAGAGGGTTGCTCGAAGACGAGGTTTCACCACCGTCCTCGTCCTGCATTTCCTGGTCGCTTTCGCTGTGTGAACCATGACCTGGCACCTTGGAGATGCCATGGGCGATGTAGTTGACCACGTCGATACGGGCCACGCTCTGCTGCTTGAGCAGGAACACGGCCTGGCTTTCCTGTTCGCTGAAGATCGCCACCAGCACATTGGCACCGGTCACTTCGCGCTTGCCGGAGCTTTGCACGTGGAACACGGCACGCTGCAGCACACGCTGGAAGCCCAGGGTCGGCTGGGTTTCACGGTCTTCGTCATTGACGGGAATAAGGGGTGTAGTGGAATCGATGAACTCTTGCAGGTCGTGCTTGAGTTTGTCGAGATTGGCGCCACAGGCGCGCAGAACGGTCGCGGCAGCCTCATTGTCAAGGAGTGCCAGCAGCAAATGTTCGACGGTCATGAACTCATGACGCTTCGAACGAGCCTCCTTGAAGGCAAGATTGAGGGTGACTTCGAGCTCGCGGTTTAACATAGCTTCACCTCATACCCAAGTGGTCGGCGATTAACCGTCCTTCTCGATTTCACAGAGTAGCGGATGCTGGCTTTCCCTGGCGTATTGGTTGACCTGCATGGCCTTTGTTTCGGCGATGTCACGGGTAAACAATCCGCACACTGCCCGCCCCTCGGTATGGACGGTCAGCATGATCTTGGTCGCCAGCTCGCGGTTCAGACTAAAGAACGTTTCGAGCACTTCGACGACGAAATCCATCGGCGTGTAGTCATCGTTGAACAAAACCACCTTGTACATAGGTGGAGCCTGCAGGATCGGCTTGGCTTCCTGTACCGCAAGACCTGAGCCGTCGTCCTCGTTCGATTGCGGGCGATCCTGATTGAATGTTAGTCGAATCTTGCTAGGTGCATGCATGGAAAGAATTTCATCATGATCGACAGGTTAAGGTTGTGGGTTGACCGCACAGGCCACTGCCAGCGCACGCGCTGGGCGACCTTGACTATCGGCAAAACGGTGTTACAACCAATAAGAACCCACCGTGGTCGATAAAGATCCGCGCAGTCAACCAGATTTTTCGCATGGTTCGTATGCGGATGAAGTGGATGATACTCCAGTGATGGAGTCCTTTGCAGAGGGACATAGGGATGGCAAGCGGTAAAGTCAAGTGGTTCAACAATGCCAAGGGCTACGGATTCATCAACGAGGAGGGTAAAACCGAAGATCTGTTCGCGCATTACTCAGCGATCCAGATGGACGGTTACAAGACACTCAAAGCTGGCCAGACAGTGAACTTCGATATCATCCAGGGGCCAAAAGGACTGCACGCGATTGCGATCGTGCCCGCTGGAGCCGAAGCCGCGAGCAAGGTGTCACCCCCTCTCGAAACCGTCAAAGCCTGAATCACCCGCTCTGCCGGTATACGAACAAACCGGCCGCTTCTTTTTTAATAGAAGCGGCCGGTTTTCAATTGCCTCACATATGTTTGATCATCTCGTCCCCGAAGCCTGAACTGCCCACCAGCTTGGCCCCCTCCATCAGCCGCTCGAAGTCATAGGTCACGGTCTTGGCTGCAATCGCGCCATTGGTGCCCTTGATGATCAGATCGGCCGCCTCGGTCCAGCCCATGTGGCGCAGCATCATCTCCGCAGACAGGATCACCGAGCCAGGGTTGACCTTGTCCTGCCCGGCGTACTTGGGCGCGGTGCCGTGAGTCGCCTCGAACATGGCCACGGTATCGGACAGGTTGGCCCCCGGCGCGATGCCGATGCCGCCCACTTCCGCCGCCAAGGCATCGGACAGGTAGTCCCCGTTGAGGTTGAGCGTGGCGATCACGTCATATTCGGCCGGACGCAGCAGGATCTGCTGCAGCATGGCGTCGGCGATGGCATCCTTGACGATGACCTCGCGCCCGGTCCTGGGGTTCTTGAACTTCATCCACGGGCCGCCATCGAGCAGCTCGGCACCGAACTCGTCCCTGGCCACCTCGTAGCCCCAGTCCTTGAAGGCCCCCTCGGTGAACTTCATGATGTTGCCCTTGTGCACCAGGGTCAGCGATTCGCGGTCGTTATCCACCACATACTGCAGGGCCTTGCGCACCAGGCGCTTGGTGCCCTCGCGGGAGACCGGCTTGACGCCGATGCCACAGTCCTGGTCGAAGCGGATCTTGGTAACGCCCATTTCCTCCTTGAGGAACTTGATCACCTTGTTCGCCTCAGGCGAGCCGGCCTTCCATTCGATGCCGGCATAAATGTCCTCCGAGTTTTCCCGGAAGATCACCATGTCCACATCCCCGGGCTTTTTCACCGGGCTCGGCACACCCTGGAACCACAGCACCGGGCGCAGGCACACATACAGGTCGAGCTGCTGACGCAGGGCCACGTTCAGCGAACGGATGCCGCCACCGACCGGGGTGGTCAGCGGCCCCTTGATCGACACCACGTATTCTCTCACCGCATCCAGGGTTTCCTGGGGCAGCCAGGTGTCCTGGTCATACACCTGGGTGGCTTTCTCCCCGGCGTACACCTCCATCCAGGCGATCTTGCGCTTGCCGCCGTAGGCTTTCTGCACGGCCGCATCGACCACCTTGATCATCACCGGCGACACATCGACGCCAATCCCATCGCCTTCGATATAAGGAATGATGGGGTTGTCGGGCACATTGAGCGAATGGTCTGCATTGACGGTGATCTTGGCGCCGTCGGTCGGAACCTTGATTTTCTGGTATCCCATGCTTGCACTACTCCGCTTTCGGGTGTGATTGGACATCATGCGATCCCACTGAGCCTAAACCACATCCGCCGACCTGCAAGGCCCTATCGCCGGCAAGCCGGCTCCCACAAAAAGCCCAGGCACCGCCAACCCCTGCGGGAGCCGGCTTGCCGACGACAGGACCACCACCGCCAAACCTGCGGCAACGCACCGCATTGCCCCTACGTCTTTGGTCTTATAAATGGCGCCGATGTCACTTCGTCTTGCTGAATAGCCTGATTGGTTTGATATACTGCGCCGCGACCCAAGGGTCATCGGGGCGAATCCCAGGTAAATGCGGCTCGCCCTCGGCCAGCAATGGCCAAAAGCCTGGGTTGTTACCGCAGCTCAGCACTTGACGCTCGACTGATGCATCCACCATCACCGCTCGCAGCCTCTCGACTTTCCGCTCATGGCGTCGCCGGAGCGAAGCGCTTACCCTGCGCACCACGAGACTCGAGTACGCTCAGCACATAGAGAGTTAACCCGCATGCCCACCCGTTCCAAGATCATCTATACCTTCACCGACGAAGCCCCCGCCCTCGCCACCTACTCGCTGCTGCCGATCGTCGAAGCCTTCACCGCTTCGGCTGACATCGCCGTCGAAACCCGCGACATTTCCCTGGCTGGCCGTATCCTCGCGGCATTCCCGGAGCAACTGGGCGCCGAGAAGCAGGTAGGCGATCACCTGGCGGAGCTGGGCCAACTGGCTACCACCCCTGAAGCCAACATCATCAAGCTGCCGAACATCTCGGCCTCGGTCCCGCAGCTCAAAGCGGCGATCAAAGAGCTTCAGGCCAAGGGCTTCAACATCCCTGACTACGCCGACGAGCCGGCCACCGCCGAAGAAAAAGAATCCCGCGCGCGCTACGACCGCATCAAGGGCAGCGCCGTGAACCCGGTACTGCGCGAAGGCAACTCCGACCGCCGCGCGCCGCTGTCGGTCAAGAACTACGCTCGCAAGCACCCGCACAAGATGGGTGCCTGGGCCGCCGACTCCAAGTCGCACGTTGCCCACATGAACAATGGCGACTTCTACGGCAGCGAGAAGGCCGCACTGATCGAGGCTGACGACAGCCTGCGCATCGAGCTGGTCGGCAAAGACGGCAGCACCACCGTGCTGAAAGAAAAGACCGCCGTCAAAGCCGCCGAAGTCATCGACTGCGCCACCATGAGCCGCAAGGCCCTGAAAGCCTTCATCGCCGAGCAGATCGCTGATGCCAAGGCCTCCGGTGTGCTGTTCTCGGTCCACCTGAAGGCCACCATGATGAAGGTCTCCGACCCGATCATGTTCGGCGTCATCGTCGAAGCGTTCTACGGCGAAGTACTGGCCAAGCACGCTGCCGCGCTGACCGAAGCAGGCTTCAATGCCAACAACGGCATCGGCGACCTGTACGCCCGCATCAAGGACCTGCCAGCTGACAAGCAGGCCGAGATCGAAGCCGACATCCAGGCCCTGTACGCCGAGCGTCCAGCCCTGGCCATGGTCAACTCCGACAAGGGCATCACCAACCTGCACGTACCGAGCGACGTCATCGTCGACGCCTCGATGCCTGCCATGATTCGTGACTCGGGCAAGATGTGGAACACCGCCGGTGAACTGCAAGATGCCAAGGCGATCATCCCGGACCGCTGCTACGCCGGTATCTACCAGGCCACCATCGAAGACTGCAAAGTCAACGGTGCCTTCGACCCGACCACCATGGGCAGCGTGCCGAACGTTGGCCTGATGGCGCAGAAAGCCGAAGAGTACGGCTCCCACGACAAGACCTTCCAGGTCAAGGCCGATGGCGTCGTGCGCGTGGTCGACAGCAAGGGCAAGGTCGTTCTGGAGCAGAACGTCGAAGCCGGTGACATCTTCCGCATGTGCCAGACCAAAGACGCGCCGATCCAGGACTGGGTCAAGCTGGCCGTCAACCGTGCCCGCCTGAGCGACACCCCTGCGGTGTTCTGGCTGGACCCGGCCCGTGCCCACGACGGCGTGATGATCGAGAAGGTGCAGCAGTACCTGAAGGATCACGACACCTCTGGCCTGGACATCCGCATCCTGGCTCCGGTCGACGCCATCAAGTTCTCCCTGGCCCGCATCCGCGAAGGCAAGGACACCATTTCGGTGACCGGCAACGTGCTGCGCGACTACCTGACCGACCTGTTCCCGATCATGGAGCTGGGCACCAGCGCCAAGATGCTGTCGATCGTGCCGCTGATGAACGGCGGTGGCCTGTTCGAAACCGGCGCCGGCGGTTCGGCACCGAAGCACGTACAGCAGCTGGTTGAAGAGAACTTCCTGCGTTGGGATTCGCTGGGTGAATTCCTGGCCCTGGCCGCTTCCCTGGAGCACCTGGGCAACACCTACGACAACCCGCGCGCCAAGGTCCTGGCCAACACCCTGGACCAGGCCACCGGCAAGTTCCTCGACACCAACAAGTCGCCTTCGCGCAAAGTCGGTGGTATCGACAACCGCGGCAGCCACTTCTACCTGACCCTGTACTGGGCCGAAGCCCTGGCTGCCCAGAGCGACGACGCCGCCCTGCAAGCGCGCTTCGCACCGCTGGCCAAAACCCTGATCGAGAACGAAGCGACCATCGTCGCCGAGCTCAACGCCGTTCAGGGCAAGCCGGCCGACATCGGTGGCTACTACGCCCCGGATGCCGAGCTGACCGCCAAGGTGATGCGCCCAAGCCAGACCCTGAACAGCGCCATTGCCGCCCTGTAAGGTTCGCTTGAAGTAACAGCACAAACCCCGGCCACGCACCGGGGTTTGTGCTTTCTGAAGCACTGCCGTGCCCTTGTAGGAGCGGCCTTGCGTCGCGAAAGGGCCGCAGGGCGGCCCCAGAATTTCAGCGGCGCCGCATACATCGCTGGGGCTGCTGCGCAGCCCTTTCGCGACGCAAGGCCGCTCCTACAAAGGCTCATGGAGCCCACAAAATGACCTGGCAACCCCACATCACCGTCGCCACCATTGTCGAACACGAAGGCAAATTCCTCTTCGTCGAAGAATTCAAAGCCGGCCAGCACGTCTTCAACCAACCCGCCGGCCACCTCGAACCCAATGAGACCCTGCCCCAGGCCGCCCTGCGCGAAACCCTCGAAGAAACCGCCTGGGAAGTCGAGCTCACCGGCGTGGTCGGCATCTACCTCTACACCGCCCCCAGCAACGGCGTGACCTACCAGCGCATCTGCTTCGCCGCCCGCCCCGTGCGCCACCACGCCGACCTGGCCCTGGACAGCGATATCGTCCGCGCCGTCTGGCTGACCCGCGAAGAACTGCTGGCCGACCCCAGCCGCTGGCGCAGCGAGCTGGTGCCACGCTGCCTGGACGACTACCTCAAAGGCCCCTTGCACAGCCTCGATCTGCTGCGCGACTGACGCGCCGCCCCGGGTTTGATAGAATCGGCGTTTTTCCCCCTTGATACACATCGGTAACCATGACCAGCCCAGCACTCAAAGACCCCGCCAAGACCCGCGTCATCGTCGGCATGTCCGGCGGCGTGGACTCTTCCGTCTCCGCCCTTCTGCTCATGGAACAGGGCTACCAGGTGGAAGGGCTGTTCATGAAGAACTGGGAAGAGGACGACGGCACCGAGTACTGCACCGCCCGTGAAGACCTGGCCGACGCCCAGGCCGTGTGCGACCGCATCGGCATCAAGCTGCACACCGCCAACTTCGCCGCCGAGTACTGGGACAACGTGTTCGAGCACTTCCTCGAGGAATACAAGGCCGGCCGCACGCCGAACCCGGACATCCTCTGCAACCGCGAAATCAAGTTCAAGGCGTTCCTCGAGTACGCCCTGTCGCTGGGCGCCGACCTGATCGCCACCGGCCACTATGTGCGCCGCCGCGACACCGGCGAGCTCACCGAACTGCTCAAGGGCCTGGACCCGAACAAGGACCAGAGCTATTTCCTGCATGCCGTCGGCGGCAAGGAAATCGCCCGCACCCTGTTCCCGGTCGGCGAGCTTGAAAAGCCCGAAGTGCGCGCCATCGCCGAAAAACACGGCCTGGCCACCGCCAAGAAGAAGGATTCCACCGGCATCTGCTTCATTGGCGAACGCCGCTTCAGCGACTTCCTCAAGCAGTACCTGCCGGCCCAGCCGGGCAACATCGAAACCACCGAAGGCGAAGTGATCGGCCGCCACCACGGCCTGATGTACCACACCATCGGCCAGCGCCAGGGCCTTGGCATCGGCGGCCTGAAGGACGCCGGCGACGAGCCGTGGTACGTGCTGCACAAGGACCTGACCCGCAACGTGCTGGTGGTCGGCCAGGGCAACGAACACCCTTGGCTGTTCTCCCGCGCCCTGCTCGCCTCGGAAATTTTCTGGGTCAACCCGATCGATTTGAGCAGCCCGCGCAAGCTCACCGCCAAGGTGCGCTACCGCCAGAGCGACCAGCAGTGCATCCTGGAGCTGACTGAAACCGGCTACCGCGCCGTGTTCGACGAGCCGCAGCGCGCCGTGACCCCGGGACAGTCGGTGGTGTTCTATGACGGCGAGGTGTGCCTGGGCGGCGGCGTGATCGAAACCGCCGAGCCGTGGAGCCCGCGCGCATGAGCAACCTGCAGGAGCAATTGATTGCCCTGGGCGGAGTATTCCAGGCCGCCGTGCTGGTCGACCGCATCGCCCGCACCGGCCAGGCCAGCGAGGCCAACATCGGCTGCATGCTGGGCAGCCTGCTGGTGCGCGACCCGAAGGACACCCTGGAAGTGTTCGGTGGCGACGACCTGAACCTGCGCGACGGCTACCGCGCGCTGGTCGGCGCCCTGGAGCGCGACCCCAACAGCCTGCAGCGCGAACCGCTGCGCTATGCCCTGTCGATGCTGGGCCTGGAGCGCCAGCTGAACAAGCGCGGCGACCTGCTCGACACCATCGGCAATCGCCTGCCGCAGATCCAGTCGCAGGCCGAGCATTTTGGCCTGGTTCACGAAAACGTCATCGCCTCCAGTGGAGCCTTGTACCAGGACACCTTGAGCACCTTGCGCCAGCGCATCCAGGTGCATGGCGACATGCGCTTCCTGCAGCAGGCCAGCAATGCCTCGAAGATCCGCGCCCTGCTGCTCTCCGGCATTCGCGCTGCGCGCCTGTGGCGCCAGCTGGGCGGGCACCGCTGGCAGCTGGTGTTCAGCCGGCGCAAGTTGCTCAACGAACTGTACGACATGATGCGCAACGCCTCCTGAGAAATGCGCACAACCTTTGTAGGAGCGGCCTTGCGTCGCGAAAGGGCCGCAACGCGGCCCCAGGGTCCGAGCATGCACACAAATTGCTGGGGCTGCTTCGCAGCCCTTTCGCGACGCAAGGCCGCTCCTACAGGCATTTTTCATGTATGATATGCGCCCTTCCAAAAGCCTGACTGTCCGAGAACACCCCATGCAGCTTTCTTCGCTCACTGCGGTTTCCCCTGTTGACGGCCGTTACGCCGGCAAAACCCAGGCCTTGCGCCCCATCTTCAGCGAATTCGGCCTGATCCGTTTCCGCGCCCTGGTCGAAGTGCGCTGGCTGCAGCGCCTGGCCGCTCACCCGCAAATCGGCGAAGTGCCGGCGTTCTCCGCCGAAGCCAACGCCCTGCTGGACAGCCTGGCCACCGACTTCAAGCTCGAGCACGCCGAACGCGTCAAGGAAATCGAGCGCACCACCAACCACGACGTCAAGGCGATCGAATACCTCCTCAAGGAGCAGGCCGCCCAGCTGCCTGAGCTGGCCAAGGTCAGCGAGTTCATCCACTTCGCCTGCACCAGCGAGGACATCAACAACCTGTCCCATGCCCTGATGCTGCGCGCGGGTCGTGACGACGTGCTGCTGCCGCTGATGCGCCAGATCGCCGAATCCATCCGCGCCCTGGCCCACGCCCACGCCGACGTGCCGATGCTGTCGCGCACCCACGGCCAGCCGGCTTCGCCGACCACCCTGGGCAAGGAACTGGCCAACGTCGTGTACCGCCTGGAGCGTCAGATCGCCCAGGTTGCCGCCGTGCCGCTGCTGGGCAAGATCAACGGCGCCGTAGGCAACTACAACGCCCACCTGTCGGCCTACTCGCAGATCGACTGGGAAGCCAACGCCCGCGCCTTCATCGAAGACGAGCTGGGCCTGGTGTTCAACCCCTACACCACCCAGATCGAACCGCACGACTACATCGCCGAGCTGTTCGACGCCGTCGCCCGCTTCAACACCATCCTCATCGACTTCGACCGCGACGTCTGGGGCTACATCTCGCTGGGCTACTTCAAGCAGAAGACCGTCGCTGGCGAAATCGGCTCGTCGACCATGCCGCACAAGGTCAACCCGATCGACTTCGAGAACTCCGAAGGCAACCTGGGTATCGCCAACGCGCTGCTCCAGCACCTGGCCAGCAAGCTGCCGATCTCGCGCTGGCAGCGTGACCTGACCGACTCCACCGTGCTGCGCAACCTGGGCGTGGGCTTCGCCCACAGCGTCATCGCCTACGAAGCCAGCCTCAAAGGCATCGGCAAGCTGGAAGTCAACACCGCACGTATCGCCGCCGACCTGGACGCCTGCTGGGAAGTGCTGGCCGAGCCGATCCAGACCGTCATGCGCCGCTTCAACATCGAGAACCCCTACGAGAAGCTCAAGGAGCTGACCCGTGGCAAGGGCATCACCCCTGAAGCGCTGCTGACCTTCATCGACGGCCTGGACATGCCAGCCGAAGCCAAGGCCGAACTCAAGCTGCTGACCCCTGCCAGCTACATCGGCAACGCGGCAGCACAGGCCAAACGCATCTAAGCTGACCGTCGCGCTCAACGCCCGGCCTCGCCGGGCGTTTTTATTCCCGGACGAAAATTACGTTTTTTCAATAGGTTGAACATGAATCCTGATACTCCACTTCAGCTGCTCGGCGGCATCTCGGCCCGCGAATTCATGCGCGACTACTGGCAGAAGAAGCCGCTGCTGGTGCGCCAGGCCTTCCCGGACTTCGAAAGCCCGATCGACCCCGACGAACTGGCCGGCCTGGCCCTGGAAGAGGAAGTCGAGTCGCGCATCGTGCTCGAGCACGGCGCCCACCCGTGGGAACTGCGCCGCGGCCCGTTCAACGAAGACACCTTCGCCGAGCTGCCGGAACAGGACTGGACCCTGCTCGTTCAGGCCGTTGACCAGTTCGTGCCGGAAGTGGCTGAACTGCTGGAGCAGTTCCGTTTCCTGCCGAGCTGGCGCATCGACGACGTGATGATCAGTTTCGCCACCCCAGGTGGCAGCGTCGGCCCGCACTTCGACAACTACGACGTGTTCCTGCTGCAAGGCCACGGCAAGCGCAACTGGAAGATCGGCCAGATGTGCAACAGCGACAGCCCGCTGCTGCCCCACGCCGACCTGCGCATCCTCGCCGAATTCGAACAGAGCGGCGAATGGACCCTGGAGCCTGGCGACATGCTCTACCTGCCACCGCGCCTGGCCCACTACGGCGTGGCCGTCGACGACTGCCTGACCTACTCGGTCGGTTTCCGCGCGCCGAGCGCTGCCGAAGTGCTGACCCACTTCACCGACTTCCTCGGCCAGTTCCTGCCGGACGAAGAGCGTTACAGCGACGCCGACGCCGAGCCTGTCAGCGATCCGCACCAGATCCAGCACGATGCCCTCGACCGCCTCAAGGCGCTGCTCGACAAGCACATGGGTGACAAGGACCTGCTGTTGACCTGGTTCGGCCAGTTCATGACCGAGCCGCGCTACCCGGAGCAGGTCGTCGGTGAAGCGCTGAGCGAGGAAGAGCTGATCGAAGCCCTCGAAGATGGCGCAATCCTGATCCGCAACCCAAGCGCGCGCATGGCCTGGTCCGAGCTCAACGACGACCTGATGCTGTTCGCCAGCGGTCGCAGCTGCCCGCTGCCGGCCAAGCTGCGCGAACTGCTGAAGCTGGTCTGCGCCGCCGACGCCTTGCACATCGACAACCTCGGCGAATGGCTGCAGGATGAAGATGGCCTTATGCTGGTACAGCAACTGATCAACCAAGGGAGCCTGGGATTCGCCAATGAATAAGATTCGTGTGCGCCTCGCCGACTGGCAGAAAGACAACGCCGACATCCGCCGCATCCGCGAAGCCGTTTTCGTCGCCGAACAGCACATTCCGCCGGAGCTCGAATTCGACTCGGAAGACCAGGAAGCCCTGCACTTCCTGGCCCTGGAAGGTGATTACCCGATCGGCACCGCGCGCCTGCTGGCGGACGGCACCATCGGGCGTATCTCGGTGCTCAAGGACTGGCGCGGGCTGAAGGTTGGCGACGCACTGGTCAATGCGGTCATCGTCGAGGCGCAGAACCGCGATCTCAAGCAGCAGATGCTCAGCGCCCAGGTGCATGCCACACCGTTCTATGAGCGGCTTGGCTTTCGCGTAGTCAGCGAAGAGTTCCTGGAAGCCGGCATCCCGCACGTGGACATGGTGCGCGACTCCTGCGAGTTTGCCTGATACACCTCGCCCGCCCCTTCGCGGGACCAGTCGGATCGCCGCACCGCCGCTCCCACAGGTATTTCACTCTCTTCAAGAACAGTGACTACCTTGTGGGAGCGGGCTTGCCCCGCGAATAGGCCAGTGCAGACAACACATCCAGACCCGCAGAAACCTGTACATCCATCCAGATAAAACTTGCCTCTGCGCCCCCGCTTGCGCATCCTAGTGCCCATCATTCCCGATGAAGCATTTGCGGCCATGCGCCTGTTCCTCTGCGAAAAACCCTCCCAGGCAAAAGACATCGCCAAAGTCCTCGGCGCCCAGCGCAAAGGCGACGGCTGTTGGCAAGGCACCGACGTCTGCGTGACCTGGTGCATCGGTCACCTGCTCGAAACCGCCCCACCCGACAGCTACGACGAACGCTACAAGCGCTGGAACCTGGCCGACCTACCGATCATCCCGGAAAAGTGGAAGATGCTGGTGAAGCCCAAGACCGCCAGCCAGTTCAAGGCCGTCAAGCGCCTGCTCGGGGAGGCACGCGAGCTGGTAATCGCCACAGACGCCGATCGCGAGGGCGAGATGATCGCCCGCGAGCTGGTCGAGCACTGTCGCTACCGCGGCCCGATCCAGCGCCTGTGGCTGTCGGCACTGGACGACGCGTCCATCCGCAAGGCCCTGGCGCGCCTGCTGCCCGGTCAGGAAACCTTCAATCTGTATCACTCGGCACTGGGCCGCTCGCGCGCCGATTGGCTGATCGGCATGAACATGAGCCGGCTGTTCACCCTGCTTGGCCGCCAGTCCGGCTACCAGGGCGTGCTGCCGGTGGGGCGGGTGCAAACCCCGACCCTGCGCCTGGTGGTAGACCGTGACCGCAGCATCGCCGACTTCGTGCCCGTGCCGTTCTGGGCCATCGATGTGCAGCTGGAACAGGCCGGCCAGGTTTTCAACGCCCAATGGCGCGCGCCAGAAGACGCCTGCGACGATCAAGGCCGCTGCCTCAACCAGGCACTGGCGCAAGCGGCCGCCAGCGCCATCGGCAACGCCGGCACGGCGCGGGTGCTCAAGATTGTCACCGAACGCGTGCGCGAGGCCGCGCCGCTGCCCTTCGACCTTGGCACCCTGCAGGAGCTGTGCTCGAAGAAATTCGGCCTCGGCGCCCAGGAAACCCTCGACATCGCCCAGTCCCTTTACGAGACCCACAAGCTGATCACCTATCCGCGCAGCGACTGCGGTTACCTGCCGCTCAGCCAGCACAGCGAAGCGCCGGGCATCCTCGCTGCACTGCAGCGCGTCGACGCCAGCCTCGCGCCGCTGCAGGAGCACCTTGAACCCCAGCGCCGCTCGCGGGCCTGGAACGATGCCAAGGTCAGCGCCCACCACGGCATCATTCCCACTGCCGCAGCCAGCGACCCCTCGCGCCTGCCGGCCAAGCACAAGGCCGTGTACACCCTGATCCGCGCGCGTTACCTGGCGCAGTTTCTGCCCAACCATGAATACGACCGCACCCAGGCCGAGTTCGACTGCGCCGGCCACGCCCTGCGCGCCGTGGGCAAGCAGATCGTCGAGCCAGGCTGGCGCCGCGCCCTGCCCGAGGCACTGACCCCGGCCAAAGGCCGCGAGGCAGCGCCGGCCCAGGTACTGCCCACTTTGCGCGAGGGCCAGGACTGCGCGGTGCAAAGCCTGCAACTGAAAGACCTGTGGACCCAGCCCCCCAAGCCATTCACCGAAGGCGACCTGATCAAGGCCATGAAGAACGTGGCCAAGTTGGTTGACGATCCGCGCCTCAAGCAGAAGCTCAAGGAAACCACCGGTATCGGCACCGAGGCTACCCGCGCCAGCATCATCCAGGGCCTGCTCGACCGCGGCTACCTGGTGAAAAACGGCAAGGCCCTGGCCGCCACTCCGGCCGCGTTCAGCCTGATCGACGCCGTGCCCCGCGCCATCGCCGACCCCGGTACCACCGCCATCTGGGAGCAGGCGCTGGACATGGTGCAAAGCGGTGAAATGAGCCTGGAAGAATTCGTCGCCCGGCAGTCGGCGTGGATGGGCAAGCTGGTGGAGCGCTGCCGGGGCATGCGCATGAGCATCAGCGGGCCGGCGGTGGGCAAGGCGGCGCCGTGGAAGAAAAAGCGCCGCGCCGGAGGCAAAGGCAAGGCTGACAGCAGCGGGGCCAAAACGGTTGGCAGCAAGCCGAGACAGCCACGACGCAAGGCCTCCAGTTGATGTGTGCCTGCTCTGGCCTCATCGCCGGCAAGCCGGCGATGAGGCCACCCGAAACAACGAACGGATTGGCGTCGTGAAATTTTCCTGCTAAGTTTTCATGAAAATAATCACAATAATTTTCACGAGGCTCAGGCATGTTCAAGCAATCCGCCCAGCACGTCGCCAGTTACTACGCCCAGACCTACCCCGCCAGCATCCCTCTGCGCCCCACCCTGCAAGCTTCTCACGACACTGATGTGCTGATCGTCGGTGCCGGCTTCAGCGGCCTGCACACCGCCCTGCGCCTGGCCCTGGCCGGTAAGCGTGTGACCTTGCTGGAAGCCAGCCGCGTGGCCTGGGCTGCGTCCGGGCGCAACGGTGGCCAGGCCTTGCTGGGCTGGTCATGCGACATGCCGCCGCTGGAAAAGGCCTTGGGCGTGGAACGCACTCGGCGCCTGTGGCAGAGCATGTGCTGGGCCGCCGACGAGCTGCGCCAATTGCCGCTGCGTCATGGCTTCGATATCGACTACCGCATGGGTAGCCTGTGGACGGCGGTGCTGCCGCGTCGGGTGAAACTGCTGGAAGAAGCCTTGCACGAAGCCGAGCACAAATGGGGCTATGACGCCCTGCACCTGATCGGCCGCGACGAGCTGGGACAGTGGATCGACAGCCCGCGCTACCAGGCCGCGCTGTACGACGCCAAGGGCGCACACCTCAACCCGCTGAAGCTGGCTCAGGGCCTGGCCACTACCATCGAGGCCCACGGCGGGCAGATCTTCGAGCAGAGCCAGGTGCTGGAACTGCAGCAGACAGCCAGCGGTCATATCGCCCGCACCGCCCAGGGCGAGGTGCGCTGCGAGGTGCTGGTGCTGGCCTGCAATGCCTACATCGACCGCCTCGACCGCAGCCTGTCGCGCCGGTTGTTGCCGGTCGGCTCGTACCAGGTGGCCACCGCGCCGCTGGGGGCGGATGTCGCGCGTTCGCTGCTGCCGCGCAACAGCTGCGTGATCGACAACCAGTTCGTGCCCGACTACTTCCGCCTCACCCCCGACCACCGCCTGCTGTTCGGCGGTGGCTGCACCTACCTGGGCGGCATCCCCAAGGATGTCGCCAGCGCCACCCGCCCCTACCTGGAACGGGTATTCCCGCAACTGGCCGGCGTGACCATCGATTACGCCTGGGGCGGGCACATCGACTGCAGCTTCCAGCGCACCCCGGACGTTGGCCGCCAGGGCCAGCGCTACTGGCTGCAAGGCTTTTCCGGGCATGGCGTGCTGCCGACCCTGGCGGCGGCGCGGGCGGTCAGCGATGCGATTCTGGGCGACGACGAGCTGTTGAGTTTGTACCAGGGGATCGACAACGGGCGATTCCCTGGGGGTGATTTGCTGGCTGCGCCGCTGGAGGCGGCGGCCAAGGCCTGGTATCGGATGCGTGATCGGGTCTGAAGGCGTTGGATCTGTTCGGGCCTCATCGCGGATGAATCCGCTCCTACACACACGCACAGCGGGGTTGAGCTGCACCCCAAAAGTTGGACGCTGAGTGTGTAAGGCTACGCGGCCTGGGCTCTGTAAGCCACAGGGCTCAGGCCGCCGAGTTTCATCTTGA